>CANDKT010000198.1 GCA_947385365.1 uncultured Bacillota bacterium | reverse complement strand
GCACTCCGGACAAGTCCATTCTCGCACAGACAAATCTTTCGTACCGGGCCACTGTGCGCCGCAGGCGGAACAGAGTTGGCTGGACGGGAAGAAGCGGTCAACCTTGACGATATGCTTTCCGTACCACGCCGCTTTATACTCCAGTTGTCGCCGGAACTCACCCCATGAAGCATCCGAGATGGACCGGGCCAGTTTGTGGTTCTTGACCATGTTGGACGGTACTAAATCTTCCATCGCGATCAGGTCGTAGTTCCGCACAAGGTCCGTGGAGAGCTTATGGAGCGTATCGTTTCGCTGATTGGAAATCTTTTCATGGAGCCGAGCCACTTTGATTCTCGCTTTCTCCCGGCGGTTACTGCCCTTTGTTTTTCGGGACAGCTGACGCTGGAGTCTGGCAAGTTTCTTCTGACTCTTGGCCAAGTGCTTGTGGTTCGGATATTCTACGCCATCAGAGGTGATTGCAAATGCTTTCAGGCCCATGTCAACGCCGACCACCGCCCCGGTAGAGGGCAACGGTGGAATGTCCACATCCGTACAGCACAGAGCGACAAAGTATTTTCCGCTTGGATTCTGGCTGACCGTGGCGGACAGAATGCGACCTTTGACTTGATTGGGTACCCGGCACTTCACAAGACCAAGTTTCGGAAGCTGTACCGCTTTATCCAGCACTTTGATGTTCTCCCCAACGCGCTTGCTTTTGTAACTTCTTCGGTGGTCGTGCTTGCTCTTGAATTTTGGATAGCCGGGTTTTTGTCCCTGTTTCACCCGCCGGAAGAAGTTCTGATAAGCGGTATCTAAATCACGCAGAGAGGATTGCAAAGCAGTGGAGTCTACTTTCTTCAACCATGACAGAGACTTCTTGAGTTGGGTCATGTCTCCGGAACAGGCGTTATAGTTCAACGTTTTTCCGTCTCGCTCATAGGCTTCTTTCCGCAAGGCAAGATAGCGGTTCCAGACAAACCGACAGCAGCCAAAAGTTCTTTGTATCTGCTGTATTTGCTCCGTATTCGGGTAAATGCGGAATTTATAGCTGTATTCCATCTCAAAAAATCACCTCGCTTCCATACTTGCAGGATACCACACAATGAGAATGAATGCAATCCCAGAAAGGTGTGGCTTATATCCCCATGCCTAAAGGCAGGGGTTTTACGCCACGTTTGATAAAACAAAAAAAATTTGGCTCAAACGCCTTGACAGACGGACGAAAATGGAGTATGCTATACCAAGCTATAGAACGCGTGTTCTATAGCTTGGTTTTCCGCCGTCTGGGCAGCGTGCCGCGTGAAGCATTCGGCAAACCGGGTAAAAAAAGACCGGAGCTACGCTCCGGTTTTGGTGGAGGAGGGTGGATTCGAACCACCGAAGCTAACGCAACAGATTTACAGTCTGCCCCCTTTGGCCACTCGGGAACTCCTCCATATTGATTTTCGGTTCACTTGGAAAGGGCTTAGGGACTCGAACCCCAACAAACAACTTTAGGCGCTGTTATGCTACCGTTACATCAGGCCCTTAACGCGATTTCCATGAGGATGGAGCTGGTGGACGGATTCGAACCCCCGACCTGCTGATTACAAATCAGCTGCTCTACCGGCTGAGCTACACCAGCATTTTGTTTGCCGCACGGCTCACCTCGCCCAACAGCAAGGGATAGTATAGCAAAGGAAGAGGGGATTGTCAAGGTTTTTTTGCAAAAAATTTTTGCCGCCGGAGCGCGGGGGGAACCTGACGCGAGACCGGCGCGGAACAGAACGAGAGGAGGATCAAAACGAGAAGCAGACAAACGTTTCTGCGTCCGCCGCTGTGGGACAGGCAGCTGGATTGGCCTGCGTGGCTGTGCCCGCTGTGTTGGGCGGAGCAGTACCAGTACGACAGCCCCTGGCTGTGGCAGGGCCGGGAGATCTGCGCCGCCTGCCGGGCGCGGCTGGAACAAGAGGAGGAGACCAATCGAACATGACACTACTGGAATTATCTGTGGAGTACCAAGCGCACGCGCAGGCTCTGGAAGGACGGGTCACGCAGCTCCAGAAACGGCTGGCTCAGACCCGGGACACCAACCAGCGCATCCAGTTGGAGGACCGTATCCGAATGCTGTCCGCCATGCTCCGCGAGGCGCGGGAGCTGGCGGTTCTGACGGAACGCTACTACGACAGGGGGTATCGCCGCAATGCCAAGTACACACTATAGACGGGGAAAAGAGTACGCCATCTCCATGTCCCTGTACGCCCAGCAGATGTCCCAGGAGGAAGACCAGGAGATGGACCGCCTGAAACGGAACCTTTTGCTGGCCCTTCGGGAGGACGTGACGCCGCGTCAGAGACAGCTGCTCCTGCTGTACTACGGCGAGGGCCTGACGATGCAGAACATCGCGCAGCGGCTGAAAATCGACCGTTCCACCGTCTCCCGCACCATCCTGCGGGGAGAACGCCGGCTTCAACGCTGCCTGCGCTACGGAGCGGACCGTTACCTGCGCAGCTGCTACCCGGAGCATACGGGTTGAATCTTCCGGCGTTCTGGGCTATACTATAGCTGACACGGTCCCGCCCCAGAAGAGCGGAGATCGGAAGAGCACACGTCTGAACTCCAGTCACAACAGGTTA
>CANDKT010000197.1 GCA_947385365.1 uncultured Bacillota bacterium | reverse complement strand
CACACCACGATTGCCGTGATGTGCGCTCAAGCTCATCGCCTGTTTTTGATGATAGTATGATAACACACTTCAGGCCAAAAATCGTCTCATTTTTTTCTCAATTTTTCATTCGCTGTCTGCGACCCCATACAGGGCGATTGTAAACCGCCGCAAAGCCGCGTCACGCCTACGATAAACGGTTGCTTTTTCGACGTTCAACTGTTCGCACAGGTCGTCAATTGATCCTTTTGACCGGCGTATGTAAAAGCGTTCCAGCATCAAACATTCCGTATCATCCAAAACTGCCAGGGCCTTATCCACAGTAGTCACCCACAACCGCGCTTCTTTCAGGCGACGCTTCAGCTCATCCCGGTGGACGATGTTGGACAACAAGGCGTCCTCCCGGCTTCCGCCGCCGCCCGATACAGTGGCGCGACCAGCCGTGCTGCGGATACCGGTGTAAACAGACTCCAAACGCTGGAGTTCCTTCGGGATATTTTCCAGAGCCTCCCGATGGGCCGCGTAATTTTTCAGCTTGTCGATTGCCTCGCGTTTCCAGTCCATTGTGATCCTCCATTGTTTGCTTGCTATGTCCAAGTCAGGCTCAGGACGAATATTTTTTGATTCTGGCTTTCAACGCCTGCATCAACGCTTCCTGGGCGTCGCCTTTCTCATGCAGCACCTGCACGACGTCTTCGTCCATACCGTTCTGCACCACCAGATGGTGGACGATCACTGGGTATTGCTGACCTTGCCTATGCAGACGTTTGTTGGCCTGCTGGTAGATCTCCAAGGCCCAGTTTGGGTACCCGAACCAAATAGCGTGATGGCCGCCAGCCTGTAAGTTCAAACCATACCCGCAGCTGGCCGGGTGCGCCAGCAGGATGTCGACCTGACCGTTGTTCCAAGCCTGTTCATCTTCCGGGCCTTGGTAGAGCCGCACGCGTAGTCCGGAGTTTTCCAAGGCGGCCAGCAAACGTTCCCGCTCATGCTGGAACCAGTAGAACACCAAGGCGTGTTCTCCGTGCAGCTGCTCCACCACTTCCAGGAACGCCTCGACTTTGCAGTCGTGGACTTGAACGACGCGGCCTTCCGCATCGTAGACCGCGCCGCTGCATAACTGCAGCAGCTTCCCATTCAGCACAGCGGCGGAACCGGCGGTGATGGTCTGGTCGTCCACTTCCAGCAGCATTTCGCGTTCCAGTTTGGCGTAAGCCTTCTGTGCTTTCGCGTCCAGTGCGACCGGCACGATGTCCTCGATGTAGTCCGGCAATTCCAGGTAGTCCTCCGCTTTCATGGAGACACAAATATCCGCGATAGCGGCTCGAATCCGGGCATCCGCCCCGTCCTGCGGGGAGTAAGTCCGGTACTGCTGGCCGGGGTGTGCCCGGTCCTGTGTGAAGAAAGCCTCCCGGTAACTGGTGAGGGTCCGGCCCAGCCGTCGGCCCTGATCCAGCAGGTAGAGCTGCGCCCACAGGTCTTCCAAGCCGTTCGGTGCGGGCGTACCGGTGAGAAGAACGACACGGGCAATACGGTCCAGGACCAATTTCGCGGCCTTGAAGCGTTTGCTCTGGCTGTTCTTGAAGCTGGTACTTTCGTCGATGACCACCATGTCGAAAGGCCAGGCATTACGGCAGTAGTCCACCAACCAGGGGAAATTCTCCCGGTTGATGACCCAGATATCGCCAGGAGTATGCAGCCCCCGGATACGCTTCCGGACGCTGCCCAACACGGGGACGATTTTCAGGTGCTTCAAGTGGTCCCATTTACTGGCTTCGCTGCTCCAAGTAGCCTCCGCTACTTTCTTTGGCGCGACTACCAGGCAACGACTCACAGCCCAGCGGTTATACCGCAAGTCGTTGATGGCGGTCAGTGTGATGACCGTCTTGCCTCAACCGAGGCCCATATCCAAGAAAAGCCCCAACGCCGGATCGGTAATGATCCGTTCGATTGCATAGCGTTGGTAGCTATGGGGTATGAACTTCAACGGGCATCACCTCCCTCACAAATGCTGTGACCTGACTCCGGTCGTACAGGACGCGGACGTCCGCGTTATGCTGTTTCAATCGGGTGTGTTGCCATACCTGAGCTGCGGACAACCGGCCTGCGGTAGTTTTCAGCTCCACGAAGATCGTCCGTCCCTCCGGCGTAATGATGATCCGGTCCGGCACGCCTAGGTTCCCCGGACTGACCCATTTGTAGCACAGCCCGCCCCGCGCCCGAACCATCCTCACCAAATTAGCCTCGATATCCGATTCTTTCACAACAAGAAATTCCTCCTGTTCTAAAAGGGAGTGTATTGACGCATTTTTCCTTACGCGCGCACACACACACGCACACAGTACACTGTCCTATGTATACCATGTATTTTATAGTTATAGAAAAGTAATCCACTTATCCACTTAAAACTGTGGAAACCATTGTGCCGCAAGGTATCCCAGCTGGTGCGTCACTGCTGAAAACAACCCACTTTCAATTCACTATCCACTTAAGATAGCATACGTATTGCCGCCACATCCTGGGCTTTCTGCATGGGCAAGCGGTACCGCCGTCGGCCATCAAGGATTCTGGAAGTAATGCGCGAATCTTCCAGTCCTAGCTTGGTCAATACTTTACCCAGTCTTCTCGCAGACGGACGTGAGAACAGTCTGGCA
>CANDKT010000196.1 GCA_947385365.1 uncultured Bacillota bacterium | reverse complement strand
TGTGACTGGAGTTCAGACGTGTGCTCTTCCGATCTGACCGCGTGGCCGTTCTCGCTGAACCGTTCGCCGCGGCGGCGGGTGGACTCGGCGGCGTCGCGGGCCAGGAGGGTCAGCCTCGCCTGACCGGCGCGGCACGCCGCGCCTACCGGCTCCTCGCCGACGGCTAACCGTCCGGCTTTCTTGCACAGGCCGAGCAGGTGAAGGAAGGGATCAGGACTCATCCGGCGGCGCCTCCTTCATTTGGGCTTCCAACCCCGCCCAGACCTCTTCGGGCAGGGGCGCGGAGAAGGCGCGTTCCAGCGCCTTGCTCTTCCGGGCGCGTTTGAGGCACGCCGGGTCCGGGCAGACGTAAGCCCCCCGGCCGGGCAGCTTGCCGCGGAAATCCAACCCGACGTTCCCCTCGGGGGAACGCACCACGCGGATCAGCTCTTTTTTGGGTCTCATCTCCTGGCAGCCGACGCATTTCCGCATGGGGATCTTCTTCGGCATATGGGCTTCCCCCTTTCCAAACTCGCGGCGGACGCCGCGTTATTCGAGTCCTTCGGCGGGCGGCTCCGTTTGCGCGGGCGCGTCCTCCGCGAACAGCGGTTCTTCCGGGTCCGCCTCCGGCTCCGCAGGCTCGGAAGCGGGTTTAATGTCGATCTTGTACCCGGTGAGTTTGGCCGCCAGACGCGCGTTCTGCCCCTCCTTGCCGATGGCAAGGGACAGCTGATCGTCCGGGACCGTCACACGGCAGCTTTTGCCGTCGGGCAGCTCCTCCACGCGGAGGACCGTGGCGGGCGACAGCGCGGCGGCGATATAGGCGGCGGGGTCCTCGGAATACTGGATGATGTCCATTTTCTCGCCCTTCAGCTCTTCCACGATGGTGTTCACCCGCTGGCCGCGGGGACCGACGCACGCGCCGATGGGATCGACGTTGGGGTCGGCGGACCAGACGGCCAATTTCGTGCGGGACCCGGCCTCCCGGGCCACGGATTTGATCTCCACGGTGCCGTCGTAGATTTCGGGGACTTCCAGTTCGAAGAGGCGTTTGACCAGGCCGGGGTGGGTGCGGGAGATGAGGACTTGCGGGCCTTTGGTGGCGCGGCGGACCTCCGCCACGTAGACCTTCAGCCGCTGGCCTTCGACGTAGCGTTCCCCTTTGACCTGTTCGTTGACGCTCAGGTAGGCGTCGGTGAACTCGGAACCGGAGTGGATGCGCAGCGCGACCGCTCCGTTGCGGGGATCGACGCGGGTGACGACGCCGGTGAGCAGTTCATGTTCTTTGGAGCAGAACTCGTCGTAGACCATGCCCTGTTCGGCCTCGCGGATGCCCTGGATGATGACCTGACGGGCGGTCTGGGCGGCGATGCGCCCGAAACTTTTCGGTTTGATCTCGATGCGGACCACGTCGCCCAACTGCGCGTGCGGCAACGCCGCGCGCGCGGCGTCCAGGCTGACCTCCGTCGCGGGGTCGTCCACCACCTCCACCACGTCCTTCTTCAGGAACAGCCGGACCGTCGCGGTCTCCGGGTTGGCCTCGATCACCAAGTTGTCGCCTGCGTCCTCGTGGTCCCGGCGGTAGGCGGACAGCAGAGCCTGGGTGATCTTCTCCATCATGTAACCCGGCTTGATCCCCTTTTCCTGTTCGATCTGGGCGATAGCGGCGAAAAACTCCTCGCCGTCCAGTTCGTTGCTGTTGACTTTTTTGGCATTTCGTTTTGCCACGGTACTCTCCTCCTCAAAAGCGTTCAGAAGCGGGGGTACAGGCGTACCAACGCGATTTCTTGTTTCCCGAACACGCACGGGGTCTGATCGACCAGCACGGTCACGTCCCCGTCCTGCCAGCCGAGAAGCGGTCCGGTAAATTCCTTCCGGCCCTCACGGGGGCGGTAGAGGCGGACTTCCACCTCCTGGCCCTGGAACTGCGCGAAATGTTCCGGTTTTTTCAAGACCCGATCCGCTCCGGCGGAGGACACCTCGAAGGTGTAGGAGCCGGGGATGGGGTCGGCCTCGTCCAAGGCGTCGGACAGGGGGCGGGAGACGGCTTCACAGTCGTCGATGGAGACGCCGTCTTCCTTGTCGATGTAGACGCGGAGGTACCATTCGCCGGCTTCTTTGAGGTACTCCACGTCCCACAGGGAGCAGCCCGCCGCTTCCACGAAGGGGCGGGCGAGGGCGGCGACGGCGTCGGTGACTTTCGGCATAAGGCAGGACCTCCAAGCGGGCCGGGCGGGGACCCGGTCCAGATTCTCGAACGAATTTCTCAATCAAAAAGAGCGGAGCCGAAACCCCACTCTCACCGTTGCTGTCATGTTCACTGGAGCTAGTGTACCACAAATATCCAGCCATTGCAAGGGAAAAATGAAGTTTTTCCCCGACAGATCTCAATTTTTTAGGGCGGGTGGGCAAAACAACAGGTCCCCAGGGAGGGGACCTGTTGTATTTTGGTGAAAATCACTCGTTGATCTCGATGACGACGCCGGAACCGACCGTGCGGCCGCCCTCGCGGATGGCGAAGCGCAGACCGTTTTCGATGGCGATGGGGGTGATGAGTTCCACGTCCATGTCGACGTTATCGCCGGGCATGCACATCTCGGTGCCCTCGGGCAGGGAGATGATGCCGGTCACGTCGGTGGTGCGGAAGTAGAACTGGGGACGGTAGTTGTTGAAGAAGGGGGTGTGACGGCCGCCCT
>CANDKT010000195.1 GCA_947385365.1 uncultured Bacillota bacterium | reverse complement strand
GAGATCGGTCAGCTGCCCGGTTGGGCTCTGCTCGTGGTCATCATCCGGGAGTTCGCCGTCTCCGGCCTGCGGATGGTGGCCGCGGACAAAGGCCGCGTCATCGCCGCGGGCTGGTCCGGGAAAGTCAAGACCGCCTCTACTATGGTCTGTATCGTGTTGATGCTGCTCCCCATCGCGCCGTGGGTCAACAGTATCTGCGTGGCTGTCATCGTGCTGACGACCGTCTACTCCGGCGTGGAATACTTTATGAAAAACCTGGACGTTCTTTCCGAGGTAAAGTGAGGATACCCCCTATGGCAAACAAAATCAACTTCTCCTGGCAGGACACCGCTGTCCGTCTGCTCGCTGTGATCGCCGCCTCCCTCATCATCGCGCTGAACCTGAAAAGTTTCGTCCAGACAGGCGACCTGTTCCCCGGCGGCTTCACCGGACTGACCCGCCTGCTCCAACGGTGCGCCTTGGAGTTCGCCGGCGTTTCACTGCCCTTCGCCCCGATCAACCTGGCTCTGAACGCCGTCCCCGCCGCTATCAGCTACAAGCTGGTCGGCAAACGCTTCACCCTCTACTCCTGCCTGGTCATCTTCCTGTCCAGCCTGTTCACCGATCTGCTCCCCGCTATGCCTATCACGGAAGATATCTTGCTGATCTGTATCTTCGGCGGACTGGTCAACGGCTTCGCCGTCAGCTTGTGCCTGATGGTCCGCGTGACCACCGGCGGTACCGATTTTATCGCAATCGCTCTGGCGGAGCGGAAAAATATCGACGCATGGAACTACATCCTCTGCGGCAACGTGGCTATGCTGGCGGTAGCCGGGGCGCTGTTCGGGTGGGACCGCGCGCTGTACTCCATCATCTTCCAGTTCACCTCCACCCAGGTCATCCGAATGATGGACCGCGAAAGCAAACGCGCCACGCTGTTCATCATCACCGGGCGGGAGAGCGCTGGCGGTGTATGCGCGCAGATTCAGGACACCCAGCACACTGCTACCCTGATCGAAGGCGTGGGGCTTTACAACGGCGAACCCTGCGTGATGATCTACTCCGTCGTCACCAGTGGGCAGATCCGTCAACTGGTCCGCAAGGTCCGCGACGCGGACCCGAAAGCCTTCGTAAATGTCCTGCGGACGGATAAGCTCCAGGGCAATTTCTACCGCAGCCCGAGAAACTAGAAGCGGCTCTTCCTAAAAACGACATCGAAAAACACGGACGGATACAGAACCTGTATCCGTCCGCGCTGTTTTGGGGAGCGGCGCGTTAAAACTGGAAAATCTGCACAAGATGGGACAGCAATGGTGAATTTGCGGATATTGACCAAAATCTCAGTGGTGGAGTCCGTCTTGCATCAGCACTTGATCGCCGGACTGGTATTCTTTGGCGTACTTCCCCGGCGAGACACCGGTGAGGTGTCCAAACGTGCGGATGAAGTGGGAGTTATCGGAAAATCCGGCCAGTTCTCCGGCCTCCTGCACGCTGACCCCCTCCTGAAGCAGTTGGCGTGCCTTAAGTATCCGGCTGTAGATGATATATTCCATAACGGAAAAACCAGTGGCCGATTTGAAGATCCGGCACAAATAGTGCTTGCTGATGTAGAATTGACCGGCGATCTTGTCCAAAGACAGCGGTTCCGACAGATTGTCCCGGATGTAGTCCAAAATCGGCGCGACCCGCAAAAAATCCTTGTTCCGGATGGATTCTCCCGCCGTGGCCGCACTGAGCAGAGGCGAGACCTTCAGCAACAGCTGGAGCAGCGCAGTCGTCTGGCGGATATCGCTGCCAAACGCGCCGTCGTTCTTATTGCGCTCCACCGTTTGGAACGCCTCGATGATCTCCGTCATCTCCTCCACGCCCAGCTCTACCCTCCGAAACGCCTCCTGCGCCAGCCGAATGAAATCTGTCTGCGGCGTGGACAACTCCGCCAAGGCTTTCCTCGAAATATGCAGCACATACCGCGCGTGCGCGCCTGTGGCCATCGTTCGATGGAGCGTGTTTTCCCCTATGAGGTACAGCGTCCCGCGCCGCAATGGGTAAACTTGATCGTTGACGAAAATATTCCCTGGGCTGGTCAGCGGCAGCAGCAGTTCGCAAAATGCGTGGAAATGCAGCCGTCCCATGTTCCATATCTCATTGTGGTTCAGCTGTAAATGAAACTCGACATTGGTCATGCCAGACGCCTCCAACGGTAGGGTTTGGATCGTTTTCGGTTCCTGCACACGGTCTTGGCCGCGTGGCTCTCCCTGAACCTGCGCCTTTAAAGGGCCTTTGGTCATTATAACACACCAGGACAAGATATGCAAACTTTTTGCCAAATTACAGATAGACCGATTGTAGAAAATGTGCTACACTATACCCGTTGAAGAGCGCACGCGCCTTGATTCAAGCAAAAATTGCAAAAAACACAGAAAAATCAGACCAATACTGAATGCAATGGGGGTTTCACTATGAACAAAGTATTTTCCTTGCACGACGCGGTAGCAAAGTTCGTCGAAAGCGGCGACTGTATCTGCTTCGGCGGCTTTACCACCAACCGTAAACCCTACGCCGCAGTTTCCGAGATCCTGCGCCAGGGTCAGACCGACTTCACGGTCTGGGCCGGACCCGCAGGCGGCGATTGGGACATGATGATCGGGGAAGGCCGCGTCAAAGCCTACATCAACTGCTACACCGCCAACTCCGGCTACACCAACGTCTCCCGCCGCTTCC
>CANDKT010000194.1 GCA_947385365.1 uncultured Bacillota bacterium | reverse complement strand
ATCCGTCAACAATCATCAGGCCGTGCAGTACGGTTACGACGACTCGAACCACGGCAAATTTTACGCGGACCTCATCAACAAGCGGGTCGTGGACAGCAGCGGGAATCCCGCGGGGATCGATCCCGCCGCCTGGGCCAATCCGCCCTGCGCGGTCCGCAAAGGCGTAAAGACCTCCGTAGTGGGGTTCTGGTGCGCGGATCAGGGCGCGTCCATCTGCCCGCCGGTGTACGTAACGAACGGCAAGCCTTACGGCGCGCTGCCCACGCCCACCCGCGCCGGTTACACCTTCAAGGGCTGGTACGCGGACGCGAACACGTACAACGTGCAGGTAAAGGCGGCGGATAAGGTCCATCTCACGGGGGACCAGTGGCTGTACGCCCGCTGGGAGCCTGTAAAGGGGTCGAAGAATTATACGGTGACCCTCGACCGCGTGGGCGGCGGCATCCCCGTGACGGCGGAAACAAAGCATGTGACCTACGGCAAGCCCTACGGCGAACTGCCTACGCCGGTTCGCGAGGGCTACAACTTCAGCGGCTGGTACACGGCGAAAACCGGCGGAAAGAAGGTGACGGCCTCCACCAAGGTCACCGCCTCGAAGGACCACACCCTTTACGCCCGCTGGACGAAGAAGGCTTCCGTCGCCGTGACGCTGAACCCCAACGGCGGCAGGTTTGTGGATGAAACCGGGAAGGTGACGGTCACAAAGGGTTCGCCTTACGGCGCGCTCCCATCGCCGGTGCGGACGGGGTACACCTTCGCGGGCTGGTACACCGCCAAATCCGGCGGGAAGAAGATCACGGCGGATACAACGGTGACGGCGGGTAAGAGCCAGACGCTGTACGCCCGCTGGGTCAAGGGCCGGACCTTCCGGGTTGCGTTCCATCCCAACGGCGGGGAAGTGATGCAGGATCAAATCAGCGTGATTTACTCCGGGGTCTACGGGCGTATGCCCACGCCCACCAGGGAAGGTTATCATTTTGCGGGCTGGTACACGTCCAAAACGGGCGGAAGCCGGATCACGCCGGAGAGCAAGGCGGCGATCACGTCCAGCCAGACGTTGTACGCGCGGTGGACCAAGTCGCCGGTCACGGTGGTGGAGCGGCGCAGCGGCAGCTGGAAGGTCACGATCCCCATTGGGTGCAACATGCTGTTTTACCGCAATGAGACCACAGCGGACCACACCGGCAGGATTGATGAGCGGCCTTGGAATTACAGTTATACGTGTACGAAAAAGGTGACGCTCTCCAACGGAGTGGAGCGCTACTACTTCCGCACGGGCGACGGCGTCGATTGGTGGTTCAACTACACAATGGAGATGGATGTGCGGTAAGTTTTCAGGCAGGTTTTCCGGCCTGCCGGGACATTCTACAGCCAGGGAGCAGCCGGCAGCTGCTAGGGAGATCGAGTATGCTGAAATCAGGTGGTTCAAGTTCTGCCCTCGCGCGATTGGCATCTATCGCTGGACCGGCTTATTGGGGGGATACCAAATCCCCAGAAACAGTTGATGCCGTAGGCGTTCAGCCCACGACATCTATACTGTTGGATCTTTTTGGTGGACAACAAGCTATCAAATCCGAACTTTTCACGGTACCAAGACTAATGGTCTTGGTGCCGTTTTTATAGTTTAATGTCAGAACAATCTTATCATCGAACACATACACCGCATTGACAAAGCTGTCAATCAGCCGTTGCCGCTGGTCCTCGTCATTTGTGTCGGTGCGCTTATCATTACGGGGGATATTATTTTTTGCGCTCGTGCTTCGGTCTTGTTTTGCCTAAACCGGGCTGCCTGCCGCGTATCAGGCGAAGCGTCTGTTTCAGCATGGTATTTGCCGGTCCCTACCTTGTTTGCTTCGGATACTCCCGGCGGAGCGGCATTTTACTTGTTTCCAGCGTAGAGCTCCTCGATCTGCAAGGCCCCGTCCATCTGCTCGTAAATCAAAAACTGCGAAAGAAACACGATATACCACACCCCAACCACCGGCAGCAAAACCAGCGTCCACGGCGCGAACAGCACATAGACCGCCCAGTACGCCAGCTGCAAAACGCCCACGCCCATGACCCGCCAAAAATATCTGATGAGAAACAACAGCGCATTGCGCAGCCGGATGGCCGGCGACTGCCGGAACAGCACGATCTGCGGCCAGAGCAGAGCGTTGGCCGTCAAAATCAACAGCAGTCCCGCCAGGTATAGGGCCACCGTCCCCATAGACGGCGTCGTCTCCGCCCACCAGAACAGCATCCCCATAAAGGCGTACAGCCCCGCCAGCAGCCCCATCGCCGCGCCTAAAAGCATACTCCCCCGCCAGTTCTGCCGCCAGGACCGCTTCCAGCCGTCCAGCCAGGGGATAGAATCATCCCGCAGGCCCCGCAGAACGGCGTCATACATCCCCGCCAAAAACGGTCCCGCGACCGCGCCGCCCACGGCGGAGCAGGGAATCAGCGCCAAAACGCTGGATGTCCCAATGGCGTAAAATATGCCCGCCGCCAGCGGCACACACCCCGCCAGCGTCAGCAGATTGATCTTCCACCACTGCCCAAAACGGTTGGACAGCAGCTGGCGGTAACGGCAAAAACCCGTCTGCCGCTCATTCTCATTAAAATGCGGATCTTCTGGAAACAGCAGTCCCATCAGTCTTTCCTCCTTTTACACCGCGTAGTGGCAGTTTGATAGAAAATCCGCCAGGATTTCCCGCGCGCCGCCGTCAAATTCCTCCCGGCAGGACAGCTCTACG
>CANDKT010000193.1 GCA_947385365.1 uncultured Bacillota bacterium | reverse complement strand
TTGGTCATGGGCCTGAACCCGTGGCATTTCAGCTGGACTCTGGAACCCGGCCAGAGCTTCACCGCGCCGGAAGCCGCGCTGCTCTGTTCGCCGGAGGGGTTCGGGCAAATGAGCCGCCAGTATCACCGCGCCATTCAGGAGCGGCTCATCCGCGACCCGCTCCACGGCCAGCGCCGCCCGGTGCTGATTAACAACTGGGAAGCGACCATGTTCGACTTCGACGCCGGGAAGCTGCTGGAGATCGCCAAAAGCGCCGCGCCGTTAGGCATTGAACTGTTCGTGATGGACGACGGCTGGTTTGGCCAGCGCGACAGCGACAACGCCGGGTTAGGCGACTGGATCGTCAACGAGTCCAAACTGCCCGGCGGGGTGGAGGCGTTGGCGGGAGCGGTCCAGGAGCTGGGCTTGAAGTTCGGCATCTGGATCGAGCCGGAGATGGTCAACGAGGACAGCGATTTATTCCGGGCGCATCCGGATTGGGCGTTCCGTATTCCAGGCCGCGCGCCCGCGCGGGGACGGAACCAGTTGGTATTGGACTTCTCCCGCCAGGAGGTGCGCGACTGCGTCTACGGGCAGATCAAAGCAGTGCTGTCCAGCGCGGAGGTCGCCTATGTCAAGTGGGACATCAACCGCAGTCTGACGGACGTCTGGTCGGCCGCGCTCCCGGCGCAGCGTCAGGGCGAGGTCTACCACCGTTACGTGTTAGGCGTGTACGAGGTTCTGGAACGTATGCTCCGCGACTTCCCCGGGCTGTTTATCGAAGGGTGTTGTGGCGGCGGCGGGCGTTTCGACGCCGGTATGCTCTACTACACCCCCCAGATCTGGTGCAGCGACGACACCGACGCGGTGGAACGGTTGTTCATCCAGTACGGCACGTCGTTTGCCTACCCGCCCAGCGCGATGGGGGCGCACGTCTCGGTCTCCCCCAACGAGCAGACCCGGCGGCGTATGCCGCTCAAGACGCGGGGGGTTGTGGCGATGTCCGGGACGTTCGGCTACGAGATGGACCTGAGCAAGACCACGCCGGAGGAACGGGACGTGATCCGGGATCAGGTGCAGCGTTACAAAGAATTGGCGCATCTGGTCAGTGATGGGGACTACTTCCGTCTGACCGATCCCTTTGAGGACGCCTCGTACACGGCCTGGGCGCACGTGGCCCGCGACCGCCGGGAAGCGTTGGTGACTTTGGTTGCCGGGCAGACCCGCGCGGCGTCCGCGTTCCGGATTCTGCGCCTGAAGGGTCTGGACCCGGACTTGGATTACCGGATCAACGGCCAGGGCGAGTTCCCCGGCGACGTGCTGATGAACGCCGGGTATCCTCTGCCGCTGCCCCCGGAGGATTACGATTCCATGCAGCTCCACCTGACGGCGATTTGAACGAAAAAGGACGGCTCCCGGAAGAAACGGGAGCCGTCCTTTTTGGATTCAGCGTGCGTGGAGCGCGGAAAGGAAGGCCAGGCAGCAGGCGAAATCTCCGAGCGACTTACGCCGCCAAGGGTTTTCGGACTCGTAACCGAGCGCGTCCCGCCACGCGGCAGGTTTTCCTTGGGCTTTCAGCCAGCGCGCCAGCAGATCCAGCCGGAGAAGGAAGGCGTCGTGCAGAGCGGTGCGCAGCTGATCGTTGTCCACGCGTTCCGGCGGAGTCATCAAGGACCATTTGGCGCGCATTGCGGCGTAGTCCACGGCGGCGTGGAGCAGGTCTTCGTAGAGTTCCCGAGTATCTTCGTCCCGACCGACTTCCGTTTGGAGCGATTGGTGAAGTTCACACATTTTCTCAAAGGGGATTGCTTCGGTTGCGTTCAGGTACGCGTGATAGGTTCCGGATTCCATAGAGCGAACGACCTCGTTTCAAGGATTGTCACAGGTGCGGGAGGTTATCGCGGGGGAGTCAAGCGTTTTTCTGCTGATTCTTGACGATGAAGAGGAAGCAGAGCATTAAGGCTACGCCGACGGGGAGGGCGACCAGGGGTGTTTTGACGAACCCGGCGACGATGTAGGTGATGCCGGAGATGACGGCGCAGGAGATGGCGTAGGGCAGTTGCGTGGAAACATGATTGACGTGGTCGCACTGAGCGCCGGCGGAAGCCATAATGGTGGTGTCGGAGATGGGGGAGCAGTGGTCGCCGCAGACGGCGCCGGCCATACAGGCGGAGATGCAGATAATAGCGAGGGGGTTGTCCATAGAGAAGACGTTCTGGACGATTGGGATGAGGATGCCGAAGGTACCCCAACTGGTGCCGGTGGCGAAGGCGAGCAGGCAGCCGACGACGAAGACCAGTACCGGCAGGAACATCTGGATATTGGAGAAGCTGCGGACGAAGTCACGGACGAAGTACTTGGCTCCCAGGGAGTCGGTCATACCTTTGAGGGACCAGGCGAAGGTGAGGATGAGGATCGCGGGGACCATAGCCTTGAAGCCTTCGGGGATGCAGCCCATCATTTCGCGGAAGGACATGGACTTCCGGACGAGGTAGTAGAGGAAGGCGAAGAGCAGGCCGAAGGCGGAGCCGAGCATTAAACCGACGGAGGCGTCGGAGTTGGAGAACGCGCTGACGAAGTCCGCGCCGGAGAAGAAGCCGCCGGAGTAGATCATACCGATGACGCAGGCGGCGACCAGCACTAAGATAGGCAGGACCAGGTCCAGCACGGCGCCTTTATTTTCGTCCATATCGTCGTCGAGCATGGCGTAGGGGTTGGAGCCGGAGAAGAGGTCGCCGTTTTCGACGGCGTTTTTCTCGTAGCGGGCCATAGGGCCGAACTCGACGTTCATCAGGATCATGCCGACCATCATGACGACGGTGAGCAGGGCGTAGAAGTTGTAGGGGATGGCCTGGATGAAGAGGTTCAGTCCCTGGCCGTCCTCGGCGAAACCGGCCACGGCGGCGGCCCAGGAGGAGATGGGTGCGATGATGCAGATGGG
>CANDKT010000192.1 GCA_947385365.1 uncultured Bacillota bacterium | reverse complement strand
GGGCCCGGCCCCCTGGACCCCGATGCGGCGGAAAGTGGGCAATTATCGAAAAATGTCCTTATCATTCAAACGTCCCAAGAAAAAGGGGGACTCCTGTGTCCAAGTCCACGATGCCGTAGAGGAAGGGGCGGTCCAAAATCAAAGTAACGCCGTTTTCCGGAGCTGTGCCGCCGCCGTTGGCCGCGACCACGGTTGCCGCTGCTGCTTCCGTACCCTTCTCATTGACTTCCAAACGCGTCGCGTGGACGACCTTGGAGATGTAGTAGCCTTCCGGATTGCTGCCCATCCGGGAGAAGTCCGCGGTATTTGAATTGAAGGCGCGGTCCAGACCCATCTCCGGCAGGATTGCGGTCAAGTCGCCTTTCCATTCGACCTGGAACTTCGGCATAGCGAAGGCGAGGAATTGCGTTTCCGTCCGGCCGTCGATGAGCGGAACGAGATCGTCTCCGTGCAGAGCGTCCAGCCAGTCTCCGAAGGAGGGGGCGTCCGGGTACAGATCCGGCAGGAGCGCGAAAAAGCCTAACCGGCCATCGTCGTAGGGCAACACGACGCCTTGGGCGTTCTGGCCCTGTAGGTAGAGCATATCCGCATGGCCTCGCGCTAAAAAGTCCTCCCGGGACGTGGAACCGTCCGCGTGATGAAAGTCCCGCTCACGGGTGTTCAGCGGGTCGAAGGGGGCGGCGAACTTGTTTTTCAGGTAGAGCGCGTTGATGAGCAGCAGGGCCGTCTCCTCCTGGAACGGTTCCTCGATGATGCGCGGGATGAGCTTGTTGGTGTGCTTGGAGACCCAGCGGTTCACGTCGCCCACGATGCGCGCGTCGGACAGCGACGCTTCGTAGACCTGCGCGCCGTAGCCGCCTTTGCACCGGGACACGAAGTCTTCGTAGATTCCGCCGTCGCAGTCTTTCCAGAGGCTGTTGGCTATGACGCATTCTGTGGAACCGTCTAAGTTGTGGTAGTCTCCCGTCAGCTGCGCACACGCGGCGTTCAGTTCGTCCAGCGTCGCGCCGCCTGCCAGGACCGTCTCGAATTGCGTCAGCGTGTCCCCATCCGCCCCGTTCGCGGCCATCGCTAACGCGAACGTCACCGAAAGCGGCGACACGAGCGTCGGCTTCCCACCGGAGACGTTCCGGGTCCGTTGGAGCAGCTCCAGCCCGAACCCAGCCAGCGCGGTCTCCACCGCCTCGCTGGATTCCGGCAGGAACGCTTGGCTGACCAGCTGCGGGTAGGGTTCCGAAGGCGCGGGCGCGGCGGAACCGGAGAAGAGCGGGATCTCTCCACCGGCGCAGCCGGTCAGCAGCGTCAACGCGCCGGAGAGCAGCAAAGCAAGCAGTCGTTTCATAAAAGAAAACCTCCTTTTCGATATGCGCCGGGGCGCTTACCAATATAGACGAAAAGAGAATGGTCCGGTTACGGTTTTTTCGGGCTTTTTTTGAGAACTTTTCAGAGAAATATCCTTGACGGCGGGGGAAACAGGTGGTATAATACCATTTCGTGGCGGCAGAGACCGCGCGTCGGACTGCCCGCCTGCGACCCGATGAAATTCCCCCAAGGGAAGAGGAGGGTATCAGAAGTGCTTCAGGAATTGGCAACGCCCCATAAGGTCACTGGGAGCAAACAGGTGCGCCGCGCTCTGCGGGACGGCCGCGCCGCGCGGCTGTACTTCGCCCAGGACGCCGACCCGCGTTTGCTCCAGCCGATGGTCCAGGAGGCCGTCAACCGTCAGGTCCCAATCCAACCGGTCCCTTCCATGCGGGAATTGGGTTTGGCTTGCGGGATCTCCGTGGGCGCAGCCGTCGCCGTCCTGCTGCGGCGTTGAACGCCCCTAAATCCGCGATTTTAACGGAACAGGGATAAAATTTCCTGCTTTTGTTAAAATATAGAGTACGCCTCGCCAGAGGCAGTCAGAAACGAAAGGAGGAAACCCATTCATGCCTACTTTTAACCAACTGGTCCGGAAGGGCCGCGCCCAGGTGGCTTACAAATCCACCTCCCCCGCTCTGCAACACGGTCTGAATACCCTGAAAAATAAGAGTACAGACCTGCCGTCCCCGCAGAAGAGAGGCGTCTGCACCGCCGTGCGTACCTCCACCCCGAAGAAGCCCAACTCCGCTTTGCGGAAAATCGCCCGTGTGCGTCTGACCAACGGGATGGAAGTCACCGCTTATATCCCCGGCGTCGGCCACAACTTGCAGGAACACTCCGTGGTCATGATCCGCGGCGGCCGTGTCAAGGACCTGCCCGGCGTGCGTTACCACATCATCCGCGGCACGCTGGATACCCAGGGCGTCTCCGGCCGTATGCAGGCCCGCTCCAAGTACGGCGCAAAACGGCCCAAGGCGGGAAAGAAAAAGTAAGCCTTCCAGCTCACCCCTCACAAAAACCTTCACGTCTGCGCAAGGCAGACCGTCTTGCCCGACGTTTCCCTATATATGGGCAAACCTCGGACAGGCATTACACGCCATGCTTGGCATGACGAGTACCTATGATCTCTATTTTATAAGAAGGAGGGAAGCAAAGTGCCCAGAAGAGGAAATGTGCCCAAGCGGGAGATCCTGCCTGACCCGCTCTACAACTCCGTCCTGGTTACCAAGCTCACCAACAGCATCATGCTGGATGGCAAAAAGGGCGTGGCTCAGAAGGTCGTCTACGGCGCCTTCGAGATCATCAAGGACAAGACTGGCAAGGAACCCATGGAGGTTTACACCCAGGCCCTTGAGAACATCATGCCTTCCCTGGAGGTCAAGGCCCGCCGTGTGGGCGGCGCCACCTATCAGGTGCCGATCGAGGTCCGGCCCGAGCGCCGGCAGACCCTGGGTCTGCGCTGGCTGACCACCTACGCCCGCAACCGGGGCGAGAAGACCATGAAGGAGCGGCTGGCCGGCGAGATCATGGACGCGGCCAACAACACCGGCTCCGCCGTGAA
>CANDKT010000191.1 GCA_947385365.1 uncultured Bacillota bacterium | reverse complement strand
AGCGTTTCATTAAGAGTTCAACGCCTCGTCCTGGAGCTTGTCAAAGGCAGCCATGCACTCGTCCACAGTCGCGCCAGCCAACAACTCCCGCACAATCAGGCAGGTGTTGCCCCACTGCTCCACATTCATCCCCGCGTTGGAGCCAAGCACATAAACGCCCTCTTCAATGCGGTCGTTGAGCGGTTGGAGTGCAGGGACACAGTCCACTTTCACGTTTTTGGAGGGGGAAATGACCCGGTTGGTCTCGGAGAAGAGCTGGAGCGCCTCATCGGAGAGGATGACGTCCATCACCCGCATGGCGTCTTCTGCGTGTTCCGACTGCGCCCCTACGGCCCAACCGGTCATCGGCATCACCGGCATCTGGCCCCGGCTGCTGGGGAACCCGATGACCTGCATCTTAAAATCCGTTTTGCCGTAGGCGGTCTCCGTATTGGCCGCCCCCCAGTAAGCCATCACGATGGGGGTCTTTCCCGCCAGGAAATCGGGGCCTTCCGCCTCAATGGCCTCGCTGACCAAGGCTTTTTCCGCGTCCACATAGCCCCGGTCGATCAGGGTCTTGAGAAATTCAAAGCCGGGACGCATGTAGTCGCTGTACCTGGCCGCGCCGCTGTTGAGCGCGGCAATCTCCGCCTCGGTATTCCCGCCGTTATACAGGTCGGCGTAGGCTATGGCAAGCGCGAAGGTCTCCAGCCACCAGCGGTTGGCTCCGATAGGGGTCTCGATCCCGTTCACCTGAAACACCCGGCAGCACTCCAAAAATTCCTCCGGCGTCTCCGGCAGGCTGAGGTCGTACTTTTTGAACAGGTCCGTGTTGAGAAACAGGCCGTAGGCCACCACTTCCTGTGGAATCGCCACCAGCTTCCCGTCCACCGTGTTGGCGACGCGGATGATCTCCCGCAGGTTTTTGGCGTTGTCCAGCCCCGACAAGTCCATCAGCCGTCCCTCTGACCCTAGCGCCAGAACAACGTCCGGATTGAGCAAATACAGGTCGTCCATATTGCTCCGGGCCCGGTCCAAGGCTACCTCGTCATAGGTCTTGTCCTGGTAGTCCTCCGCCGTGTAGGTCCAGTAGTCCACGCGGACGCCTAACCGCTCCTCTGCCATAGCCACTGTCAAGTCCGCCGCAGTCCGAGCCACGTTCTCCGCGTTGGGGTCGGTCTTCTCCATAGGGCTGAACAGGTTGACTACCCGCGTTTCCTCCGTATCCTGTTGAACCAGGTTCTTAGGGTCCTCGCGGCTGCCGCAGGAGACCAGCGAGAAAACTGCCAGTGCCGCCAAGCAAGCGGAAATCCATCTCTTCATAGTCCTTCTACCTCTCATTTCATTTGCTGAATTGTCGGATGGTCTTTTTCAAAAGCTCCATATTCAAGGGTTTGGGTACATGCGCGTTCATTCCGGCGTCCAAAGCGGCTTTTTCGTCCTCGGCGAATGCGTTGGCCGTCATGGCGATGATGGGGATGCGTCGTGCGTCCTCCCGGTCCAGGGAACGGATGGTTCTGGCCGCCTCGTGGCCGCCCATCACAGGCATCTGGACATCCATCAGGATCGCGTCGAACTCGCCCGGCGCGGAACGTTGGAAGCGTTCCACTGCCAGCTGGCCGTTGGCCGCAATCTCGCAGGAGGCCCCTTCGATCTCCAAAAGTTCCGTCAAAATTTCCGCGTTGATCTCGTTGTCCTCCGCGGCCAGGAAGCGCATTCCTTCCAAATCTCCGCTTTCTTCCGGTTCCGGTTCACACGCGCCCTCGTCCCACAGCTCTTCCACTTTCACCCGCAGGGCGGACACGAAAAAGGGCTTTGTCAAGGTATCCGTGCGGCTGAGTTGAAGGGCTTCCTCCATACCCGCCGCGTCAAACTCCGCCAGGAGCAGGAGCGGGACAGGTTCCGGAAGCTCCGCCCGCAGTTTTTTGGCCCCCTGTAGGCCGCAGTCCTCCCAGTCCAACAGGACCAGTTGAACGTTTTCGCCGCCCTGTATCGACTCAAGCGCCTGCTCTATACTGGAAACGGCGTCCAGCTGGACGCCTGTGTCCTGCATGAGGGCCAGGATATTTTCTTGTTCTCCCGGATCTCCGCCCACCGCCAGGATACGGGAGATATCCTTTCGGACCCAGAATTGCCGGTCTGCGGCCTCCTCCAGAATGCGCAATTCCAGCTCCACCCGGAAGAGACTTCCCTGATCCACCTGACTGGACACTTCGATGGTCCCGCCCATCAGCTTCACGATACTGTGCGTGATGGCCATACCCAGACCGGTCCCCTGGACTTTATTTGTGGTGCTGTTCTCCGCTCTGGTGAAGGCGTCGAAGATGGTCTCCAGGTACTCCGGCGTCATGCCATAGCCGTCATCCTCGACCTCAATGCGGATATGTTCGTACTGGTTGGAGCGCTGCTTGAGTCCGATGATACGGAACCAGATGTGACCGCCTTCCGGGGTATATTTCACGGCGTTGGAGAGGAGGTTGATTAGGATTTGATTGATCCGCGTCTCGTCTCCCACCAGGTACTCGTGGCGAATCCCGGTCACATCCAGGTGAAATTCCTGCCGTCTCGCTTTCGCCATCGGCTGGATGATCGCCTCCACCGAGGCGATCACGTCATTGAGCGCGAACGGTTCCAGATTGAGTACGACTTTCCCGCTCTCGATTTTGGAGACGTCCAGGATATCATTGATTAGGCTGAGAAGGTGCTGACCGGAGGCTGTGATTTTTCTGGTGTACTCCCGCACCTTAGCTGGGTTCTCCGCGTCCTTCGCCAACAGCGTCGTAAAGCCCAACACCGCGTTCATAGGCGTGCGGATATCGTGGGACATATTGGACAGAAACATAGTTTTGGACTCGCTGGCGATTTGGGCGGCCTTTAGTGCTTCCGCCAACTGCTGGCTGTGAAGTCTCCGTTCCTCCTCCCGCTCCTTCCGCAGACGGTCCTGCTGCCGCCAGTTCAGGTAGTACA
>CANDKT010000190.1 GCA_947385365.1 uncultured Bacillota bacterium | reverse complement strand
GCATACGAGATAACCTGTTGTGACTGGAGTTCAGACGTGCGCTCTTCCGATCTAGGCAGATTGGCAGCGGGTTTGATCTGCGGGGCGTATTTCGGAGCGTTTCAGGCGCTGATGCCGGTGTTGGGCTGGCTGTTAGGGGTTCGGTTTCAGGCGGCCATCGTGAAAGTCGATCATTGGATTGCGTTCTGTCTGCTGTCTCTGATCGGGTTCAACATGCTGCGGGAGTCCCGGAAGTCGGAGACGGTGAGCGATTCGTTCCGTCCGGCGGCCATGCTGCCGCTGGCCGTAGCCACCAGCATCGACGCGTTAGCCGTCGGCGTGACCTTCGGCGTTTTCCGGGTGCGTATCGTTCCGGCGGCGGCGCTGATCGGAGGGATCACCTTTGTTCTGTCCGTACTGGGGACGTGGATCGGCGTTCATTTTGGCGCGCGGTTCCGGAACGGCGCGGAGGCGGCAGGCGGAGCGTTGCTTCTGCTGATGGCGCTGAAGATCGTGCTGGAGCATCTTGGCCGGATACCTTGAGAGTCTCCGGTCACGGCACTGCTGGGGTCCAGTGGCGCTGGTTATACAGGTCGGTGAAGCAGTAAGTAGCCCGCGTGGAACCTTCCAGGGAGACGTCATGGACCGGCAGGTCCTCGCCGGTCACGGTGAGCGGTTCGCCTAAGCGGTAGCTGTCCTGATAAGTCCCGTCGTAGCGGTAGTAGTCGCACAGAAATTCCAGCGTGTCGCCGGTTTGCAGACCGCTCTGATTTTTCGCCGCGGTCTCGGTCTCGCCGCTGAGGTACACGCTCTGGACCCCGGCCACGAAGCCTTGCGGATGTTCGTTGTCGAACACCAAGATCAATTCCGCGCGGCTCCCGTTGTGAAGCACCGGGACTCTGCCGGTTATGGTGTAATTGGTCCCATCGTCCACGGTAGCGGTGTGGTAGTAAGCCACCGGCTGGCCGTTGACCGCCAGCCAACTGCCGTCCTTTTCCCCCAACAGCCCTCCGGCATCATCGAACTGGTAGACGTTATCCAAGCCCAAGTCTATGTAGCCCTCGCCGTCGTCGTAGAACAGGTTCAGTTCCAGGGACTGGACCAGTCCCCACTGTTCCGCGCTCAGGCGAAGCACCGGCACGCCGTCTTCACTGGTCTGCCAGACCATCGCTTCGTCCGGGAAGCGGTGGTCGGTGAGGTACTGGACCGTTTCCTCGTCACTCATGGCGCGGTCGTTCAGAAAGCTGGAATTGGCGTCGGAGAGCCCGGCGACGCGGCCGAAGCCGCCGTTGAGGAACTCGCCCAGCAGCGCGGAGACGACATCTGCGCTTCCGCTGGAACCGCCCAACGTTCCCAACAGCGCGGGCAGGGGCGAGGCGGTCCCGCCGGAGGCCGCCTGACCGCTTGCGGCGAGGCTGGCAAACTGCCGGATACAGTGGGAGTACTCCTCATCCATGCCGATCTGCTGGTAGGTGGAAGTGGCGCGGTCGACCATAGAGGACTTCCGGTAGGGGAAGTAGATAGACACGCCGTAGGCGTTGGTCATATTGGAAGAGGTGCGGTTGTACTTCACGGCGCGGAGCAGGACGTCGACTAAGGCGTCGCCTTCGGGGGTGCGCATGTTGCGGGCCAGGTGGACAAGGTCCACTTGGTCGATTTTGCTGGACTGAGCGAACTCCCGCGCGCCCGCGCGGGCGTTGGAGACGGTCTGGTAATTTTGCGCTTTGATGAGACCGCTGGTGGATTCGGCGAAGTTCGACAGCGCGTCGGGGAGAGTGACTTCCAGTTCGGCCAGGTCGAGGACGGAGAGCGTGGTCAACTGTCCCCGGCATTTTTGGGCGCAGGTATCCACGAAGCTGTCCACGATACGTTTGCCGAGCTGCACGGTCGGCATGGAAGTATCTTCCCCGAACGCGGTGAGCCAATCGGTGTAGTACCAGCCTACGCCGGGTTCGGTTTCCTCGGAGGCGATGAGGTAGTCGGCGTGCTGGGCCATCGTGAGGGCGGTTTCGGCGGTGGCCATGAGGCAGGCGTCGAAGCCGATGAAGTCGAATTTCACCTTAGCGTTTTGCAGGGCGGTGTTCAGTCCCGCTAAGTTCATGGAACCGCTGGAGGCAAATTTTTCATCGTACCCGTAGCCGCTGACGGAGCCGCCGCCGTGGTCCCAGAGGATCAATTCGTAACGGTTCGCGGGGAAGTTCCGGCTACACCAGCGGATGTAGTCAGACAAGGTGTTGGGGTCGGTCATGGAGACGCTGCCCAAGTTTTTTTCCAGGTTGATGAGTTTCCCGTCTTTCACCTGCCAGATTTGGTTGAAGGTACTGTTGACGGTGTTGTTTTTCCAAGCCTTGCAGCCGCCGGTGTAGACCAGCAGGTTGAGCTTGCTGCCGAAGCGGGCGTTGAGCATCTCTTGAAGGTCTGCGGTACCCATCCCGTTGCGGGATTCCAGGTCGGTCCCGCACATATAGACCATGATCGTTACGGTATCGCGGCCGTTTCCTAAGACGTTGGTGTATTTGGCGCGTGAATTGGAAGCGGATGTATCGTTCAGCGTACCGGTATTGGCGGGGGCCTGCCAGCCGGAGGAGACGCTTCCGCTGTTCAGGCCGCTCAGCGCTTGGGACCAGTTGACGGTGGAAGTCGTAGGCTGGCTGATCTGTCCGCCGCCGGATTGTCCGCCGTTCATCAAAGCGCCCAATCCGCCGCCGCCCAGCAGCAGAGCGAGCAGGAGCGTGATGAGTTGCATACCGCCGCCGCGGCTTGGTTTGTTCCGCGTGCCGGGATCGTTCGGCTGACGGTCGCTGTAGCCGCTGGCGTCGCCCACGGGGCCGGTGCCGAGACCTGCGCCGTGTTTTTTGACGGTTTTGCCGGGACCTGTGACGTGGCGTTCCCGGCCTTTTGGTCTGTTGTTTTCCATAAGATAAACACGCCCTTTCAGAGGTTGCCCACGGGTCAGAGATTGCCCACGCCTCGCAGCACCGGGGTCCAGGGGGCCGGG
>CANDKT010000189.1 GCA_947385365.1 uncultured Bacillota bacterium | reverse complement strand
TGCCCGCTGGTGCTGCCGCTGTTGGCGCCGCCGCCGGTATTGCCGCCGCTGGTGCCGCCGCCGGTATTGCCGCCGCTGGTGCTGCCGCCGCCGGTATTGCCGCCGCCAGTGCTGCCACTGCCGGTATTGCCGCCGCTCGTCTGACCGTTTGTATCCAGAATATAGTTCTGGGAGGCACGGTGCATAACGCTGTCCTTGTCTCCGCCCACACGGAACTCAGCGGACAGTGTATGGGTTCCCGCGCTCCTGCTTTTCAACGTCTGGGTCTTGAGGGTGATGCGGGTGCTGCCTTCTTCTTTTGTGTAATCAGTACCCTCGGTCAATTTTACGCCGTCCAGCTCAATCTCGATGAACTCGGCGAAGGGACCCTCAGATTCAAACACCATATCACTGTTCGCAAACTGGTTGAGCCCTTTCTTACTGTCCACATGATTCATCGACCCTATTGTACTGCTGCCGTTTTCGTTGGGGATGGCCACGGACACATCATAAGCCACGTCCGTTGAATTCCAGACGGTTGTGTGTCCGTTTTCGACTATGGTCAGCGTATACGTCTTTTCATCAAGCTTTGTTTCCCCGGAATACGCCGCTACAGAAAATGTATAGGTTCCAGGCACATCGGGCACTCCATAAATCTCGCCGTTTTGCTTCAGTCCGACGTCGGCGTTGCCGGGAATGGGCCAGCCCGTCCCAGTCCTAAACGTAATGGTGTCATCGCTCATATTGTCGGTCTGAATCATGGCGGAATAGTGGACGTACTTGACTGCGTCCGGGAGCGTATCGGTGATGATCTTGGGCTTGGCAGCTTCGCCGGTGAGCTTGATGACGACGGTTTCACCGCCGCCCGTGATTGTCAGCGTGCCGCTGATCTCACCCGTCTTGTAGTTGCCCTTCTCGTCTTTCGCTGGAACTAGACGGATTTTGGACACGTTGGCCAGCTCGCCGTAGTTCGTAGTTTTTTTCGTACTTGTAAACGCGGCCAATGTTTTGACAGTGCCGATTGTCCAGTAATCATCTAGGGCCACGTTCTGTGCATCATCGGACAATTCGACCTTTAGGTCCGTCATCTCCGCGTCGCCGATGTTGGCAAAGAAGATGTCATGGTGATAGCCATGGTCGGCGTCCAGGTAGAGCACACGGGTGGGCATCCCGGTTTCCTCGTCCTTATGCGTGGGCGCCGCGTTGGTGGCGCCGTTGACAAACAGTTTCGCACCGCCGGTATGCTGGGTTACAAAGGTCACCCAGTAGTTCCGCAGATGGGTGCCGCTCTCAGCAGCCGAAGAATACGTCGAAGGTTTTCCACTGTTATCGAACGACATCTCATTCTGGCCGCTGTGTACCTCTGTCCCAGCCTCGCTGTTATGGGACGCGAACGCCCTCACCTTCGGAGCCGTCCAGAAGGTGGGATAAATGGCGCCGCTGACAGGGCCGGTATTCTCATCCAGCAAAAGCACTGTCTGATACTTGAACTGATCGTAGTAGCTGTCGTCCGCAGGCTTCATGATATAACTCGCGTAACCGCTGCTGCTGCCCGTCGTCTTTTCCTTTGACGCACCTGTGATCTGGAAGTATGTATCACTGGATAGGATTGGGGCGTGTTCTGTCCCCGCCTCCGACTTGATGGTAAAATAGCTCAGATTGCCATACACGTCTTGGATGGTGATGACCTTGCCTGCACCGCTGAAATCAATCGGACAGCCAGCTGAATTCTGTCCGGAAGGCGAAGCGAACAGCTTATCCTTGATATTGTTGTCAGCGCTCAGGGCTTCCATCTCGCTCGCGGTAAACTTGTGGTCCCCCACAGCGGCTTTGGCAATGAACGTTTGGGCAAGTTCAGCCTTTTGCTTGTCATATTCTGTGGCTGTATATGTCCAAGACGGACTTACACCGGATACCTCAAAATAGGCACAATATTTTCCGTCCTCACCGCCGGCCGGATTGGGGTATGCCGTCGTAAAGATATAGGTGCTGCCATCAACTTTATAGTTTTCCGTTACAGGCGAATAGTAAGCTGTTGTGGTTGGTTTGTAAAGCTGGTGGCTGCCCAAAGCTGGCCGCACCGTGTAGGGCTTTATCTCCGCACGAATGTGCAGGAAGTTGTGGGCGGGTACTGTTTCGATGGCGCCGTCAGCCTTGAGGACCGCCCGCTCATATTGATATACGATGGTGTAGACTCCGGGATTGTCAGCATCCCCGAACTTGTCCTCAACCGTCAGGGTTTTGGACACATTGTCCCCAGCTCCATCTTCGGTCCAGCATGTATCTGGGAGCTTATTTTCATCCTTCAAGTCTTTCGCGCTGCTGGCAATGCCCTTATAAGCGGACAGCGTACCTCCGTCCTCTGTCATTTTTTTCACGAGGTAACTGCCCAGTTTGATCCGGAGCTGCGCCTTTTCAAAGTCAGCCGGGTTGGCACTGTAGAACCGATACACATACGTACCGGAGTCGTATTGTCCATAAGAAGGATTTGACTGCAGCGGATGATCCAGCGCGTCCCCGGCGCCCGCTCCCATCATGGTTACTGTATCGGCGTACAAGCCTACTGAATCAGGAGTCACGATGGCACTGAACGGCACGAAGCAGCGCTTGGTGGCTGCCGCCGAATCTGTCCCCGCCTGGTACTCGTATACAAAGGTATAGATAGGGGCCGCAGACCAAACGGCAAAATTGTCCGTTACGGTCAAGGTGTTGGTGGCCGCATCCCAGCCCTCCGTAATTTTTTCCGCAGCGCTCAGGCTGGCCTCGCTGACGGCGCCCTTATATACGGAGAAAGTGCCGTTTGTGTTCCCGGTAATTCCAGCCTTCGGCTTAATGACAAGCTTAGTTTTTGCCTTCAGATACGCTTCTTTATCCAGGGCCTGGAAATAAAATCGGTAATAGTCGGTATCCCGATAGCCGCCGCCCCCTGAGAGCTCTGTACTACCATCCTCCGTATACATTTTCGCGTCCAGGTTTTCTGGCGAGAAGGAAGAAACATAACGCAAATCGACCTGTGCGCTGAAATTGTATACATAAATTGGGTCGCCGCTGCTGCCGCGCTTAAAGACGGCGGT
>CANDKT010000188.1 GCA_947385365.1 uncultured Bacillota bacterium | reverse complement strand
CCGTTGCATTATTGCTGTTCCAATACATGGACGCGCCCACGCCGCCGTTTGACTGGATGTAGGTTTTGATTGCGTTTACCTCGTCCACAGTCGGCCGTTCATTGCCAGTAAGAAACAATATATTCTGTACCTGATAGGTCTGTTCTTTGCTCTCCGAAATTGACAGTTCGCGGGGTTGAAGCTCTGTTTTGATATAAGGGTCGTCCGCCTCGTCCACGGTCCCGCTGAGTTTAGTGCCGCGCATCAGGTACGCCGAGGACTGGAGCCGGTTGCCGCCGCTGCCGGGAGTCGTCCGGGTGGAGTAACCCTGCTCAGTATTGCCGCCGCTTATACTTGTGGAATATCCCATGTGCAGTTCGGAAAAGTCCACGTCTGAACCGCCATGTGTTTTCATGTAGGATTCCACGGCGGCGTATGTGCCGAACGTCCAGCAAAGGCCGTTTGAGCCCTGACTTTTGACCGGACTTTGCACACTCCGGCCGTCATAACTTTCAGGTTGCTGTCTAGGCGCCCGGTTTGGCCCGCCGGGCCTGCGCTCGTAGGTCGGGTAAGTAAAGTTGGACTCTTCCGGAATCACGCCGGGTACAAATTCCGGTATGCCGCTGTCCGTGCCGTCGAAAATCAGAGTCTCTTCATCAAGCATACCGCTGTCTGATGTCTCCTCCGCCAGCACAGGCAGAGGGAACAGGGACAGCAGCATGGCCAGGGTCAGCAGAACCGCCCCGATACGTTTTCTCATATTTCGCTCCCCTTTCAAACATTTGTATCTATATTTTGATATTTCAGGGGAATTATATCACATTTTGTGCTTGTATACAACCGCATTTAAAAATAATTCTCAGCGCGGATGCCACTGCCGCAGTGTTTTCAACGCCTGCGGCGTGAGGAAAAGCAGAGCGGTCAGGTTTGGCAAAGCCATCCAGGCGTTGCACAGGTCCACCAGCTGCCAGAGCTGGAGCGGTTCCCACAGCGCGCCCAGCGGGATACAGGCCAGGAACACGGTCCGGTAGACGTTCAGCCAGGCGTCCCCGCCGGTGAGCCAGCGCAAGCACTGCTGTCCGTAGTAGCTCCAGCCCAGGATGGAGGAGAAGGCGAACAGGAGCAGGCTGACGGCCACCAGAGCGGTCCCAGGCGGTCCGAGGACCGCGCCGAAGGCAGCGGCGGTGAGTGGCGCGCCGGTCAGCGTACTGCCAGGCTGCCAAGCTCCGCTGACGAGGATAGTCAGAGCGGTGATTGTGCAGACCATCAGCGTGGAGAGGGAGACCTCAAAAATACCCCACATTCCCTGTCGGGCGGGGTGATCGGTCCGGGCGGCTCCGTGGGCGATGGCGGAGGTCCCCAATCCGGCTTCGTTGGTAAAGACGCCTCTGGCAACGCCCTGACGCAGCGCGGCGGCTACCGTCCAACCCGTTCCGCCGCCCAGCACGGCGCAGGGCGTGAAGGCGCAGGAGAGGATTGTCCCCAGTGCTTGCGGCAGCGCGGAGGCGCGGAGGATCAGGACCGCGATTCCTCCGCCCAGATAGAGCAGTGCCATAGCGGGGACCAGCGCGGCGGAGACTTGCGCGATTCGTTTCACGCCGCCCAGCATCACCAGAGCGGTCAGTAAGGCTGACGCCAGTCCTACGGTCAAGCGGTCCAGTCCGAAGGCGGTTTCCAACGCCGTAGCGATGGAGTGGGACTGTATCAGATTACCGCCCGCCAGCGTTGCGGGGAGGCAGGCCAGCGCGAAGCATCCCGCCAATACTGGAGCGTGCAGGCCGTGTTGGAGGTAAAACATCGGCCCGCCCTGCAAGCCGCCGTCCGGCGCGGGCTGCTGGTACTGAACGGACAGCAGTTTTTCTCCACAGCTGGTCATCATCCCCAGGAACGCGGACACCCACATCCAGAAGATGGAACCAGGTCCGCCCAGCGTCAGGGCCGCCGCGACGCCTGCGATGGAGCCGGTACCCATTGTGGAGGCCAGCGCGGTGGACAAGGCCTGCACCGGCGAAAGCGCGCCGTCGGAACCGGTACGCCGCCGGAGACTGCCCAGGGTAGCTCCGACCCAAAGCCGGAAGCGGGACAGCTGAAAAAATCCGGAGCCGAGGGAGTAGACCAGTCCTGTGAGCAGGAACAGCCCCAGCAGCCAAGGGTCCCAGAGGGCGTCGGACAGGCGGAACAGAACAGACACAAGCGATCACCTCGCCAAAGGCTATGCCCTGGGACGGGCAAAAAGAAGAGCCGGCGGAAGATTTCTCTTCCGCCGGCTCGCACGGCTGATATTCGTTTCTTTACGCTTTCGCGGGCGCTTCGGGTTCCGGTTTGGCGGCGGCAGCCGCGTCCGTCTCGCCCCGAGCGGTCCGGACGGCTTGGAGTACGCCGCGGCCGTCGGCCTCTTGCGCGTGTTTCTCCACGTCTATGCGGTTCTTGGGACTGCGGACCAGGCAGGCCGCGCCTTGGACACAGCCGCCCTCGCAGGCCATACCTTCGATGAAGTTGCCTTCCAAGCGGCCCAGTTTCAGCTTAATCAGTGCGGTCTCGCAGGCTTGGATACCGCTGCACGGAATGGCTTTCAGATCGAAGGTGCTTCCCCGCTCCTTCATCGTCTGCGCCACGGCCTGTGCCACGCCGCCGCTGCGGGCGAAGTTGCGGCCAAAGGGACTCGCTTCGTCCAGTTCAGCCGGTTCCAGCTTGGACGGGTCGATGTCCTTGGAATCGAACAGCGCCAGCAATTCCTCGTAGGTCAGCACGCAGTCGATGGCGTTCATGGTGCGGCCCAGCTGGAACTCTTTTTTCTTCGCGACGCAGGGACCGATGAAGACGACCTTTGCGTCGGGCTCACGGTCTTTGATGTGCAGGCCGATCATGACCATAGGAGAGGGCGTGTGAGAGATGTACTGGTCCAGGTCGGGGTGTTTCTTTTTCACGTAGCCCACGAAGCCCGGGCAGCAGGAGGAGGTCAGCACGCCGCGTTCTTCCAGTTCTGCGGACTCCCGTTCGGCGACCATATCGGCGCCCAAAGCGACTTCCGCCACGCCGGAGAAGCCCAGCTGTTTCAATCCGGCCACGACCTGTCCGTAGGAGGCGGGGGCGAACTGTCCCGCGATGGAGGG
>CANDKT010000187.1 GCA_947385365.1 uncultured Bacillota bacterium | reverse complement strand
CATACCAAGACACTCTTTCCCTACACGACGCTCTTCCGATCTATCGGCCAGCACGCCGGTGAGGAAGGTGAACGTTCGGTTCGGCCACAGGGCGCGGAGCGCTTTCGCTAACGCCTCGATGCACTGCGGGTTATGGCCGCCGTCCAGGATCACGTCAGGGCGGCGGCGGACCAGTTCCATGCGGGCGGGCCAGACCGTCCGGGCCAGACCTTGCACGACTGCTTCTTGCGGGATGTTCCAGCCCCGGTCCGACAACGTCTGGAGCGTGTCCAGAGCGACGGCGGCGTTCTGGAGCTGATGCGGACCGAGCAGGGGGATGCGGTAAGGTCCGCGGCCCCGGTAGGTGAAACGCTGGCCGTCCAGCCCGGAAGACAGCACGGTCAATTTCTCCGGGGCGGTGCGGGTGAGGGGGACGCCTTGTTTCCGGCAGACGGACTCGATCACGTCCTCGACCTCCCGGCTCTGCCGGTAGAGGACGGCCCGGGAACCCGGTTTGAGGATGCCCGCCTTCTCGTAGGCGATGAGGGCGCGGGTGTTGCCCAGTTCCGCGGTGTGTTCCAGTCCGATGTTGGTGATGACGGCTGCTTCCGGAGCCGGTATCACGTTGGTGGAGTCCAGCCGCCCGCCCAGGCCGACCTCCAGGACGACGATATCGCACCGGGCTTCCAGGAAGTAGAGCAGGCCCACGGCGGTCATCAGCTCGAACTCGGTGGCGGGGTCCTGCATTCCCTTCCCGGCTTCGAGGACCCGTTCCGCGATGCGGCCCAACGCCTCGTCAGGAATGGGGACGCCGTCGACTTGGAAGCGTTCGTGGAATCGCCACAGGTGCGGGGAGGTGAACAGTCCGGTCCGCAGTCCCGCCGCGGTCAGAACGGAGGCGGTCATAGCCGCTGTGGAACCTTTGCCGTTGGTCCCGGTGATGTGTACATAGTTCAACGCCAGGTGCGGGTTCCCGACCCGTTCCAGCAGGGCCAGCGTGCGGCTCAGGCCCGGTTTCCGGCCGGTCCAGGCGTTTTGGTGGATCAGCGCGACGGCCTCTTGACCTGTCATAGGCAATCCCTCCTTATTTTCCCGACCTGCCGAGGGCGGTCAGACCGGCCCAGCGCAGCAGTTGGGTCAGCGGGATCGCGGCGGTGGTGATGACGGCGGCGACGATGATATCCTTGCCGAAGCGGAGCAGGGCTCCGCCGAAGACCAGCGCGAAGGTGTAGTACCCGTACAGGAGGCTGTCCAGCCACAGGGAGACGGTCGTCACGCAGGAGGTGGCGAAGGACCCCAGCAGCGCGGCGCCGTAGCACCACGCGCCCCGGCTCTCCAAAAACTTCCCGTTTTTCCAGCAGAGCGAGGCGATCCAGCCCACGACGAACCCGTTCGCTACAGGTGGGACGACCCATAAGATGGTGTTGGGCTGGAGGCCCCAGGCCAGCAGTTGGGCTAAAAACTCACCCAGCAGGGCGATCAGGGCGCCGGAAGCGGGTCCGAACAGCAGCGCGCCGACTACCACGGGCAGGGATTTGAAGGAGATCTCAATAGCGGGGTGGCGGATGACCAGGTAGCTGCCCAGCAGGACATACATAGCGGCCAGCAGGGCCAGGTAGCAGATGAGTTTGGCGTCGAATTTTTTCGTTTGCATAAAATCATACGCTCCTTTCATGGCGTGTTGCCATGCAAGGAGCGCACTCCCCTCATGGCAGCGGATGCGGTACAGCAACGCGGGCCTTTTGTGGCGAAAAGGGGAGGGCCCTTCGTCCGCCGGCAACTTCCCATCCGACGGCACTTGACGCGCGGAACCTACTCTGTCAGGTTGTTCCATGTTCGATTGTTGCCCCCGCGGGGCGAAGGTCAGATGGCCCCGACCACGGCGTCGTAGATCTGGTCGGCCAAGGGGAGGGCGCGGGCGAGCAGGGCTTCGCCCTGTTTGCGGTAGTCTGCGGCCCGCTCCGCGTTGGACAGACTGCCGGTGTTGACCAGCACGTTGAGCCACGCGCTCTGGATGGCGGCGCGGAGGGACAGGGCGGACACGCCCAGATCGCTGACGGCGTTTCCGTTGCTGTTGCCCAGGAGGGACGCGGTCAGGTCCAGAGTCTCCGCGGCCAGCTCCATCACGTCCAGAGGCGCTTGCGTGCAACGTTCCAGAGCGGCTTGGACGGCGGCAGCGCGGGCGATTTTCTCCTCGCCGGAGCCTTGGGGCATACGGAGCGCGGCGCGGAAGGCTTGGAACGATGCGGCGTCCTCTTCCATCAGGGCCAGGAAGCGGGTCCGGAACGCTTGGGCGGAGCGCAGCGCGGCGTTGGCCAGGGTCTGACAACCGGCGTACTTTTCCTTTCCGACGGTCAGGGCGCAGACCATACCGGCCAGAGCCGCGCCCAGAGCGCCTTCCAACGCGGCGGCGGAGCCTCCGCCGGGGGCGGGGGCGTCGGAAGCCAGAAGGTCCGCAAAATCGGATAGGTTCCATTCAGCCAGCTGCATAAAGACTCCTCCTTTCCCATCCGGCGGCCCGGAGGCTGCTGGTCAGGACACGAAGCTATTTTACCAGTTCCGCGCCGCTTTGGCAAGCGGAACGTGCAAGAATTTCAGAGAAATCTTTCAAAGCCCCTGAGCGGTGACTGGAGGAGTTTCCCTCTCCGGGCGGGACTGGAAAAATTTGCTAAATCGGGGAAAATAGTACTTTCGTTTTCCCGGAAGATTTGATATAATGGGTTCAAATACCATCATCGGTCCCGGAGCCGCTGCGCCCGGACGGTGGGCGAGGAGTCCGCTATGGATAAGGAAAAAATACTCATCATCGACGACAGCCCCGTGCAGGCAAATGTCCTCAAGTCCATCCTGAAACCCGACTACGAGATCAATACCGCCCATACCGCGGAAGCCGGGTTGCGTTACGCCCGCAACGGGAGCTTTTCTCTGATCCTGCTGGACGTGGTCATGCCCGGTATGGATGGCTTCGCGCTTTTGAAGAAACTCCAGGATGAGATCGCGACCCAGCATACGCCGGTGATTCTGATCACCGGCCTGTCCGACACGGAGTCTGAGGAACGCGGGTTGACTTTGGGTGCGGTGGACTACATCACAAAGCCTTTCTACCCAGATCGGAAGAGCACACGTCTGAACTCCAGTCACAACAGGTTAT
>CANDKT010000186.1 GCA_947385365.1 uncultured Bacillota bacterium | reverse complement strand
CATACGAGATAACCTGTTGTGAATGGAGTTCAGACGTGTGCTCTTCCGATCTCTACCCGGACACCTACACGTTCAATACCCCCCATAACCCGCTGTACGCAATCAATAAGATGCTGGTCAACTTCGACCAGAAGTACACCGAGGAATTGCGTCAGAAAGTCGCGGACAGCGGTTACACCATCCGCGAGATTCTGACCGTGGCGTCCCTCATCGAGCGCGAGACCGACAACACGGACCGTGCCCGGATTGCGTCCGTCATCTATAACCGCCTGGACAACCCGTCCGCCAAAACGATGGGGTACTTGCAGATTGACGCGACCTTGTCCTATATCAACGGCGGCAAGGTCCCGACCGTCGACGATCAGGCCATCGACTCCCCCTACAATACCTACAAGTATCAGGGCCTTCCCCCCGGACCGATTGCGAACCCCGGTTTGGAGTCGATTCTGGCCGCGCTGAACCCGGAGAAGAGCAAGTACTTCTACTACGCCTTAGGCGACGACGATCTGCACCACTTCTCCGCCACCTACGAGGAACACCAGAAGTTCCTGTCTTCCCAGAAGCGTTACCAAGGCTGAGTCCCGGCCCGGAGGTGAGAAGATGAAAAAAATAGAGCTGCTCGCGCCTGCCGGGGATATGGAACGCTTGGAAATGGCGGCGGCTTACGGCGCGGACGCGGTGTATTTAGCCGGGACGTCGTTCGGGATGCGTTCGTTCGCGGGCAACTTCACGCCGGAGGCGTTGGCGCAGGCGGTGACGCTGTGCCGGTCACGCGGGATACGCGTCCACGTCGCCTGCAACACGATGCCGCGCAATCCGGAGGCGGCGCGTTTGCCGGAGTGGTTCGAGTACCTGGACGGTTTAGGCGTGGACGCGGTGATCTTAGCGGACGTGGGCGTGCTGTCCCTGGCCAAACGTTACGCGCCTCACGTGCAGTATCATATTTCCACACAGGCCAGCGTGGTTAATTACGTCTCCGCGCAGGCGTGGTACGACTTGGGAGCCAGCCGGGTGATCCTGGCGCGGGAACTGTCGCTGGAAGAGATCCGGGAGATCCGCGCCAAAACGCCCGCAGGGCTGGAACTGGAAGTGTTCGCACACGGGGCGATGTGCGTGAGCTATTCCGGGCGGTGTCTGCTGTCCAATTACATGACGGGCCGGGACGCCAACCGGGGCGCGTGCGCGCAGCCCTGCCGTTACCAGTACGCGTTGATGGAGGAAAAACGTCCTGGAGAGTACTTCCCTGTGTTCGAGGAGAACGGGGAGACGTACATCATGAACTCGCGTGATATGTGCATGATCGACCACGTGCCGGAGTTGATGGAGGCGGGTCTGGATTCGCTGAAGCTGGAGGGCCGGGCGAAGTCCGCTTACTACGCGGCGATTGTCACGGGGGCGTACCGGCACGCCATCGACGCGGCGGCGGCTGGCGAACCGCTGGACCCGGTCTGGCGGGACGAGGTGGAACACGTCAGCCACCGGCATTACTCGACCGGATTTTTCTACGGTCAGCCGGGGCAGTTCACGGAAGATTCCCGCTACATCCGGGACTGGCAGATCGTGGCGAAGGTGCTTTCCTGCGACGCGGCGGGAAACGCGACGCTTTCGCTGAACAATAAGTTTTCGGTCGGAGACGTTCTGGAGCTGGTCGGACCGGACGTCCGGCCTCAGACGCTGAAGGTCGGCGCGCTCTGGGACGAGACCGGCGAGCCGTTGGAAGAGGTTCGGACCCCGCAGATGCGCTTCCGTTTGAAGCTCCCGTGTCCGGTCCCGCCGCTGTCCCTGCTCCGCCGCGGAGGTGCGATATGATACCGTCGTATGAGCAAATGGGCGATTGGCTGGAGGAGATCGCGGAACAATTCCCGGAAGCCTTCTTTGAAGAGCTGGACGGAGGGATTCAGCTGGAAGAGCAAGCGTTGCCGGACGCGGCGTTCCCGCCGGGCGAGATGTATATCATGGGCGAGTACGTCCATGATCTGCTGGGGCGGTACATCGTGCTGTACTACGGTTCGTTCGCGGCCCTGATGGAGGACGAGGACGAAGCGGCTTGGAAAGACGAAATCTTCGCGACCGTCGCCCACGAGTTCACCCACCATATGGAGGAGACCGCTGGTCTCCACGCCTTGGACGATAAAGACGCCGCGTTTCTGCGCGACGCGCTGGAAGAACGTTCAGATTAGTCGTTGGTGTGGAAAGGAAGTGTCAGCTATGCCTGCGGCGCGGAAGCTCCGAGGGCGTTTCGCGCCCAGTCCGAGCGGACGGATGCACTTGGGGAATTTATGGTCGTGTTTACTGGCGTGGCTGGCGGCGCGGAGCGTCGGCGGAGAGATTGCGCTGCGTATGGAAGACCTGGACCCGGACCGTTGCCGGGCGTCCTACTGCGACCAGATCATGCGGGATTTGGAGTGGTTCGGTTTGGATTGGGACGGCGCGCCCGTCTACCAGAGCCGGAGAAGCGAACTTTACGCCGCGGCGTTCCGTGAGTTGGAAAAGCAAGGCTTACTCTATCCCTGCTTCTGCACCCGTGCGGAACGCTTAGCGGCGAGCGCGCCGCACCGGTCCGATGGCGTGGCGGTGTACGACGGGCATTGCCGGGACCTCTCCCAGGCGGAACGGGACGAACTCGCTCAAACACGCCGTCCTGCTTGGCGCGTCCGGGTCCCGGCGCGGCGGTTCGGGTTCTCCGATCTGCTCCAAGGCGACTTTTCGCAGCAGCTCGACCGCGATTGCGGAGACTTTATCCTCCGCCGCTCCGACGGCGTGTACGCTTACCAGCTGGCCGTTGTGGTCGACGACGCCGCTATGGGCGTGAGTCAAGTCGTCCGCGGCAGCGATTTGCTGGACTCCACCCCGCGGCAGTTGTGGTTGCAGGACGTGTTAGGCTTGCCGCACCCGGAATATGGACACGTTCCCCTGCTCCTGGCGCCGGACGGCCGCAGGTTGGCGAAACGGGACCGGGACCAAGAACTGGGCGCGTTGCAAACACGCTTTTCCGCGTCGGAATTGGTCGGGGTTCTCGCCTATCACGCTGGCCTGCTCCCGGAACCGGAACCGATCACACCGGCGGAATTGCTCCCACGCTTCAATTGGTCGCGCCTTCCGAAAGAGATGGGATTGGCTTTGGATGACTGACCACGCCTCGCAGCATCGGGGTCCAGGGGGCTGGCCCCCTGGCGGGGTTTGGGGCGGAG
>CANDKT010000185.1 GCA_947385365.1 uncultured Bacillota bacterium | reverse complement strand
AGGTATCGGTCCGGAAGGTGACGTTGGCGGACATACCGGCCAGGAGTCCTTCCACGTCGCCGGGGATGGAGAGGGTGACGTCGTACAGTTTGGTTTGCAGATTGGCGGTGCGTTCCACGGAGCGGACCGTACCGGTGAAGGCGGCGTCCACAGCGCTGATGGTCACGTCGGCTGAGTCGCCGATGGACAGTTTAGGGACCAGGGCCTCGGAGACGGAGACGGAGATTTTCATCTGTTCCGGTCCGTCGATTACGGCCACGGGCATGGTGGGCGAGACGAAGGCGTTTTCCACTGCGTTCAGGGACACCAGCGTGCCGGAGACCGGCGCGATGACGTTGCCCTGACCGTCCACGTCCTCCAGCACGGTCGATAACTGTTCCAGGTTGGAGATGGTGCTTTGCATTCCCGCCTCCAGCTGGGCCAGTGTGGAGTCCCGCTGGGCTTTGGCGGACATCAGGGTCAGCTCGGCGGAGTCGATCTCCATCTGGGACGCCGCGCCGATTTCAAGCAGAGCTTTGAGGTCGCTGACGTTCTTTTCGTAGAGTGCGATCTGGGCGTCGAAGATGTCCTTTTGGTTCTGGTAGCTCTGGACGGCGGAGGTGTAGCTGATGTTGGCGGCGTTGTAGGACGCCAGCGTGCTGTCCAGGTCCAGGGTGCAGATAGCCTGCCCGGCGCGGACGGTGTCACCTGCTTCCACGTAGACGGAGGTACATTTCGCGTTGGATGCGACGAAGATTGAGGTTTCATTGTCCGCCACCACCCGGCCGGAGACGATGTTTTCGGTAGAAATGGTGTCCGCGGCCACCTCGTAGACCTGTACGGCTACTCCGGCGGCGGAGGTCGGGTTCTCCCCGGAGCTGCTGGACCCGGTTTCCTGTCCGCAGGCGGTCAAAGACAGCACGAGAGCGGCGGAGAGGGTCAAGACAGCGATTCGTTTTTGAAGCATATGTTAGGTCCTCCTAGTTCAGAATCCCGTGGTCTACCGCCCAGCGGTAGTTGTGGTAGGCGGAGAAGAGTTCCACCGCGGCGCTGTCCACCTTATCCCGCGCCGCGGCCAGGTCGTCCTGAGCGGTGAGGAGGGCGTTTCGGGAGATGGTCCCCTGCTCATATTTCAGCTGATCGGCGGCGCAGTTGGCTTCCTCCACGGCCAGAGCGGTCCGGGACGCCTGAAGCACCTGTTGGCAGTCCTTGACCTTGGCGTACAGGGTACGGAATTTCAGCTCGAAGCTCTGGACGGTGGCGTTGTAGGTATGCTGCGCGGACTGCCAGGTATGCTGTGCGGCTACGTATTGGTATTTGCGTTCGTTGTGGTGGTACTGATCGCCCGCGTCCTCGAACTCTTCCCGCGCGTCTTCCAGGGTACGCTGGGCGGAGAACAGCTCATAGCTGGCTTTTTGCGCGGCTTCCAGGTCGGCTTCCAGGTCCATAGCGGCCAGTTGGCGGCTTGTGACGGCGGGCAGGGGCTGGATTTGGAGGGTGCCTGTCTGCTCCGCGCCGAGAAGCATTTCCAGTTGGGTTTTGTAAGTAGTCAGGTTGGATTCCAGGGTCATCTGGCCGCTGACCAGAGAGTTCCGGCTTCCCTTGGTCTGCTGGAGGGTGAGGGAGGCGATCTGGCCCAGGTCGTAGCGCAGTTCCAGTTCTTGGATGGTGCGGTCCAGGGCGTTCAGGGAGCGGGTAAGCGTCACGTCGTTCTGTTCCATAGAGACCAGGGCTATGTACAGTGTCTCCCCGGCCATGATGATCTGATCCTGAGCGTTGCGCAGCTGACGGACAATCGCGGCGTTGTCCTCTTGCATGACGCCGTCCTTCAGGTCGTCGAAGGTACTGCGCAAGGCTTTGTAGCTCTGTTCCAGGGACGCGCTGGTGGAGGACGCGGACATAGACATGATGCCTTGCAGGGCGCTGTCCAGGGCGGGCATACCGGTTTGGATCTGGCCGCTGCTGTTATACACCGCCCACTGCATACTGGCGATGTTGTTCAGCTGCTTACGCATATCCTCGGTCATTTCCTCGTAGTCGATGGACTCGATGGAGGCGATGGTCTCTTCCAGGGCTTGGAAGTTGAAGTTATGTTCCCGCATTTGGGTTTCCAGGCTGGAAAAGGCGATGGTTCCCATTTTGTCTGGCTGGACGGGGGCAGGCGTTTCGCTGTCCTCTCCGCTGGCGGACGCGTCCGGGGACGGCGGGGCGTGGTTGGAAGCGGCTGGGTCCGACGCGGCAGGCGGCTGTGACGTGTCCGGCTCACTGATTCCGGCGGGGTCCGCGGCCATTGCCGCCGCGCCCAGAAGGCTCAAAATCAACGTCCCGGCCAGCAGCAGCGCGAGCATTCTCTTGTTTCCCATAGGTGTCCTCCTTTTCCGTTCAGGCGATCCCGGCTGTTTGGGGGACCAGACTGCCGTATTTGATGATCTCCACCCGGTCTTCCAGAAGCCGGAGCTGTTCCTCTCCCTGGTCGGGGTGTGCGATGGTCTCCATCACCGCGGAGGCGGTGACCATCAGCAGCATTGTGATGACGTTGGATACAAAGGCGGGGTCCCGCCTTTGTAAGTGGGACATGTCCACACGTCCCAGCAGGTCTTCGGTTATGAAAGTGGGACGTTCCATCAGCAGTTTTTGCAGATCCATACCCAGATTGTTGCGCAGGATACTCAACGCTCTGTCTAAGTAGCACTCCTTCCGGTCGGGCTTTTGATTGAAACGCGCATAGGCACGAACGGGGAGTTGAAACAAATCCCCCTTTGCCTGACGCAGCATCTCCGCCAGAACGCCGGAAAAGTGGTCTTTCAATTCCTCCAGGAGGTAGTAAAACAGGTCGTCTTTGTCTAGGAAATACTGGTAGAAGCTCCCCCGAGGGATATGGGCGCTGTGGATGATGCGGTTGATGGACGCGTTGGTGAAGCGCGTCTGAGAAAATTCCGTCCAGGCGGCGTCCAGCAGACGCTGACGTTTTTCCTCTGGCAGACGGAAAAAGGTGCTGGTTGGCATGGAATCCCTCCAAACAAGTGACAGGTTGTCATTGTGACAAGCTGTCACACATTATACAGACCCGTTTCTCCGCTGTCAAGCGAAATCGTGTGAATTTTTCGTTACGAAATGTTGGCAAAAATGCGGGCTGCCAACCGGCTGGAAGTTAGGCTTTTTCGACAAAATTGAAAGGGCTGGCCGAAAATCGGCCAGCCCTTTTGGGTTTGCTGTGCGGGGGAAAGGTGGCAATTACTGCATTGCCTGGAACAGGAAGGTGACGATCTGGGCGCGTGTGCAGG
>CANDKT010000184.1 GCA_947385365.1 uncultured Bacillota bacterium | reverse complement strand
GCCCTGGCGGGTTTGGGCGGAGCCCAACATTCAAAACGCAAAGCGCGGCTCCCCTGACGGGAATCCGAGGTCCCGTCAGAGGAGCGGTAACGATGACAGAAAATCAGCCTGCGGTCTGAACGGTCTCCAGTTCCCAAGCTCCGGCGTTATTGGAGTGCTTGATGTAGGCGGTGTCGCGGATCGCGTCGCCAATCTCATCGAAGGCAATCGCGCCGGACACGCCGGTGTAGGTGACGCCGGGCAGGGCGGCTTTGATGGCGGCGGGGTCGCCGGAACCGGCGGCTTTGATGGCTTCCAGGGCGACGTAGTAGGCGTCGTAGCCCATTGCGGTCACAGCGGCGATGGTATCGTCGCCGCCGTTGGCGGTTTTGGCGTCGGCGTTGTTGTTGATGTAGTCTTTAATCCCGGCGTCGAACGCGGGGGAACCGCCCTCCTGGTAGAAGGTGGACACATACAGCTGCACATTGGTGCCGTTTGCGGCTTCCAGGACCTTGTTGTCATCCAGCGTGTCGGAGCCGACGAAGGGGATCTCCAAGTTCAGGGAAGACGCCTGGGAGATGATCTGGGTGGCGTAAGCGATGGACACGGGGGTGAAGATGACGTCCGCGCCTTCGGCTTTGGCCTTGTTCAGGTAGGTGGTGAAGTCGGAGTTACCCTTAGGGAAGGAGTCTTTGACGACTTTGCCAGGGAACGCCTGCTCGAAGAAGGCGATCAAGCCCTGATCGTATTCGTTGCCCTGTTCGCCCAGCAGGTAGGCGGTTTTCGCCTGGAACTTATCGGCGGCGAAGTTAGCCAGCACGGTACCCTGGAAGGGGTCCAGGAAGCAGATACGGAAGTAGTAATCGTTTCCGGCGGTGACGTTGGGGTTGGTGCAGGTCACGCCCAGAGCGGCGAGACCGGCGTCGCCGAAGGCGGGGCCGCCTGCCATAGACACGCCGGAGCCGTAGGAGCCAAGCACGATGGCCACGCCTTCGCCGACCAGCTGCGCGGCGGCGGAGGGAGCTTTAGAGGCGTCGGAACCGTTGTCGGCGTAGGTCAGCTGGACCTGGTAGGTGGTGCCGTTGACTTCCACGGTGGGGGTCTCATGGTTGGCGTACTGCATACCCAGCATTTCCTTCTGTCCGCCGGACGCGGAGTCGCCGGTAGCCGGTTCAAACACGCCGATTTTGATGACGTCGCCGCTGTTGGCGGGGGGATTGGCGGGGTTGCTGACGGACGTGCCGCCTTTGCTGGCGTCGCTGCCGCCGCCGTTGTTGTTACCGCCGCTGGCGCCGCCGTTCCCGCCGCCGCAGCCGGCCAGTAAGGTCAGCGTCATGGCGGCGGACAGAGCCAATGCAAGAAACTTTTTCATTTTCATTCTACTCCTTTTCTTCCAATTCCACCCGCTCGGTGTCTCCAAGCAGAGTACACTTGTTCACGGGATAGAGTGTATTATACCCTCTCGCGCTGGAAAAAGCAAGCCGTCCGGTCGAACAAAATAGACAAAATTGCAGGAAGTATTCGGATATCCTTCCCGACATACGGAGAAAGAGCGGAAATTCGTTCCGCTCTTCCGGCCTTTGCCCTGGGAGGAAGTTCCCTCTCTGCGCGGCTCACAGGAACAAAAGGAGCAGCGCAACGATCCCGCTCCCGGCGATGACCGCCAGCACGGTCATGCCGAAGCTCAAGGGCTGGTTGACCGCGTTGAAACTCCCGGCATCCACCGGCGTCTGTTCCAGCAGCTGTTCCGGCGTCTGACCGTCGCTATCCCGGTAGATGGCGAAGCGGTTCTGTTGATACAAGCGTCCCCACAGTTCGCCCACCTGTTCGCGGCGCAAGCCCCGGCTCAAGATCAGCGGCGCGGCTTGGTCCAGCCTTTGGACATCGCTCCGCCGGAACGGGTTCGAGACCGGCGAGTTCTCCGGCAACAGGCCGGAGCGGGACAGGTAGCGCAGGTCGTCTTCCAGCAAGGTCATCGCGGAACCGGACCGGAGCAGCAGCGTGTAGGTCTGGCACGCGTTCTCCTGAAGGTTCCTGCCGCAGTTGGGGCAAAAGTTATCCAGCCCGGTCACGACCGTCCGGCAGGCCGGACAGCGAGCCGGCGCAATATCCGCCGCGTTGTCCTCCCCCAGCAGGAGCCAGTCGGAAGACACCCCGAACAACCGGCACATAGCCGCTACGTAGGTGATATCCGGGTTGCTCTGTCCGCTCTCCCACTTGGAGACGGCTTGCCGGGATACGTTCAGCCGCTCCCCCAGCTGTTCCTGAGACAGCCCCGCCTGTTTCCGGGCCAAGGCGATCCGTTCGTTCAGTTCCATGATTTCCCAAACCTCCTCGATTCTCTCGCGTTCTGCCCTCAGAGTAGCAAAAAAACGCTGCTCGCGCAAGAAAACGGAGCTGGAAATTTGTCAACCTCTGGTTGACAGGCCGGGAAATGGGGAGGTTTCGCGTGGGTTCAGTCCCAGACCGCGGTAGCGAAGTAGTCCTCCGGGGTCTCGGCGCGGCGGATGAGCCGCACGGTCCCGTCGGTCTGGAGCAGCAGTTCCGCGGAGCGCAGGCGGCCGTTGTACTGGTAGCCCATCGCGTGCCCGTGCGCGCCGGTGTCGTGGATGACCAGGAAATCGCCGATTTGAATTTCGGGCAGCATACGGTCTATGGCGAACTTGTCGCAGTTCTCGCAGAGGGAGCCGGTCACGTCATATTTATGGTCGCAAGGAGCGTCTTCTTTCCCCAGGACCGTGACGTGGTGGTACGCGCCGTAGATAGCGGGACGCATCAGGTTCGCCGCGCAGGCGTCCACGCCGATATAATCCTTGTAGGTGCGCTTCTCGTGCAGGACTTGGGTGACTAAGTGGCCGTAGGGGGCCAGCATAAACCGTCCCAATTCGGTGTAAATGGCCACGTCGCCCATTCCGGCGGGGACCAGGATCTCCTCGAAGGCGTTCCGGACGCCCTCGCCGATCACTGCGATGTCGTTGGCGGGCTGCTCCGGGCGGTACGGCACCCCGACTCCCCCGGACAGGTTCACGAACGTGATGTGACAGCCGGTTTCCTCTTTCAGCTCCGCCGCCAGACGGAAGAGAATCGCCGCCAAAGCCGGGTAGTACTCGTTGGAAATGGTGTTGGACGCCAGGAACGCGTGGATACCGAACTCCTCCGCGCCCAGGGCTTTCAAGCGGCGGAACGCCTCTGCGATTTGGGTCCGGGTCATGCCGTACTTGGCCTCGCCGGGGTTGTCCATCACTTGGAACCCCTCTTTGCTCTCCCCCAGGGTGAACGCCCCGCCGGGGTTGTATGCAGAACAGGAATGCCCGTCTGATATGGTCATGTTTATATGGTGTGGCTTCCAG
>CANDKT010000183.1 GCA_947385365.1 uncultured Bacillota bacterium | reverse complement strand
CTGAAATTATGGCCTATGGAAGCGTGAATGTGCCGGGGAAACTCACCGCCGCCGATGTGAACGCGGTGCCAGTCTCCCGGAAAATCAATAACAAAGCACTCTCGACCGATATCAACCTTACTGCCGCCGACGTCAATGCACTGCCTATCTCCGGCGGCACAATGTCAGGGACACTCTCCGTCCTGGAGCCTACCCAGCCCCAGCACGCCGCAACAAAACAGTATGTGGATTCCGTCGGCAACCTGCTCGCGCAGATTATTTTTGAATCCAAAAATACCGCTACCCAACCAAGGGTCTATAATGTGACCCTTGAGCCTTATAACCAGAGAATAAACCTTTATAAGTTTGAGTTCTCCACTACTCTAGGAAGTTCCGGGTGGGTTTCGGTTCGGATCGTGCCGCCCACTGGTTATGCATTTAAGATGGTCAGCACAGCTGGTCCATACCCAAAGGTTAGGTATAATAACTCCGCGAGCAGCTACCCATTATCCGGCTCAAATGGCGAGTTTAAGTGGGACTTGCCAGCTAGTACGACAATCCAAAACATCAAGTTTGTCTTAAATACTGACACGTCGTGCGAGTATGCGTTGGCGTATGTGGAGGTGGCTTAAATGGCAAAGCAATACAAAGTCAGTGCCTGCCTTATCATCAAAGACGAAGGCCGCTACTTGCCCGAATGGTTGGCCTGGCACGTTGAACAGGGTGTGGAACACTTCTATATCTACGATAACGGGTCCCAGAGACCCATATCAGAGGATATTCCGGAGACATTCCAGGACTGCTGTACGGTCGTTGACTGGCCCGGTCCCCATAACCACCCTCAGATGGACGCCTATAGCGATTGCCTCGCCCGGTTCAGCCCGGAAACGGAGTGGCTCGCCTTCATCGACACTGATGAGTTTATCCGCGTCGTGGACGGTACGCCGCTCCCCGATTTCCTGGACGGGTATCCGGACGCCGACGCGGTATTGGCGAAATGGACCGTCTACAACGCTAACGGCCTTTTGGAGGATGACGGCAGACCTGTCCGGGAGCGCTTTACCCAAACGACGGACCTCTATCCATATGAAATGCCCCAGTGCAAGTCCATCGTCCGCGCCTCCCGCGTCTCCGTCATGGGTCCCCACGCCCCGATTGCCGTGCGATTTTCGCTCTACGTCCTCGACGAAAACCATCAGCGCAGACGCGGCGGTACCGGCGAGGTCCCCGCCAACAAAATTACCGTAGATCATTATTTTACGAAATCGTATAGCGAATGGCGGGCGAAAATGGCCCGCGGAAGTTGTGACCCAAATTATGTCCGCGAAAACGATTGGTTTGTCCGGCTCAACCCTGACCTTGCCGGACAGATTGGAGGAGAAACCGATGGATGAAAAAATCACCCAATGGAAAGCCGCTGTCGCCGCCGTTGGCGGCCTGCTGACCGGACTCTGGGGCTGGCTGGGCTGGCTCGTGCTGGGCTGGATCGCCGCTATGGCGTTGGACTATATATCCGGCTCCGCCGCCGCCTGCAAGACCGGCAACTGGTCCTCCGCCCACGCCCGCGAGGGTATCTGGCATAAGGCTGGCATGATCGTGGTGGTGCTGGTGGCCGCCGGAGCGGACCTGCTTATCGATACCGTGCTGTCTAACCTCACCCTCGTTCAACTCCCCGTCCAATATCCAGGGCTGATTTGCCCTATGGTCCTCGTCTGGTACATCATCACAGAACTCGGCTCCATAACCGAAAACGCCGTCCGGATGGGCGCTCCCGTCCCTGCTTGGCTCCAGAAATTGCTCGAAATAGGACGGGACGCCATTGACGACGCAGGCGAAAAATTAACCGGGGAAAATATTGCCGAAAAGGAGAACGAAAATGAACGCTGAATACATCTACGAGATTTTCCAGACCGCCGAAAAGGAACACACCCCCGATCTCAATATCGGGATGGCTATGCTCCAGAAGACCAAGCCCGTCCAGGACCACGCAGAACTCAAACGTATCCGGGAGTTTATCGGGCGGCACTACGATACGCTCACCAACGCCTACCTCAACGGCGACCGCGCCAGCTTCGCCGCCGCCGTGGTGGAGTGCGAGGCTGAGGACGCCGAACAGGAGGAAAAATAATGGAACCGTATATCGGAATGAAATTGATCGAGGCCGAACCCTGTCCCGCCTGGAAGGACGCGGGCAATCACAAAACCGGCGACCCCGGTTATCGGGTACAGTACCCCGACGGGTACATCAGCTGGTCCCCCAAAGATGTATTTGAACGCGCCTACCTGCCCGTGTCCGTCAATCCCCACCTGCGCACAGACGCGCCCAGTATCAGCCAGACGATGGTGGAGGACTTCATCTCCGAGGTCCATACCGTGACAATAGGCGATAAATGCACCGTCGTTCGCGCCGTCCTTCGGAACGGGTTCGAGATCGTGGAAAGTTCCGCCTGTGTCAGCCCGGAGAATTACGACGAAGCCTTGGGCCAGAAAATCTGTCTGGAGAAAATCAAAGATAAGGTCTGGATGCTGCTTGGGTTCCTGCTCCAAACTGCGGTGCATGGGATTCAGGAGGTCAACCATGAGACTTAGAGAACAGTTTCTGACTCAGAACGACTGCTACCGCGCCGGACGGAAAATCAAGCCGGTTGGCGTTATGGTCCACTCTACCGGAGCCAATAACCCCAAAGTCTCCCGCTACGTGCCAGGAAACAGTGAACTTGGCAAAAATTCCAGCAATACCCACTGGAATAAGCCCAGTATCTATAAGTGCGTTCACGCCTTTATCGGTAAGTTTGCCGACGGCCAGATCGGAACTGTCCAGACACTGCCCTGGAATGCTCGGGGCTGGCACGCCGGAAAAAGTAAGAAAGTCTCCGCCAATAATACCCACATCTCGTTCGAAATCTGTGAGGACGCTTTGACCGACGCTGCCTACTTCCAGGCGGCGTATCAGGAAGCCGTGGAGCTGACCGCGTACCTGTGCCGGGAATACGGGCTTGACCCGTTGGCGGACGGCGTGGTCATCTGCCACCAGGAAGGATACCGGCGCGGGATCGCCTCCAATCACGGCGACGTCCTCCACTGGTTCCCTAAATTCGGAAAGTCTATGGACAATTTCCGGGCCGACGTAGCCCAACTTATGAAAGGAGAAGACGAAACCGTGACATACGAACAGTGGAAAGCATTTATGGACCGTTACGAAAAAGAACGCGCCGCGCTCCCTGCAAGCGATTGGGCCAAGCCCTACATCCAGGAGGCTATCGACGCCGGCGCATTCTTTGAAAATGCCGCTGGGTCTATCGACCGCCCCAGAGCCAACATCACCCGCGAGGAAATGGCCGTCGTCGCCGC
>CANDKT010000182.1 GCA_947385365.1 uncultured Bacillota bacterium | reverse complement strand
ATACGAACCTGTCCATCCTCACCGACCGGCAAGTCGAACTCATCAACCGCTGCTTCCGGAACGTCCGCGTCTCCTGCGACGCCTGCACCAAGGAAATCTACGAGGGTATCCGCCGAAACCTGTCGTTCGCACGCTTCACCGACAACCTCGCAAAACTCCGGGACCGCTGCCCGAACGTCTCCAAGGCGATGGCTTCCGTCCTCATGCGGCAAAACCTCCAGCAGCTGCCCGAGATGGTGGACTTCGCGGCAGACTACGGGTTCGAGGAGATCATCTTCTCCAACCTGGGCACCAGCCTGATCGTCGGCAATGAGCGCGACAGCGCGACCTGTTACCCGTACTACACAGCCCACCAGCTGCGCCATGCTTTGAAACGGGGCGAGGCCCGGAATATCCGCGTGACCATCCCGAACGTCTTCGACTTGAGCCTGGACGACGAGACTATGCGCCGTCAGGAGTTGGAACAAATCAACGCGGCCCCGTACTTCCAAACAGCCGCCCAACTGGAACACGTCAAAACACTGGCCGCCGAGGTGACGGACACCGAAGAACGCCGCCTTGTGGAAAATCTCGCCGACTGCTACTGGGAAGACCACCTCTACCCCTGTCAGGGCATCTGCGAGTGGTGCATCGAACGGCCCTACATCGACCTGAAAGGCGACGTGTTCCTCTGCTGCATCAACGCCTCCTACCGCGTGGGCAACATCTTCGATTACGACTCCTTCCTGGACCTGTGGAACAACGAACTCTATCAACGGGTCCGGAACCTGTTCTATTCCGGTCAGCTCCCCGGGTTCTGCAACAACTGCCAGTTCATCCTGAACGGCACCCTGAAACGGCTCACCGTGCCGGACCCGCCGCCCGAGTTCTACCAGCGGCGCCGGGTCAGCAAATTCTACCATGACTACTGTGGCGAGGAGCATCAACATGGATGACCAACTCATTCTCGTGGACCTGAACGACCGCCCTACCGGCGCGGGAGAAAAATTGTGGACGCATCAGAACGACCGCCTGCATCGGGCCTTCTCCGTCTTCGTCGTATGGGAGAACAAAATGCTGCTCCAACGCCGGGCCCGAGATAAGTACCACTCCGGCGGACTGTGGGCTAACGCCTGCTGCTCCCACCCCCGCGTCGGCGAGGACCTGGAACAGGCCGTCTCCCGACGCCTGCGGGAGGAATTGGGTATCCAAAACGCTCCAGCGGAGGAATTGTTCTCCTTCGTGTACCGCACCGACTTCGGCGAATTGACCGAGTTCGAGTACGACCACGTCCTGCTGGCCCGCTACGGCGGGGCCATCGCCCCCGACCCGGAAGAGATCGAAGAAACCCGCTGGACCGACTTGTCCGAGCTGAAACAAGACATTTTGGAGCGGCCCGGCGCTTACGCGTCCTGGTTCCTCATCGCCGCCCCCAAAGTGCTGGACTTCTTGGAGACGTAGCAATGGATAAATTATCCCAATACCTCCGGACGGACGACTGGCTGGACTCCAAAGTGCCCTTCATGCTGGGCGTGTTCCTGTTCGCCGCCCTGTTCCGGGAACCTCCCGAACACTCCGCCCGCCTCTACGCCGAACTGCTGGCCTACACCCTGTATATCTCTATGTTCCTGGCCTTCTCCTACGTAATCAACGACTTCACCGACCTGGACGTGGACCGCGCCGCCGGAAAACATAAGGTGATGTTCTCCCTGCCAAAACCGCTGATTCTCGCGTCTATGGCGGTCATCGTGCTGTTGGGCTGTGCCCCAATGTACGTCTTGGTGGAGAACAAGGCCCTCTATCTGGGGCTGACCGTCCTTTTGTACCTGTCCGGCGCCGCCTACTCCGTGCCATGTCTGCTGCGGTTCAAGGAGCGGGGACTTGCAGGATTGCTGGAATGTTCCGTAGCCCAGCGGTGCTTTCCGCTGATTTTCATTCTGTTTCTGTGTCCAGCTCCGGTCGGAGAACTGGCTTTGATTTTGCTGCTGACCTTCGTCAACGGCCTGCGCTACATCCTGATCCATCAGGCCATCGACTGCGAAACCGACCGCCGGACCGGGGTAAAAACCTTCGTGTCCGAGGGCTGCGTCCCGTACCGGAAACTCATCAAAACCGCCCTGCTGACCGAGATCGCTCTGTTTGCCGTCCTGCTGCTCAAGCTCTGCCTGCTCTACCCCTCCGTCCTGGCCTTCGCCCTGGGCTACTGCGTCTTCGAACGCATCGTCGCCGTGGTCGTTGTCCGCTACATGGACGCGGATTGGCTGTGCAGCTTCCTCGCCGTGCCGCTGGAGGACCTGTACAACGTCTTCTTCCCCGCCCTCATGGCCTGCCTCCTGGCGCGGACCAACCCCGTCTACCTGGGCGTCCTGGCCCTGCTGCTGCCGCTCACCGCAAACTGCTTCCGAGGTAAGTTCGCCTTCGTTTCCGTCTATATCAAATCAAAAAGGGAGAGAAAAAACTGATGTTTGATCGAGAACTGGACGTTTTAAAAGAGCTGTACCGCAAGGGCCTCTTTTCCAGCCCCTACTACAGTCAACGGCTCACCGGTGCGAACGCCTTCTCCTCCTACGACGCGTTCTGCCAGATCCCCTTCATGGACAAAAACTCCATCCGGGAAACCCCCGTGTTCCAGCGTACCAACACCGAAAGGAAAGACGTGTACGGCGTCTTCTCCAGCAGCGGAACAACCGGAGATAAAACCTTCTACATCTACAACCGCAACGACAAAACAGTCCATGAGCAGTTCGTCCGCACGTTTTTCGACAAGTTGGGCATTACCGAACTGGACCTCGGCGCCGTCATGGCCCCCATCGGTACGGGCGTCATGGGTCACACCATGCTGTGGCAGTTCGCCACCGTGGGCGCGGGGTACGTCAACTGCCCGGAACCCTCCCCCAAAATATGATTGATATCGTGGAACGCGTGCCGGTCACGGTCGTGGCTACCCGCCCCAACATCGTCTCCACCGTGGCCTACAACCCGGAATGGACCCGGAAAGCGCAAACCTCTCAGGTCCGGATGCTGGCCCTGGGCGGAGGCTTCCTCTCAACCCAACGCCGGGCCCTGCTGGAACGGGTGTGGAACGCGAAGTGCTACAACCTGTTCGGCATGAGCGAGATGTTCGGCCCTATGGCCGGGGAGTGCTTCGAAAAAAACGGCCTGCACTACCTGGACCACTACCTCATGATCGAACTGGTGGACCCCGTCAGCGGAAAACCCGTCCCCACAGGACAACCCGGCGTAGCTGTGTACACCACGCTCTGGGAAAAGGGCTTCCCGCTGCTGCGCTACTGGACCGACGACCTCATGCGGATCGAAACCCAGCCCTGTCCCTGCGGCTCCACACTGCCCCGGCTGTTCTACCTGGGACGCCTGGCAGACCAGTTTACTGTGGACTCCCACTACGTGTTCCCAGAACAGCTGGAG
>CANDKT010000181.1 GCA_947385365.1 uncultured Bacillota bacterium | reverse complement strand
GCAGAAGGCTCTGGCAGCAAAGAACGTCAATTCTCAGAGCATTACCCTCGGCGTCCGGCCCAGCCATATGGTGCTTGCCAAGCAGTCGGGAAACACCCTTACCGCTGCTGTGGAGGTCAGTGAAATGATGGGCAGCGAAGTCCATTTCCACGCCAACGCCGAAGGCAAGGACGTGGTGGTCATTGTCCCCACCATGAACGCTGAGGGAGAGCATATCGACTCTTTCCGCGCCGGAGACAAGCTGAACCTGACCTTCAGCGGCAATGTCTGCCATCTGTTTGACAGCGAGGGGAAAAATCTGGAGTTCTAAAAATACGCGGGGGGATGTCTTAATCTGGCATCCCCTCGCTTCATATTTTATTCCCCCAATAAACTTCGATTATATGAAATCCCACGTACTATCTGAAAGCATACGACGCTTCATCAGACTCATTATAGCTTCTCATTTCCTTCCGGCAAGGCGGGGGGAGTTTTGACGCCTGCCTCCGTCCCCCCTATATACGCAGAAAGAAGACAGACATTGCTGCCTGCCTCCTTCAGACGCTGCACCTGCTAGCCGTCAGCCGTTCCTTGCCTGTTATTTCTTTATACGTTGAACCGGAAGTAAATCATGTCGCCGTCCTGGACGATATATTCCTTTCCTTCACTCCGCAGCAGCCCCTTTTCCTTCGCCGCCGGTACACTGCCGCATTTCTCCATGTCCGTATACGCCAGTACCTCCGCACGGATGAAGCCTCGCTCAATATCCGTGTGTATCTTTCCTGCTGCCTGGGGAGCCTTTGTTCCCTTCCGAATCGTCCACGCGCGGCATTCGTCTTTCCCGTACGTCAGAAACGATATCAGGCCCAGCAGGTCATATGAGCACTTGATCAGACGGTCCAGTCCCGATTCCTTTACCCCCAGCTCTTCCAGAAACATCTGCTTCTCGTCGCCTTCCAAGCCCGCGATCTCTTCCTCCAGCTTCGCGCATATCGGCAATACCTGCGCTCCTTCCGCCTTCGCTACCTCGCAGACCTTCTGATAGTGGGCGTTTCCTTCCAGATTCGCAAAGCCTTCTTCATCCGTGTTCGCCGCGTATATCACTGGCTTCAGACTCAGCAGATCGCAGGTCATGATCAGCGCAAGGTCCTCTTTTTCTGCTTCAAACGTCCGGGCTGATTTTCCTCCGTTCAGATGCTCCGCGAGCGACTTGAAAACTTCCGCCTCGTGCAGGTATTTCTTGTCTCCCTTCGCCGCCTTTACCGCTTTCTCTACTCGGCGGTTCACCATCTCCAGGTCCGCCATCATCAGCTCCAGGTCTATCGTCTCTATGTCTCCCAACGGGTCTACAGGGACGTTCGTGCTGGCGTCCTCTACTACGTGCATAATGTTCTCATCGTCAAAGCAACGGACTACGTGCACGATCGCGTCGCTCTCCCGGATGTTCGCAAGAAATTTGTTCCCTAATCCCGCGCCCTGGCTCGCGCCCTTTACCAGCCCGGCGATATCTACAAACTCTATAACCGCAGGCGTCTTCTTATCCGGCTCGTATATCTCCGCCAATCGGTCCAGACGCTCGTCAGGGACCGCCACCATCCCCGCTTTCGGCTCTATCGTGCAGAAGGGATAGTTTGCGCTCTCTGCTCCCGCGTTTGTTATCGCGTTGAATAATGTGGATTTTCCTACGTTCGGCAGTCCTACAATGCCTAATTTCATATGAAAGCTTCGTCCTTTCCGAAAAACTGGGTCTCGCGCCCCGGATTCTGCCGGGTAAAAACGCGCCCTTATCCCCGGCGGCCTCTGTACAAACGGCCGCCCATAGACTATAATTATACATAGAAAAAACGGGATCGGCAAGAGCGGTTTCAGAATATCCCCAAAAGGTTTATAAATTTGTAACCTTTCGCGCTTTTTTTCGGGTATAATGGTATGGTAGAAGGCGGCGGCAGCCCGTTTTGGTACTGGCAAGGAGGTAAAAAGATGGCGATGGGAAAGGTCCTGGTTGCGGACGACGACAAAAATATCTGCGAATTGTTGCGGCTTTACCTGGTGAAGGAAGGGTTCCAGGTGGTGCTGGCTGGAGATGGAGAGGAGGCGCTAGCCCGCTTTTCGGCGGAAGCCCCTGACATCATCCTGCTGGATGTGATGATGCCCCGGCTGGACGGCTGGCAGGTCTGCCGGGAGATCCGAAAAAAATCCGAATGCCCGATTATCATGATCACCGCCAAGGGTGAAACCTTTGACAAGGTGCTTGGGCTGGAGTTGGGGGCCGACGATTATGTGGTCAAGCCCTTTGAGACCAAGGAAATTGTCGCCCGGATTAAGGCGGTGATGCGCCGCACCGGCAAAAGCGCTTCGGAAAACGACGTGAAAGAGGTCAGCTACGACAAGCTGGTGGTCAATATGACCAAATATGAACTGAAGGTAGACGGCAAGGTGGTGGATACGCCGCCCAAGGAACTGGAACTTTTGTACCATCTGGCCAGCAATCCCAACCGGGTGTACACCCGCGACCAGCTGCTGGACGAGGTCTGGGGATTTGAGTATTACGGCGATTCCAGAACGGTGGATGTACATGTCAAGCGCCTTCGGGAAAAGCTGGAGGGCGTTTCGGACAAATGGGTGTTAAAAACCGTCTGGGGCGTAGGCTATAAGTTTGAGGTAAAAGAATAGTCCGCAAAAAACGATGGAAACTTTTCGCGGCGGATTGCCCGGGCCTTGTTGGGCAGTCCGCCGCGGTTTTCTCTTTGAGGAGGGCTAAAAATGCAGAAAAACCTTTTCACCAAGTATTTTACCATCTGCGTTGGGATCATTTTAGCCAGCATCACCGTTTTGGGGGCATTGCTGATGGGCTTTGCCTCTCAGTATTTTCGGGGCGATAAACTGAAGGTGCTGGACCGCTACGTCGATCAGGCGACCGTCTTAACTCTGACCGACTATCAGAAAAACAACTATTTATATATTGATGAAACCACCCTCGATTCGGTGTATACCGTATTGGCCGACGCCATTGAGGCGACGATTTTTCTCTCCGACACCGAGGGGAAGATTTTAATCTGCACCAATGAGGAAATTTTTGCCGCGTCGCCGGCGAAGATCCCGGAGGCGGTGCTCAAGCAGGCAGCGTCCGGCAGCTTTCAGGATACCGGACGGTTAGGCGGCGCTTATAAAAAGCGAAATTACACCGTGGCGCGCCCCATCGGTCTTCCCAACGGGCAGATTACCGGCTTTGTTTTCGTCAGCGCCTCTTCCAAAAGCCTAAGCGTATTTTTGGGCCAGCTTTTAAATATGTTCCTGTTAAGTTCTTTGACCATGGTGGTCATCGCGTTTATCGTCATCTATTTTGTCACCGCCCGGATGGTCAAGCCCCTAAGAGATATGCTGGCGGCGACCCAAAGCTTTTCCAGGGGAGACTATACGGTCCGGGTGCAGGTGGGCAGCAGCGATGAAATCGGACAGCTGGCCCAGGAGTTTAACGAT
>CANDKT010000180.1 GCA_947385365.1 uncultured Bacillota bacterium | reverse complement strand
GGGCTGGATGGACAGGGCGAAGACGGTGGCCATAGAGAAGGCGGAACCGCTCATGGCGTTCATGAGGCCCAGGATGGTGCCGCTCTGGAGGTCCATATAGGAGCGCAGGGATTCGGAGTCGATATAGGGGACGGGGATGGCCGCGCCGAGGCGGAAGATGAGCAGTGCGAAGACGGTGAAGAGCATTTTCTTTTTCAGCTCAGGCACGGCCCAGGCGTTGCGGATGGTCTGAAACATAGGTCAGACCACCTCCCACTTGCCGCCGGCAGCCACGATTTTCTTCTTCGCGGAAGCGGAGAAAGCGGAGGCTTTCACGATGAGTTTTTTGGAGAGTTCGCCGTTGCCGAGGATCTTGACGCCGTACTGGCACTTGGAGAGGATGCCCTTGTCCAGGAGGGCCTGCGCATCGACGACGGTACCGTCCTCGAATTTTTCGAGGGCGGAGACGTTGATGGCTTCCAGGGGTTTGGCGAAGATATTGTGGAAGCCGCGTTTGGGCAGGCGGCGGGCCAAGGGCATCTGGCCGCCTTCGAATCCCACGCGGACGCCGCCGCCGGAGCGGGCCCACTGGCCTTTATGGCCGCGCCCGGCGGTTTTCCCGTTGCCGGAACCTGCGCCGCGGCCTTTGCGGTAGGCTTTGGGGTTGGAACCGGCGGCGGGGGAGAGTTCATGCAGATTCATGTCGTTGCGCCTCCTTGATTAGTTTTCCTCGGTGACTTGGAGCAGGTAGCCGATGTGGGCGATTTTGCCGCGGGTTGCCTCGTTATCGGGCTGCACGGTGGTGTCGCCGATTTTGCGGAGGCCCAGAGCCTCGGCGGTCGCCTTATGCTTGGCGATGCGGCCGTTCAGGCTCTTGACCAGTTTGATCTTCAAATTAGCCATGTTTGCCCCTCCTTAACCCAAGATCTCTTCGGCGCTTTTGCCGCGGATACGGGCGACTTCCTCCGGGGTACGCAGGGATTTCAGCCCCTGGAAGGTGGCGGAGACCACGTTCTGCGGGTTATTGGAGCGCAGGCATTTGGTACGGATATCCTTGATGCCGATGGCTTCCATGACGGCGCGCACGGGGCCGCCGGCGATGACGCCGGTACCGGGGGCGGCGGGTTTCATCAGCACGCGGCCCGCGCCGAACTCGCCGATCACCTCGTGGGGGATGGTGGTGCCGGACAGGGAGACGGTAATCATATTTTTCTTGGCGTCTTCGATGCCCTTGCGGATGGCCTCGGGGACCTCGGCGGCCTTACCCAGGCCGAAGCCCACGCGGCCTTTTTCGTCGCCGACGACCATGAGGGCGGAGAACTTGGCCACGCGGCCGCCCTTGACGGTTTTGGAGACGCGGTTCAGGTAGACCAGCTTTTCGACGAACTCGCTGGGTTCTCTCTCAAATCTAGGCATAGTTTAATTCCTCCTCCCTTAGAACTGCAGGCCGCCCTCGCGGGCGCCCTCGGCCAGCGCTTTCACGCGGCCGTGGTAGACGTAGCCGCCGCGGTCGAACACCACGGTGTCGATGCCCTTGGCTTTCGCGCGCTGGGCCACGTTGACGCCCACCTGTTTGGCGGCGTCGGACTTGGTGCCGTCGCAGGAGAAGTCCTTTTCCAGGGAGGACGCGGAGACCAGGGTCACGCCGTTGACGTCGTCGATGATCTGGGCGTAGATATTGGTCTCGCTGCGGAAGACGTTGAGGCGGGGACGCTCGGGCGTGCCGGAAATCTTCGCGCGCACGCGCTTATGGCGTTTCAGCCGTTGGGAGCGGGTATCGGGTCGGTTAATCATAGTGGCACACCTCCTTACTTCTTGGCGCCGGTCTTACCGGCCTTACGGCGGATGACCTCGTCGGTATACTTGATGCCCTTGCCCTTGTAGGGTTCGGGGGGCCGTTTTTCGCGGACCTCGGCGGCGAACTGGCCGACCTGCTGTTTATCGCAGCCGTGGATGATGATCTTGTTGGGGCCGGGGACCTCGATGGTGATGCCGGGGACCTCTTCCACGACGACCTGGTGGGAGAAGCCCAGGTTCATGACCAGTTTGGAGCCTTCTTTCGTGACGCGGTAGCCCACGCCGTTGACGTCCAGCTCTTTTTTGAAGCCTTCGGTGACGCCCACCACCATATTGTGCAGCAGCGTGCGGGTCAGGCCGTGCAGGGAGCGGTTTTCTTTTGCGTCGTTGGGGCGGGTGACTTTGAGTTCCGCGCCCTCGACGGAGATGGTCATATTGGGGTTGAACTGCTGGGTCAGGGAACCTTTGGGACCTTTGACGGTGACGACGTTGTTGTCTTCCACCTTGATCTCCACGCCAGCGGGGATGGCGATAGGCGCTCTACCAATTCTCGACATTCCTATAACCCTCCTTACCAGACAAATGCCAGGACTTCGCCGCCGACGTGGGCCTGACGGGCCTTTTTGTCGGTCATGACGCCCTTGGATGTGGAAACGATGGCCACGCCCAGTCCGCGCAGGACTTTCGGCAATTCGTCCGCGCCGGCGTAGACGCGCAGACCGGGCTTGGACACCCGGCGCAGGCCGGAGATGACTTTCTCTTTTCCCGCGCCGTACTTCAGCGTGATGCGGATGACGCCCTGGGTTCCGTCGTCGATGAGCTGGAAGTTTTTGATGTAGCCTTCTTCCAGCAGGATCTGGGCGATGGACTTTTTCATGTTGGACGCGGGCACGTCCACGGAGTCATGTTTTGCGTTGTTTGCGTTGCGGATGCGGGTGAGCATATCCGCAATGGGGTCCGTGATTTGCATGAGTGGTTACCTCCTATCAAGATTACCGGCGGGTCCTTGTACACGAGGGGCCGGTACAGGCGGCAAGGTATCGGGGCTAGGCGGTCCCCGACCTATTGACCGCCTTGTGCGCCTGGTTGGGGCAGGCGCGGGGTGATCTATCAAAACCGCACGGGGCGGGTTTGACCGTGGCACAATCGCCTTATTATACTCCGGGTTTTCCGGGAAGACAAGGGTTTTTTGGCACGCACGCGCGGGCGCGTGGAAAGATTTTATCGGGAAGGGGCCGGTCACGGCCCCTTCCCGGAGGGGGTGTATGGTTTTACCAGGACGCTTTTTTGACGCCGGGGATCTGGCCTTTGTAAGCCAGTTCCCGGAAGCAGATACGGCAGATGCCGTAGTCCCGGAGGTACGCGTGGGGGCGGCCGCACAGTTTGCAGCGGTTGTAGCGGCGGCTGGAGAACTTAGGGGTCCGCTGCTGTTTCAGGATCATAGATTTCTTAGCCATGTCAATCCTCCTCTTAGCGGCCGGCGAAGGGCGCGCCGATCTGCTTGAGCAGTTCGCGGGCTTCCTCATCGGTCTGGGCGGTGGTGCAGATCACGATATCCATGCCGCGGATCTTGTCGATTTTATCGTACTCGATCTCGGGGAAGATGAGCTGTTCTTTGACGCCCAGGGCGTAGTTGCCGCGGCCGTCGAAGGCGTCGGCGGAGATGCCGCGGAAGTCGCGGACGCGGGGGAGGGCCACGTTGAACAGGCGGTCCAGGAACTCCC
>CANDKT010000179.1 GCA_947385365.1 uncultured Bacillota bacterium | reverse complement strand
CCCAGTAACCCTTCTGAGCGATGGCCCGGATATGCGCCGCCGCCTCGCTGTCATAGTAAGCGGCGTCTTCCACATTCTCCATTTCGTAGCGGAAACCCACCAGGGGATCAGCAGAGAAATCCGCGCAGTAGACGTAGTGCTCGTTGCCGTCCTTGTCCACCAGGACGTACTGGTGGGCCTGCCATCTGTCGCTGGAAGAAGTGCTACCGTTCTCATCCGTCTTGACCGCATCCACCCGAATGGCACTCTCCAGACCGTATTTGCCCAGCCACTGGAAGTCATAACCTGCCGGATCAAACTCCGCGCTGCCCTTGTCCGCCCGGTGATGGAGATCAGTTTTCTGGTCTGTTTTGCCCAGGTCAGGTCCTTTCACATCTGCTTTGATGCCATTCGTCTCAAGGATGCCGTCATTTTTACCAGCGGTGACGCTCCCCATTTCAGCGGTAACAGTACGGTCGCTGACAGCAATCCGCTTTGTTTCTGTAGTGGTGGCCCTGGTCGTGGTCGTGACAGCGCCACCAACAATTTCCGTGAAGGTCACGGTGGTGATCGTCACATCGGTGACTTCAGTGAGTGTGTTGGTATTCTTGGTACCGCGCTGGGTCTCGACCGCAGTTCGAACGTTTCCATCGCAGTCGACGATCTCACTTTCAGTGGAGCGTTCCGGTAAGGTAACCTCGGAAACCTCCGTTTCGATGCTACTGGTTTTCGTCTCAATGGTCTGGTAGCCGGTGAGATTTCCAGCGTCGTCATAGACCGGCTGGACCTCCACTTTGGTGGTCACACCGTTCTCGTCAGTAACCGGCTCCTGGGGTTCGGGCATCGTGGGAGGTTCCGCACTGGAAGCATTATCCGGTAGAATCTTGGTGGCGGAAGTTTCCACTGTGGACGTAGAAGTGTAACCAATTATAGCTCCATCCTCATCCAGAACGTCCTCCACCGTCACCGTCTTGTGCCCAGTGACCTCGCCGCTCTCTGGATCGGTGATATCACAGTCCTCCGCATCGGGACGGGAAAGCTGTTTCACGAGCGCTTCCCGGTCCACCGCCGCTATTCCCGTGACAGTGCTGCCGGGAGTCAGGTTGATGGTGATGTCGCTCTTATCAGAAAAAATAGGATCAGTCGCGTCGGTGGTGGACGTTTGAGACTTGTCCACCGTTTCAAACTTGCCGTTGGTTTCGGTGGTGACAGTTTCGCCGGTCTTCGTTTTGGTCACAGGTTCCCTGTCCTTCACCGTGACCTCACTCGTCCGAGCCGTGGTCGTGGTGCTCTCATGTCCCTTCTCGCTGCCGCTCTCCTGGGTCACACGGCCCTCATCGTCCACGACGGTGGTCTCGGTCGTGACCGTGCTACCCTCCACCACAGGCTCCTCGCCCTCCGGACTGGACCAGGTGATCTCCGTGGTGATGGTGGTGGTCTTGCCGTCCTCGCTGCCGGTGGTCTCCGTAGTCCCGGCGGCAAGCGCCGGAGCGCTGAGCTGGCCCAGGGTCAGCGCCGTGACCAACAGCAGGGACAGCTTCTTCTTGAGCTGATAAAATTTCTTCATCTAAAAGTCCTCCTGTAAGTGTCTATATTGTTCTTTCTCTGTCCTAAATCCTAAAGTTTTCCCTTCTGGATGTCGCACAGTGAGACGAGGCACGTATCAGCAGGAGAGCAAACCTCCCCCTTGGCGGGAAGTCTGCTCTCCTGCAATGCGCCCTATAAAAGTTTGTAAAGGTTTGAAGTTTTCCCGCCATTCTCCCGCCAGCGCTGTTCGCGGGAGATCAGTCCGGCTTTGCAGAGGTCATCCAGCGCCCGACAGACCGTAGCGCGGGAGAGGCCCAACTCCCGAGAAATGGTTCGAATGGACGGCCAGCAGGTCCCGTCCTTATCGGCACGGTCCTTGAGGTACATATAGACCGCCCGCGCCCGGTGGGGAAGCTCCGAAGAATAAATCGAATTGAAGTACCCCATACCGCCACCTCACGTCCGCATAGACGATCCCCCGCCCTCCGTCCGGCGGGAGCGGTGGGCGTCGTACTTTCCTCCGGGGTGCTCTGCGGCTTTTGATGGGATGGCCGATGGAGCGGACGACGCCTGGGGCGACGGATATTTCTGGAGGATCGCCGCCTCCAACTCACGCCGGTCCGCATAGTAAACCTTCCGCTGTCCGTGCTCCGGTGTCTGGTAGGGCTCGCCGAAGGTGATGCCCCAGTCCAGAAACAAACGAAGCCGGGTCTGCATCGGATGTGTGCCCGTCTTCATAACGACAAACTGCCCCTTGGGAATCGCTTTCAGCTCATCGGGTGTCATAAGCGGACGTTCCACCATTTGCAACGATTGGCTGGAATCGCCTTTTCCTCTGCTGATGGAACCACCCTGCACCGTTTGACTGCCCAGAGCTTTGGAGAGAACTTCCGCCGTCTGACTGTTCGGTGCGAAACCACCAAAAATCGTGCCGGCTAGGTCGGTGGGATTACTCCCACTTTCCCGCCTAAGAACCGTACGTGACGGTTTCCCGTCATACGGCTCAAGCATTTCATCACACTTTCGCGCGGCGTTCCAGGAAAGCAGATTGACAATATTTGTGGACATAGGCCATATTGGGGACCTCGTCCTTGCCGCCCATGGACAGTGGAAGTTTGAAGAACATCTCTCGTTCCTCGCTGATATCCATAGGCAGGCCGCAGTGATAACAGAGCCCATTTTGATTTCTCCAAATCTTTTTGTACCGTCCGGTCAGCCGTTTCATGCCCTGCAGGGATTTGCGGTGGGCAAAATATTCGGTGTCCAGATACGGGTTTACGTCCATTCGTATTTTCGTATGCCGCACGATGGGAACATCTCCCAGGGAGAGTAACTCCACCTCGCCTGACGAGAATATCCAGTGCCGCAGTCCTTTACTATGCCAGTAGTGATTGACAATCCACTTGCGGTTCTTTGTCGGGTGGCGGCGTTTTGACCATCTCCGCAGCATTTCAAAGAGAAGATGGTCAATCAGAGAGAATGTGTCTTTTGCGCAGACAGACTGATGGTAGTTCGCCCAGCCGCGAAGCTGTTGGTTGAGCCTGCGGATCAAGTCTTCCTGCTTCCACGCCTTGCCGCGTCCGAGAACTGTATCGTGCAGATTTGCACACAGGGTTTTGACCGCTTTCTTGGATGGCTTTACAATCAACTTCCCCTTGAATTTGCGGAATGTCCAGCCCAGCAGATCAAATCCATTGTCAATATGGGTAATCAGTGTCTTTTCTTCCGACAGTTCCAAACCTCTGGTCCCTAAGAAATCACGAATCAGCATCTTTGCTTCCTCTGCGATTTCTGGCGTTGCCGCTGTCACGATAAAATCGTCCGCATAGCGCACCAGATTGACCTTGTGGGCGTTTTTAAAGCGCAGGTCAATTTTGCCCAGCCGGTTGGTATGGAAGCGGTCAGACAGGACTTTTTGTATCCCGTCCAGCGCCATGTTGGCCAGAATCGGAGAAATCACACCGCCTTGCGGAGTGCCCTCATCGGTAGGGAACAACTTGTC
>CANDKT010000178.1 GCA_947385365.1 uncultured Bacillota bacterium | reverse complement strand
CCCAAGTCTGACCGGCCCGTCTACTGCAGCGAGTGCTTCGCGAAGATGCGCGAGCAGCAGGGCTGATTTCGACCAGAGGAAAAAAGTCCGCCGGAAGGCGGACTTTTTTTCGGTCCTTTTCCGGGCCCCTGGAAAGTAAAACGAAAGAGGGGGATGGTATCGTGTTTCAGATTTTGTATCTGTTCTTTCTGTTCGCGGGCGTGTTTCATATCATTCTGTTTGTCATCGTACTGCTCCTATGGATGGTGTTTCAACTGGCGGCGTTTTTGCTGCGCCCGGTGAGGGCGCTGCAAGAGGCGGCGGATTGGATCATCTCCAGGGAGACCAGATATCTGGCGCTGGCGGCAGCTTTGGTGGTTGCTCTGTGCTGTGCGCCGACGTTCCTCACAGGCGGCAAGCTGTGCTGTGTGACGACTGGGTCCATGTGGCCCGCGATTGGTCTGGACGACCTGACCCTGACCAAACCTTGCAGCATGGAGGAGGTCGCGGTAGGGGATATCATCAACTACCGCAGTGGAGATATCATCATCTCGCACCGGGTGATTGAGAAGGGGACCGACAGCCAAGGTCAGCCATACTTACAGATGCAGGGGGACGCGAACCAAGACTCGGACCCGGAACCTGTCACCAGCGATATGCTGCACAGCAAGGTCGTCCAGGTCTGGCACGGGCTGCGGCCCAATATCCGAGCGGAGAACGGAGCGGTTTACTTTTTAGGTTTCCGGTTGGATATCGCCGATGGTTGGATGTGGCCTGATCTGGGCCAAGGCGATCTGGTGCTGGCGAAACGCTGTAGGATTCAGGACGTGGAGCAGGGGGACAAGGTGGTCTGCTGGAACCTGGAGGAGCGCGCGGAGATGGAGACGCGGGTGCTGTCCAAGGAGCAGGGAGCGGACGGAGAGACATTCCTTCTGGTAGGGCGGAATATGATGACAGGAGAGGAGATCCCCATCACGGAGCGTCAGCTGTTCGGGAAGGTGGTCAAGGTGTGGCCGGGTTGGGCGGACACGCTCAGTGGGGCGCAGGAGCTGCTGTCCGAGTTGAATCTTATTTTATTTGGGATCGTGCTGGCGGTTGTCGCAGGGGTAGGGGCCGTTGAATCTTTACATCAGTGCCAAGACTGGATTGCTCTTTATGCGATCCGGCGCCAGCCCTCAAAACTCCGGAAAAAGTGGGTGGAGGAGCAGGAAGTCTCGGAGTTGCAGGAGAAGGCGCAGTATGTCAACAGCCGTCTGGCGGCGTTGGCGTCGGAGATCGGAGGCGATGCGCGGACGCAAAGGAGACGGGCGCAGCTCTTCAAGCAGGCGGAGGAATACCGGGATATCCTGGAGGAGCTGGCCAACCAACTTGAGGCAGAAGAGGAAAAGACTCGTCAAAAATGACAAAGCAGTTTTGGAAAAATGTGATTTTATTAGATAAGAATCTTGCAATTTTATGGGGAACGGTGTATGATAGAGTCCATGAGCAAACCGTTCCGGTCACTGTTTTGCCTGAGAACCGGCGAACATGCGGGCCGGGAAACGGGTTTGCCAAGCGTCCGTAGGACGCAAATGGGCGCGGACCACGTTCGGGGAAGAGGCGGACCGTTTCGGTGCGGACTCGCCATCGGAGAGTGCGTGCCGTAGAACGGAGTTGGTCTTGCGCTCCGGTCCCAGCAACAGCAGTATAGGGAGGTTGAAATCTGAATGAGTAAATTTCTCAAGCGTTCCGCACAGGGCGCTGGCGTTCCGCATGAAAAACGGACGTCCAGTCTTGAGACGGTAGTGATGCCTCTGCCGTCGAAGATCGTCCTGTCCATGTCCCAGCATATCGGTGCGCCGGCAGCGCCTGCCGTAGCCAAGGGTGACCAAGTGTACGTGGGCACCATCGTAGGCAAATCCGGCGGTTTTGTCTCCTCCGATATCCACTCCGGCGTGTCCGGCGTGGTGGACGGCATCACCACCATCACCGCGCCGAACGGCGCGGTCCAGACCGCGGTGGTCATCATCCCCGACGGCAAACAGACGGTCGACCCGTCCATCGCGCCCCCCACTGTCACCGACCTGAAGTCCTTCCAGGACGCCGTCCGCGCCAGCGGATTGGTTGGTTTAGGCGGCGCGGGTTTCCCGACAGCGGTCAAGCTGGCCCCCAAAAACTTGGATGAGATCGACACGCTCATCATCAACGGCGCGGAATGCGAGCCGTTCATCACCTCCGACAACCGCTGTCTTCTGGAAGACACCGAGTTCATTCTGGAAGGCGTCAAGGCGGTGATGAAGTACCTGAACATCGCCCACTGCGTGATCGGCATCGAGGGCAACAAGCCGGAAGCGATTGCGAAAATGCAGCAGGCGGTCCCCTCCGGCGTGGAGGTCAAGACGCTGCCTTGCCGTTACCCGCAGGGCGCGGAAAAAGTTCTGATCGAGAACTGTACCGGACGGGAAGTTCCCTTCCCTGGTCTGCCCTCCGACGTAGGCGTGGTGGTGATGAACGTCACCTCCGTAGCCTTCGTGGGCAAGTATTTGAAAACCGGTATGCCGCTGACCACCAAGCGTCTGACCGTGGACGGCGATATCGTCAAGGAGCCGCGGAACGTGGAGGTCATCATTGGTACGCCGGTCCAGGAGCTGCTGGATTTCTGCGGCGGTCTGACGGACGAGCCGGGCAAAGTCCTCTACGGCGGTCCTATGATGGGCAACTGCATCGCGGATCTGTCCCAACCTGTGCTGAAAAACAACAACGCCGTGTTGGCGTTCTCCAAAAAGTGGGCGCAGGTGCCGAAAGAGAGCAATTGCATCCACTGCGGCCGCTGCACCAACGCCTGCCCGCTGGGTCTGTCCGCCAAGGAGATCGTGCAGGCGTACCACGACGGCAACGTAGAGCTGCTTCAAGCGTTGAACGCGGACCTGTGCATGAGCTGCGGGACCTGTTCGTTTGTGTGTCCTGCCAAGCGGCCTCTGGCGCCCTCCATTGCCCTGGCCAAGATCATGATGAAGAATGGGGGTAAAAAGTAATGGCAAACAAGCTGATCGTCACTGCCGCGCCGCACATCACCAGTCCGGACAGCACGCAGAAGATCATGGGCCGGGTGTGTCTGGCGTTGGTGCCGACACTGGTAGCCTCCGTGCTGATCTTCGGCATCAAGTCTCTGATTCTCACCGTTGTGACGGTGGTGTCCTGCGTCTTTTTCGAGTGGGCCTACTGCAAGCTGATGGGCCGGGAAGTCCCCATTGACGACCTGTCCGCAGTTGTCACCGGTATGCTGTTGGCCTTCAACCTGCCTGCCAGCCTTCCCTGGTGGATGGCTATCGTAGGCGCGTTCATTGCGATTGTCATCATCAAGCAGCTCTTCGGCGGTCTGGGCTACAACTTCGCCAACCCCGCCATTGTAGGCCGTATCGCGTTGGCGGTAGGCTTTGCCAGTAAGATGGCCAGCTATCCGATACCGGAAAACAGTGTGGACGCGTTGGCGTCCGCGACACCTCTGGCCGCTTCCGGTCTGGGGGCGGGGGAGTATGTCACGTTGTTGTT
>CANDKT010000177.1 GCA_947385365.1 uncultured Bacillota bacterium | reverse complement strand
CATGGCTGCCTTTGACAAGCTCCAGGACGAGGCGTTGAACTCTTAATGAAACGCTTCTAATGGAAGCAAAGGGGCGTACAAGACCTGCGACACGCTCCTTTTATGAGACACAGGCATTTTTTCAGGCGGAACGCCGGGCGAATAGCCAGCCGGTGACGTTGCCGATCAGCGCGGGGACGGCTACGAGAAAGCAGTGGAACAGCGCGGAGCTGTTGAACAACAGCCAGACGTTAGGCAGGTAGCACGCGAAGCAGGCGGCGGGGTAGAGCGGGCAGAGTCCCTGTCGTTTCCCCAGCGACACCCCAGAGAAGAACCCGACGATGGGCAGCAGCAGGAAGGGGAGGATCACGCCGGATAGGACCGGGACGTCAATAACGATATTGCGGTCGATCCAGAACAGAGCCAGCGGCAGCAGATTACAGGCCAGGAGGATGAAGGGCAGATAAGGAAGCGTCTCCCGCCATTTCAGTGGGGAGGGTCCCGGAGCTAAGCCCAGCAGCGTGCGCAGCTGCATGACTTCCAAGTACCAGCCGATCCAGCGTCCCAGCCAGATCAAGACGTAGAGTACCGCCAGCAGAAGCACCCACAACAAAATGTAACGGGGCCGGTCCACCCATCGGCAGACCCACAGCAACGCCGCGAACGCCGCAGAGGTGGCCAGGAAGTGGAGGAAGGAGTTGCGCATCAACTGCCGCCCGTCTTCCGCGAAGGGGAGCGAAGCCAACGCAGCCAACGCGCCGACGATCCCGCCCAGCAGAGATTGGAGCGTCAACGCCGCCAGCGGGGAGCCGATCCAATCCACCATAGCGGCGGTGACCGGGACCGGCGGCAGGCGTGCCGCCCATAAGGACCCAGCCGTCTGCCCCGCGCCGGACTCCGCCGCGACCCATAACGAACCGATAAAATACACTACCGCCGGGGCCAGTACCGCACCCAGCAAAAATCCGACCGCCAGCCGGACCCATAGACCGATTTTCTGTTCGTTCATTTGGAACGCCCCCTCATACCTAAAGTGTCCTTGATCTTCTTCACATACCGCCGGGAGACGTAGGCGGACGTCTGCCCGTCCAGCGTCATGCGGATGGTGCCCGCCAGAGACAGATCCACCGCCGTGACCCGATCCAGATTGATGATCTCCGAGTTGGATATGCGCACGAAACGCCGCTTGTCTAAAATCTCCTCCAACTCGTACAGCCGCAGGCGGACCCCGTAGACGGAACGGGCCGTCTGCGCCGCGACGCCTTTGCCCTCGGTGTAGAAGCGGAGAAATTCTTCCTGCGGTAGCCGCAACGCCCGTTCCCCGTCCCACACCGGAAGCGGGCCGAACGTCAGACCGGACAGCTCCCGCTTGAGCCGAAGCAGTTCTTCGCTCACCTCGCCGGCCAGCAGGACGATTTTCGGTTCCTGACGTCCCGGTTCCAGTTGGATCTCAACTTCCATACATGCGACTCCTTCCGCCGTTCGCGGCCGTTGTAAGTGCAGTATACCCTGTTTGACGCGGACCGTCTACCCTTTTTGGACGGTCGGTCGTTTTCAGGAGACAGACGGTCGCGATGTCAGAAATTGCCGCGCAAAAGCCTTTGCCGCTGCCGCATACTAAGGACAACACGGCGAGGGGAAAGGAGCGGGTCAGGTGGAAGGAAAGGGGTTTGAACGGCACAGCCGTTTCCAGCGGAGTCTGGAGCGAGCGGTTCGATTGGGGCTGTTATCGGCGGGGATCGCGTTGATCTTGCAGCCCGGCCCGTGGTCGGCGGGAGCCCGGCCTGCTGGCGCGCCGGTGCAGGTGGAGTTGGAAGACGACCCGCCGTTGGTGGCGTTGACCTTCGACGACGGCCCGCGGCTCCGCACGACGGGCCGTTTGCTGGACGGCCTGGAGCAGCGGGAAGTCTGCGCCACTTTTTTCCTGGTGGGCAGCTGCGTCGAAGGCTGTGAGGACTTAGTTCGCCGTATGGACGCCGCCGGACACCAGATCGGGGTACACACTTACGATCACATCGCGGTCTCCGGGCTGTCCCGGCAGGACTTCGACTTGCAGGTAGGCCGGACCCGGAGCCGTTTGGCCGACGTACTCAACAGCGGGGAGACCTTCTGGCTCCGACCGCCCTACGGGCAGTTCGACGCCGCCGCAGAACAGTGGGCGGACAGCCCGCTGGTGCTGTGGTCGGTGGACCCGGAGGACTGGAAAGATCAGAATGTAGATCGTATCGTCTCCGCCGTGGTGGAACACGTCGGAGACGGCGACATTATTTTACTCCACGACATCTACGAAAGCTCCGTGGAAGCGGCCCTGCGGTGCGTGGACATCCTACTGGAACGAGGTTACTGTTTCGTCACCGTGGAACAGCTGATGCAGCTGCGGGACGTCCCAGCCGAGTGCGGCGCGGTGTACCGCGCCTGCCCGCCGGACCCGGAAAAACAGCGCGGAGAATTTGAACCGTGAAAATTTTGAAAAACGATTGTAATTTTCTCCCGTATCATGTAAACTAAGAACAAGAGGCTTTCTGAGCATTCTTATCTTAGTTGAGGAGGAACCGATTATTATGAAGATTGCCCGCCTTGTTTTGAAGATCGTGGCGCTGTCGCTGTCCCTGGCCGCGGTCATCTGCGCCGTTATCGCCTACTGGGACGACCTCAGCCAGCTGTGCGGCTGCGCCAAAGGAAAACTCCAGCGCGGCGTGTGCGCGTCGGAGTACGACGACTACGAGGAGTTCGAGGAGTGAGCGAACACCGCCGGAATATTCCGGCGGCGTTTTTTTGCGGAGTCAAACGGGACGCTCATACCAGCGCAGACAGTCCCGGGACCCTGTGCGGCGGAGCAGAACGAAGGAGAACAGTAGATCCGCTGCCAGCGTGAACGCCGCTATCCAGGAAACCGGAGCCGGGATCTTCGCCAACTGCGGGGCCAGGAGCGGGTGCAGCCAGCGCGCCATAGGCAGAGCCAGTACCCCCCAGGCTAACGAGAAGAGCAGACAGACTCTGCCATGCAGATTCCAGGGCAACCCGCGGTAGTCCCAGAAGGAGACCTTCATGGTCTGCTCGTAGAAGACCGCGACGGCGTATTCCACCGCGGAGGAGATCAGAACGCTTGCGGCAAACAGGACCAGAGGCGTTTCCCGTACTGCCGGAGGCAGAAGTAAGATCGCACAGGCTCCCAATCCGTACACCGGGCAGAGCGGCAGCAGTACCAAACATTTTCGATCCGGTCTGCTTCCAGTGAGCCGGGCGAAAGCGAGTTCCAGCAAAAACCCCAGGAAACTGTAGAGAACGAAGGACCAAAACCATACCATTTCACGGATTCCTCCTTGAAAAATGGGAAAACTGACACAGTATCCGCCCCCGAAGGGGTGGATGCCAAGGGAAAGCGGACCAGTATCCGCCCCCGAAGAGGGTAGATGCTAAGGGAAAAGTGGACCAGTATCCACCCCCGAAGGGGGTGGATACGGAAAAAATCTATGCGCGTTTAGGATAACAGAAAGCGAAGGGTTTCATGCATGGAGGCCGCGCGGAAAAAGGGGAAATTTTGTGCTTGACAGGAAGAGTGAAATGTGGTATTCTAGCTAGGACGTTGAGAGGAACCGGAACGCCGGAGTGGCGGAATTGGCAGACGCCCGGGACTTAAAATCCCGTGGGAGCAATC
>CANDKT010000176.1 GCA_947385365.1 uncultured Bacillota bacterium | reverse complement strand
GGGACAAGCTGAACCTGATCTCCGACTCCCTGCGCTGTGCGGGAATGCCCGACGGCAACTATGAGCTGGGCGGCCAGCCCATCGTGGTGAAGGATCACAAGGCCACCCTGCTGGACGGCACCCTGGCCGGGTCCTCCATCTCCCTGCTGGACGCGGTGCGCAACGTGACGCGCTTCGGCCTGCCTCTGGCGGAGGCCGTGTATGCCGCCTCCACCGCCCCCGCGCTGGCCGTCGGCCTGAAGGCCGGAACGATCCAGGCGGGCCGGGCCGCCGACCTGGTGGTGCTGGATCATGATCTGGCGCTGAAGGCGGTATTCGTGGACGGAAAAGAGCAGGCCCTCCGTCTGTGAGCGGCGGAAAGGAGAACTGTCAACTGTCTTTTCTTCCAAATTTAGGAGCCTGTTTTTGGCAATTATCACGATAGAAAGCAGGCTTCAAGAGAAATTTTATGCAAGATCAACATTGACAAAAAGTAATCAAAACTGGTAAAATAAATCCAGTTTAGGAGAGAAACCTAAACTGTTGTATCGTTTTTCCTCAATCTTCTCCATCAAAGGAAAGAGCCGCTTTCGTAAGAAGGCGGCTCTTTTCGTATCAATTTTCGGCAACCTGATCAATGGCGTCCAGGACCTGGCGCTTGACCTCCTCCAGGGTCCCGTGGAGGGTGGCTCCCGCAGCCATGGCGTGGCCGCCGCCGCCCAGGAGGCCGCAGGCCCTGGTGGCGTTTACCCGGCCGTTGGCCCCGGTGCGCAGGCTCAGCTTCCACTCGCCGTCCTTCAGCTCCCGGAGCACCGCGCCGCAGTCCACGCCCTCGATGATCCCCGCCAGGGAGGAGATGTCGTCCAGGTCGTTCTCATCCGCGCCGGTGCGGGCCAGGAGGGACAGGGGGATGGTCAGGAAGACGCCCCGGTCCTGGTGGAAAAACTCCGCATTGCCCATCAGCTTCGCCTCAATGGCGATCCGGCGGCGGGTCTTGGTGCGGAAGTGGCGCTTGTTGACCGCGAAGTAGTCGATGCCCGTCTCCAACAGGGCCGCCGCCACCCGGTGGGTGTTGCCGGTGGTGCTGGCGTAGACGAAGCAGCCGGTGTCCGTGGCGACGGCGGCGTAGAGGGGCAGGGCCACCTCCGGGGTGACCTCCCCCAGGGCGCGGCAGATCTCGTAGACGATCTCCCCGCAGGCCGCGCGGGAGGCGTCTACGCAGCGGGCCTCGCCAAAGTCCTCGAAGGAGGGGTGGTGGTCTACCGCCAGGCCGATGCGGTCAATATAGGGCTCCGCCGCCGGGAAGAAGAGGCTCCGGGCGGCAACGTCCACAGACACGACGAAGGCGGGGGAGAAATCCTCCGGGGCCCAGAGACCGTCCGCATAGACGGCGTTGATGCTGGTCATGTCGGGATTTTTCAGGAGCCACGCGGTCTTGCCCAGCTGCCGGAGGGCGCGGCACAGTCCGGCGGCGCAGCCGGTGGTGTCCCCGTCGGGGCGGCGGTGGGTCAGGATCAGAATATGGTCCTGCCGCCGCAGCAGGGCGGCGGCCTCCTGGGGGGAAAGTCTGTTCATTTTTCATCCTCCAGGACGATATGTTCGTTGGCGGGATTGGCGGGCTTGACTACGTTGGGGTCCCGGAGCATCTCCAGGATGTGGGCTCCCTGCTGGATGGAGTCGTCGGCGATGAATTGGAGCTCCGGGGTGTAGCGGAGGCGGAGGGCGGCGCCCAGCTCCCGGCGGAGATAGCCGGAGGCGGAGCGGAGGCCTTTCATCATTTCTTTTTCGTTCTCCTTGCTCAGGGAGCTGATATAAATTTTTGCGTAGCGGAGGTCGCTGGTGGTGTCTACGTGGGTGATGGTTACGAGCCCGCCTTGGAGGCGGGGGTCCTTGACCGTTTGGAGGAGGCTGGCCAACTCCCGTTGGATTTCTTCGTTGATGCGGCCAATACGGTTACTTGACATGTTGATACCTCTTTTCTGCCGCGCTTTGCGCGGCGGGGGAATTGTTTCGTTATGAAACCCCGGGGCCTTCGCGCCCCCGGACGCCCTGCGGTTACTTTTGCCCCGCGGCAAAAGTAACCAAAAACGCGCCAGAACCAATGGTTCTGGACTCCTTTCTCGGGGCCGCCCTTGGGCGGCCACCTCGGCGAGGGCTAAAGGACTGTGCGGCGGGGTTCTTGGTTAGGCGAAGCCTCCGAATTGGCGGTTCTCCTTCAGCCGCTCTGGTACTTGTAGGAGTCCGCCTGCCGGCCTTTCAAAGAGAGACTGCCTGCAAGGGGCACTTGGTCTAACGGTACATTTTGCAAATTAGCACCCCAAACGCCAGACCACCGTGCCGAGTGCCGCGAGGCAACCAGTACTTCAGATAGAGCTGTGCGCAGAAGCAAGCACCGGCATCGGCCCACGGCACGGACGATAGACCAGGAATCCGAAGGTCGTAGCGTAACCAAACACCCCCGTAATTCAGGAAGGTTCTTAGGAAACGTAGTTTCCTAAGTGACTTTTTGGGTACTTTTTGTTCACACAAAAAGTACCCGAGGAGTCCGAGGGCGAGAAGCCCTCGGGGTATCGAATAGAAGAAACTATCGTGCAAACTGATAGAGATCGCATTTGATCATGCCATTGTAAAGTTTTCTCTTCTTCTCTGCCTTGCGGCCAAAAAACCGCTCAAACTCCGGGTGGCTGGTGATGACCAGGACCCGCCACTTTGGCGGGATGCGGTGGTAAACTTCCCCGAAGGTCCGGTAAAGGGCCTCGGCCTCCTCCTTCTCCAGAAGACGCTCTCCATAGGGCGGATTGGTCACGATCTGCCCATATTCTCCCTGGCATTGGAACTTTTTCACGTCCGCTTCGTCAAAACGGACGATATCCTCTACCCCGGCCTTGACGGCGTTTTCACGGGCGATACGGACCGCCTTTGGGTCGATGTCGCCGCCCCAGATATCATACGCGCCGTCAAATTCCTTGTCCATGGCCTCGCCAGCGGCATCCAGCCAATACTTGGCGTCCAGCCAGCGCCACTTCTGGGCATCGAAGGAACGCTCCAGCCCGGGCGCACGGTTCCGGGCGATCAGCGCCGCCTCGATGGCGATGGTCCCGGAGCCGCAGAAGGGGTCCCGGAAGGGGTCCTTCCCACGGTAGCGGCTGAGGATCACCATGGCCGCCGCCAGGGTCTCCCGCAGGGGTGCCTCCACCCCGACCGCCCGGTAGCCCCGCTTATGCAGGCCGGGGCCCGTGGTATCCAGGTACAGGGTACACTGGTCCTTCATGATGGCGAATTGGATCTGATATTTTGCCCCCGTCTCCGGGAGGCGGTTCAGGCCGTAGACCCGGCCGAGACGCTCCGCCGCCGCCTTCTTGACGATCTTCTGACAGTCCGGGACCGAGTGGAGCTGGGAGTCCAGGGCGTGGCCCTTGACCGGAAACTGCCCGTCCCGGGGGACGAAGTCCTCCCAGGGGACCGCCGACGCGCCCTGGAACAGAGCTTCGAAGCTCCTGGCCGGAAAGGACGCCAGCTGGAGCAGCACCCGCTCCCCGCAGCGCAGATCGAGATTCAGACGGGGCAGGTCCGCGCCGGTCCCGCGGCACAGGACCCTGCCGTTCTCCACCTGGACGTCCTCCAGGCCCAGACGGCGGACCTCGTCGCCAACCAATCCCTCCAGCCCAAAGAGGCAGGGGATCGCATATGTGAATGGTTTCATATTTTCCCTCATGCTCCCAGAAGGCCAAAGCCCTCTGCAAGAGTTTCGCGCCC
>CANDKT010000175.1 GCA_947385365.1 uncultured Bacillota bacterium | reverse complement strand
GGTGGGCGGAGATCGACGGCGACCGGTTCACCGTGCAGGGCTTCGAACCCTGGACCGTAGCCGCTTACGCAGTGGTCGGGCTGTTGCTGGCGGCGGCCGCGCTGTTGGTCTACCGCCGCCGCCACGTGGAATCGGCTGGGGATGTGGTTGCGATTCCCCTGGTCCGGCCGCTGTTCAAGTACGGCGTTGCGTTCTGTTCTGGGATTGCGTTTGGTTCTGTTACCGCGGCCTTTTTTGGGTGGGGCAGTTCCATGTCGCTTTCGCTCTGCGTGATCGTCTGGTCGTTAGTCGGGTGCTTCATCGCCCAGATGTTCCTGAAGAAATCCTTCCGGGTTCTCAACAGCTGGAGAAGCGCGGCGGTATTTACCGCGATCATGGCGGTGCTGTGCTTAGGGATATCGCTGGACCTGTTCGGCATTGAGACCCGCGTTCCCGCGCTGGATCAGGTCAGGTACCTCACCGTCCAAGGTGATTTCGGCTTCCCCAGCGACAGCGCGTATCTGTCCCTTGACATCTCCGACCCTGACCAACTGCAAAAGTTTCTGGATTTGCACCATGCGATTGTGGACGACCGCGACCGCGGCGATCACGGCAGTTCCGGCTACTTCTCCGGCGAGGAGTACGTTTACCTGACCCTCAACTACCACTTGACCGGCGGCGGCACGTTGGAACGCCGTTACAGTGCGGTGCCGCTGCACATGGACGAGCTGGAGACGGAAGGTTCGGTTACGTGGGCGTATAACCGTCTGCTTCAGGACCGCGATCTGGTGCGGAAATGCTACAACTTCGACCGGATAGACTCCGGTCGTTTGGTGGAAGCCTACCTCTCCTACGTTCGCCTGTTGGACGATAAGTCCGGGGGACTTGACGACTACTATCTCAAGCGTTCCTCGCAAGACGATCTCGAACTTCTGTGGCAGGCGGTTCTTCAGGACTTCGAGGAAGGCACGATAGGTGTGCGGTATCTTTTCGACACCGACGCCCACCGGAACGAGAACACCTATTTCAGCGACTTGAACTTCAGCTGGGAAGGCGTGGACAGGGATGGCGATTCTTTCACGGCGCACTGGGACATCACGCTCACGCCGAACGCGAAGCATACGATGGATTGGCTCCGGGAGATGACGCCGATGGACCAGGAGTATGAGCTGGTCCGGCGGAGCGAGTTGTAACGAATATAGGGAAAGGGGTCCAGAGGGATATAACCCTCTGGACCTCTTTTGCGGCTGTAGCCGGTCACGTCCGTCTCATAACAGCGGTATTCTCCCCCGAAGGGGGAGAATACCTAAAATAAAAGTGGTAGTTGGTTAGTGGAAGCGTTTTGCGCTGGCGATAAAGTCCCGGAAGAGCGGGTGGGCGTGGTTTGGGCGGGAGCGCAGTTCCGGGTGGAACTGGACGCCGACGAACCAGGGGTGATTGGGAAGTTCGACGATTTCCACGAGCTGTCCGTCCGGGGAGAGTCCCGCGAGGGTCAGTCCGGCTTTGGTAAGGGTCTCGCGGAAGTCGTTGTTGAACTCGTAGCGGTGGCGGTGACGTTCGCGGACATCGGCGGAGTCGTAGGCGCGGGCGGCGAAGCGGCTTTCGGGGGTGAGGCGGCAGGGATACGCGCCCAGACGCATGGTACCGCCTTTTTCGGTGACGTCCCGCTGGCCGGGCATGAGGTCGATGACGGGGTACGGGGTACGGGGGTCCAGTTCGCTGGAGTGTGCGCCGTCCAGGCCGCACACGTGGCGGGCGAACTCGACGACGGCCATTTGCATACCCAGGCAGATGCCCAGGAACGGGACGTTGTTCTCCCGAGCGTAGCGGATGGCGGCGATTTTCCCTTCGACGCCGCGGCTGCCGAACCCGCCGGGGACTAAGACGCCCTGCGCGCCGTCTAAGATTGCCGCGGCGTTTTGGTCGTTGACCGATTCGCTGTCCACCCAGCGGATATCGACTTTGACGTCGTTTTCGATGCCGCCGTGCGCGAGGGCTTCGGCGACGGAGAGGTAGGCGTCATGCAGGGCGACGTACTTCCCTACCAGGGCGATTTCCACGGAACCTTTGGGATGTTTGGCGCGATGGACCATCGTAGCCCATTCGGTCAAGTCGGGCATATGGCAGATCAGGCCCAGGCGTCGGACGACCACGTCGGCCAGTCCTTCCCGTTCCAGCATGAGCGGGACCTCGTAGAGGATATCGGCGGTGAGGTTTGGGATAGCGTGGTCGGCGGGGATGTTGCAGAAGAGGGAGATTTTGTCTAAAATCTCCCGCGGCACGGGGCAATCGCTCCGGCACATGATGACGTCGGGCTGGATGCCCAAGGAGAGTAGTTCTTTTGCGGAGTGCTGGGTTGGCTTACTTTTCAGCTCACCGGTGCCGGGGATGGAGACGATGAGGGAGACGTGGATAAACATGACGTTGTGCCGGCCGCGTTCAGCGGCGACTTGGCGGATGGCTTCCAGGAAGGGCTGGCTTTCGATGTCGCCTACGGTGCCGCCGATTTCCACGATAGCGACGTCGGTGTCGGGCTGGTCCAGGGAGTAGATGCAGCGTTTGATTTCGTTGGTGATGTGTGGGATGATCTGCACGGTCCCGCCCAGGAAGTCGCCCCGGCGTTCCTGATTGAGGACGGTCCAGTAGACCTTACCTGCGGAGACGGAGGAGTGGATGGTCAAGTTTTCGTCGATGAAGCGTTCGTAGTGGCCCAGATCCAGATCGGTTTCGGCGCCGTCGTCGGTGACGAAGACTTCGCCGTGCTGGTAGGGGCTCATGGTGCCGGGGTCCACGTTCAGGTAAGGGTCGAGTTTCTGCACGCGGACGGTCAAGCCGCGCTGTTTCAGGAGCCGCCCCAAGCTAGCCGCCGTGATGCCCTTCCCCAAGCCGGACACCACGCCGCCGGTGACAAAAATGTACTTCACAGCCATATGGTTTCCCTCCTAAAATTGGATGGAACGTCCCTGTCCCGGACCTCTTTGCCCCAGCCGATTCTTTCGATGTCTCATAGGAACGCACTCTCCCCTTTTGGAGGAGAACGCAGAAGCTCCCGTGGCTACTCTTCGATGAGCGAAAACTCTTTTGTCAGATAAAATCCATCCCCATTGTGGTTATACACCACAATGGTAAACCGGTAGGTCCCCGGACATAAATCAGGATAGAGATTTTTCCAGACCGCGACCGTGGTTTCTTTCTCAGAAGACAGTGGCATTGCTATTGCTGGTATAGCTATTTCATCTGGATTGTTTCTGAAAGGCACATCGTACCATATGTCACCAAACTTTATTGTTAATCCAGTCTCTTTACTCTTGTGTTCCTCATCTTTTAGAAGTATTCGACCAACTTCTATGTTTGGTTCCCAAAACCAATCCTGTCCGCTGTTGTTTTCCACTGAGAACTCAATTTCTTCCCTCACGTCAAACTCTTCCGTGCCCAGGATGGAAACGCCAAGATTGCTGGAGGGGTAGGCGTTTTGATTTTCTGATATTTGCAAATTTTCTGTTGGTATTGCCGCCATGCTGATTTCTGGCGCGGACATACTGCGTCGATACAGCGCGATTCCCAAAAGCAGACAAACAAGGACTCCGCTGACGCCCAAAAAAATCCCGAAACGCTTTTTCAAGTTCATTTCCTCCTGGACCGGCGAAAGACGAGTGGCAGTGCCGGACTGCTTACGGCCACGAGGCGGATTCATTTTTCCCTATTGTAAAGACAATTTTCAGTATTGTCAAGGAGTATAGATGAATTATGCACGTCCGTCTCACAAATTGTTTTTCCATGTGGCAACCGCTGTTTTTCTCCTTTGGGCGGCGGAGAAAGAGGATTTTTTGTATTCTTCCCCCCTTCGGGGGAAGAACGCTGTTTGCCTTTTCGGGATTCTCCCCCGAGGGGTGAGAACACAAATAAAAAAGCTGTATTCTCCCCCGAAGGGGGGA
>CANDKT010000174.1 GCA_947385365.1 uncultured Bacillota bacterium | reverse complement strand
GCACAGCCCTTGGAGAGGGGCTATAAAAACTACTACTCTATTATACAAGGAAGAAACCTCCATGCTGGAAAACGATATCCAGGAAATACTATTCAGCGAAGCGCAGCTGAAAAAACGGGTGGCGGAACTCGCGCAGCAGATAGAAGCTGACTACGCCGGAAAGGAGATCATGCTGATCGGTATTCTGCGCGGGTCGTTCGTGTTCATGGCGGATTTGTGCCGGTGCATCGACCTGCCCTGCAAGCTGGATTTCATGGCGGTCTCCTCCTACGGGAAAGGCACCTCTTCCAGCGGACAGGTGCAGATCACCAAGGACCTGTCCGAAGACATCAGCGACCGTCACGTCATCGTGGTGGAGGACATTCTGGACAGCGGCAACACGCTGAGTTACCTGCTCAAGATTCTGGAACACCGCCGCCCTGCATCCATACGCCTGTGCGCGCTGCTGGACAAACCGGACCGCCGGACGAAGCCGGTAGAACTGCACTACGCTGGGTTCACCATCCCGGACGCTTTCGTGGTGGGCTACGGCCTGGACTACGCGGAGCGTTACCGCAACCTGCCTTACATTGGTATCCTCAAGCCCTCAGTCTACGGCGGCTGAGCCGCCCGCCCCCATACAGCGGGAGCCTTACCGCTCCCGCCGGAAAGGATGAACTTTGCCATGAGACGTTTCAGCCCCCGGGATCTGTTCCTCTACCTCGTTGTCGTGCTGCTGATGGTCTTCGCCGTCGTGTCCCTCCAGCAGATGAACCGGGAAGAAGTGCCCCATTACAGCGATATCCGCACTCTGTTCGTGCAGGAGAAGGTGGCGTATTTCGAGCTGGAGGACAATACGCTAACTCTTCAGCTCCGGACCAGCGGGGACAATCTGCTCACGGTCACTTACCAGCTGGCGGATCCCGCCGTGTTCTACTCCGATATGCACGAGCTGATCGATCAGCAGTACGCTTCCGGCGTTCTGATCGGGTACGACTACCCCCCGGGGATTGAAAGCTCCTGGCTGTACCAGTACCTGCCCCATATTGTGACCTTAGTGCTGGCGGGACTGTTTCTGTTTTTCCTGTACCGTCAGCGGACGGCGATGAGCGGCGGCGGCGGTACGCCGAACGCTTCCCGGTTCAGCCACGCCCGTACCCGCACGCTGGCGGATCAGGGCAAACGCGTCACGTTCGACGACGTAGCCGGAGCGGAAGAGGAAAAAGAGGAGCTTCAGGAGATTGTGGAATTTCTCCGGGACCCGCAGAAATTCACCGCTTTAGGGGCGCGTATCCCGAAGGGGGTGCTGTTAGTCGGCCCTCCGGGGACTGGCAAGACCTTGATTGCCAAGGCGGTGGCCGGGGAAGCCGGGGTACACTTCCTGTCCATCTCCGGCTCCGACTTTGTGGAACTCTACGTCGGCGTAGGCGCCGGACGCGTGCGGGATCTGTTCGATCAGGCGAAGAAAGACGCTCCGGCGATCATCTTCATCGACGAGATTGACGCCGTAGGGCGTCAGCGCGGCGCGGGTTTAGGCGGCGGACACGACGAGCGGGAACAGACGCTGAACCAGCTGCTGGTGGAGATGGACGGTTTCGCGTCCAACGAGGGCGTCATCGTCCTGGCCGCGACGAACCGGCAGGATATTTTAGACCCCGCGCTGCTGCGGCCCGGACGGTTCGACCGGCAGATCTACGTCGGCTTGCCCGACATCAAAGGCCGGGAAGATATCTTGAAAGTCCACGCCAAAAAGAAATCTCTGGCTGAGAACGTCTCCCTGCGGGACATTGCGCGAGCCACGGCGGGATTTACGGGCGCGGACTTGGAGAACCTGCTCAATGAAGCGGCTCTTCTGGCGGCGCGGGAAGATAAACGTTTCATCGCGATGGAAGACCTGCATCAGGCTATGCTGAAGGTCATCGCCGGGCCGGAGAAAAAAAGCCGGGTTGTTACCGAACACGCCAAGAAACTCACCGCGTACCACGAGGCGGGCCACGCGGTAGTCATCCACGCTCTGGAATCGCAGGACCCGGTCCATCAGATCACCATCATCCCCCGCGGTCCTGCCGGAGGTATGACCATCTCCCTGCCCAGCGAAGATAAGTCCTACCTGTCCCGCCGGGAGCTGGAAGAACGGATCGCGGTCTGCTTAGGCGGACGCGTGGCGGAGCAGCTGGTTCTGGGGGACATCTCCACCGGCGCGTCCAGCGATATCCAAAAGGCGTCCCAGATTGCCCGCTCTATGGTCACGAAGTACGGTATGAGTACCCGCTTAGGCGCGATTGCCTACGGCAGCGAGAGCGACGAAGTGTTTATTGGCCGAACGATGGCTCAGACCCGGACCTACTCCGAGGAGATCGCCGGACAGATCGACCAGGAGGTCAAGGCAATCGTGGACCAGGCTTACCAACGCTGTGAGGAGATTCTTTCCCGATTCCGCCGGGAGCTGGAATGTACGGCGCGTTATCTGCTGGACCATGAGGTGATGGATGGGGAGACGTTCGAGAAGGTTTTCACGGAGCCGGAGAGCGGGGAATTTAGGGCGTATCAGGCTCTGGAATGATTGCGCACGGTGAGATCACGCAGAATCGGGGTTCAGGGGGTGAATCCCCTGGACCCCGATTCTGCGGAAAGTGGTCGATCTCTGGAAAGGTTCAGCTCTTTTTTTTGGAGGCCTCCCGCATCCGCGCGCTGTGGTCGAGGAGCCGCTTACGGAGCCGGAGATTCTCCGGTGTACACTCCAGCAGCTCGTCGTCGGCGAGGAACTCCAAGCACTGTTCGAGGCTCAGCGTCCGGGGTGTGACTAAGCGCAAGGCTTCGTCGGAACCGGAAGCGCGCATATTGGTCAGCTGTTTTTTCTTGCAGACGTTGACGGAGATATCCTCCATTTTGGGGCATTCTCCGACGATCATACCGGCGTACACGGGGGTACCCGGGCCGATGAAGAGTGAGCCGCGTTCCTGGGCGTTGAACAGGCCGTAAGTGACCGCTTCGCCGGTCTCGAAGGCGACCAAGGAACCGGTACTCCGGCGGGTGATGTCGCCTTTGACGGGCTGGTAGCTGTCGAAGACGGAGGCCATGATGCCTTCGCCCTTGGTGTCGGTGAGGAACTCGTTGCGGTATCCGAACAGACCCCGCGCGGGGACCAGAAATTCCAATTTCGTCCGAGTACCCACGGGGTTCATGGAGACGAACTCACCTTTCCGCGCGCCGATCTTCTCCATCACCGCGCCCACGTAGTCGGCGGGCACGTCCACGACTAACCGTTCCACCGGCTCGCATTTTTTGCCGTCGATTTCCTGGTAGAGGACCCGGGGCGGGGAGACTTGCAGCTCGTAACCTTCCCGGCGCATGGTCTCGATCAGGATGGACAGGGACATCTCGCCCCGTCCGGCCACGTTGAAGGAATCGGTAGAATTTTCCACTTCGGAGACGCGCAGGGACACGTCCTTGAGCGTCTCGCGGAACAGGCGGTCCCGCAGCTGGCGGCTGGTGACGAACTTCCCCTCCCGTCCGGCGAAGGGGGAATCGTTGACAGAGAAGGTCATTTCGATGGTAGGCGCGGAGATTTTGACGAACTCCATAGGTTCGACGCAGTCGGGGGCGCAGATGGTGTCGCCGATGGTGATGTCGCCGATGCCGCTCAAGGCGATGATATTTCCGGCGGAGGACTCGGGGACGGGGAGTCTGGACAGGCCGTCGAACTCATACAAAGCGGTTGCTTTGGCTTTTTTGGCGGGGGCGTCGGGGGTGTGGAAGTTGCACACGGCGATTTCCTGATTTTGACGGATCGTCCCGCGTTCGATGCGGCCGATGGCGATGCGGCCTACGAACTCGTTGTAGTCGATGGAGGACACGAGCATTTGGAAGGGGGCGTCCACATCGGCTTCCGGGGCGGGGATATACTCCACGATGGTGTCGAACAGGGGCTTGAGGTCGCTGCCTGCGATGTTGGG
>CANDKT010000173.1 GCA_947385365.1 uncultured Bacillota bacterium | reverse complement strand
CCGACCACTACCCATACCAAGACACTCTTTCCCTACACGACGCTCTTCCGATCTGTAATGGAAATCCTTTGATATTCCTTTTGTAAAATAGAAATTTCCGTTGATCAACGGGTCTCCAATTGAAGAAAATCTTAAATCATCAAAGACTCGTTCTATAGCCGCCTGAATTTGCCCAATCAATTCCTTTCGTAAATCTTCAACAGTTTTTTGATTATTTTCTTCGTTAAACAAGCCAGATATTATACTTGCAACTAAGTGTTGATAATTGTTAGATACAGTTCGGTCATCCTGAATCAGTGTTGGCAACCTAATGGATTCTCTGGGATCATTTTGGTGTTGCATTGAATCTATTTGGAAATCTGGCTCATTTCTATATGCACTTCTAAAATAAAAACGTCCTTTTATACTGCCTTCTCCAATGCTTTTGGGAAATGTTGCATCGTGAAAAACGATGTCAACCATATCAAGCGCAACATCATACCATTGATTGTAATCATATCTCTTAATAGTTCCCTTTTTACCGAGATACTGATAGTCACCAGGATCACCATATCCAGCGCATTTGTGATAATGATTCATTGCTTCCATAAAAGAGGTTTTTCCTGAGCCATTTGGTCCAACTAACACTACCAATTTTGTTGATTCAGGAATATCCTCCACAATTAAGTGTGTAAATCGCTTGAATTTGTTTAATTCAATTCTTTTTATTCTCATTTTATCTTCTCCAATTCGCGCTTTAATCGTTTTAATTCCATATTCATCTGTACCTGCTTATTAAGCTGCCTTTCCCGGCGGATTTTCTTCTCCAAAGCCGTGATCTGCTTTTGCAGTTCCTGTCTACGAGCGTCCCGTTCTACAGATTCTTTCAGCGTCTCGCCCGCGCCGGAAAGCGCTTCTCCCGCGATCTGCCGGACAAAGTTCTCATATACTTTATCGGTACTCAGACCGTCTAATTTAAGGGGCAGAGCAGATTCTTCCATCCAGCCGGTGTGGTAGTAGGTCCCCACCTTGAACGCGTTCGTCCCGCTGCCCGCCGCCTCCTTGTAGGCCGTCCACGCCTGATATCTGCCCTCGTACTCCAGCAAAAACAGGATGTGGTAGGGGATCTCCTTGTCGATCTGCCGCAGAACCGCCTCGTCCAGCTTCGGCGCGGACAGGCAGACCTCGAACACCTCAATCTCCGTTACAGCCTCCCCAGCGGCAAGGTTCATTGTGGCCGGAGCAATCTTGTTGCGCCACCAGATTACCCGGATCTGCTCCACAAAGACCCGCTTCAATGTTGGCGAAACCGTGAGATTTTCATAAAACTTTTGCTTCGGAATGCGCCGGTTAAATTCCGTGCTTTTGGGTAGGCCGAGCATAATTACCATCCTCTTCGCTCTTCATATTGGGTATCAATTTGAAAAATCATATCCTCTGCATCTCTGTAACGTCTCTTTTCAATTATTCTTTTTAGCTTTTCATCATTCATGAACGCATACCAAATATCTTCATATTCATAACAATATGTATATTGAGAGGTATATCTTCTTTTTTTGTATTTTTCATCCAGGTTCTCGATCACGAATCTTTTTGAGCAGTCCACATGATGAATAAACGTTTCTCCCCGACTTCCGGTGAGAGCATATAAAATTCGCTTCAAATGGGCGCGTGAGCCTACGTATTGAGGAGTACAATTTAGAATATAATGGCAAATCTGATCGTATAAGTCTTTAATATCGCCTTCCCCGTTCAGTAAAATCTCGTGTACTGAATTGGAACACCTTGCAGTTTTATTTGAGGCAGGTGGGGTACGAATCCAAGCGGAAACAAAAGAGGATTTCAAAACGTTTTCGTTTTTTTTCTCTCCATCAATGAACTTCCATGCACTGATTTTATATTTGTCTTTGTATTCAAAAAATACAACACACGGATAACGTATTTTTGCATGAATCTGGCTAAGCAAGTACCTATAGCCAGGGGTATCCGGAAGTGAATTGGCCCTTACAGATATGGCCTCAATTTCCTCTAATCTGGTTCGTCCTTGTATATAGGGTGTCACTGACCTTATTTTGGGTTTAATTGTCATAATCCACGAAGCGGACTCAATTTCAAAATCGCTAATTACGTCCGCGCTAAACAGTTTTTCTAAAGGTATTGTTTTATTTATAGACGCTGGATTCCCTGCAAGGTTAAGCATATTTCTCCTCCTTATTTGACTACCAGGAAACAGATCAGTTCAAAATCATCCAGCCCGGACACCTCATTCAGCAAGGCGGAAGTACCGCCTGCGGAAAACAGGCTGTCGATGTCGCTCTCCTCTTTCACGTCAAGGATGGAGTTGATCGCGTCGGAGAGAAGTCGCGACGTTTCTTTCATATTCCTCCCGTCATCGGTCTCCTCGTTGAATGTTGCGCACAGCGGCATGATTGGCTCCGACTTGCCACGGCACAGCAGACGAATGGTGTCCAGTAGCTTTTTAGGGTTCAGGTAGTCGCAGACCACTTCACCGTCTGCGCGGATATAGACCATATAAAAGGGATGAATGCGGTTCTGATTGTCGATATTGACGCTGTCGTTGATGTTCCGCAGAACAAAAATGACTCCCGGCGGGTTTTCCTTCGTCGCGGGAACAACAGCGTGAAGCCCCTTGGGCTTTTTCGCCAAGTCGCCATGCGTCTTGACGTAGTCCAGCAAATCAAGTCGGAACTCGTTCAGGCCCAAATCCATAATGGAAATACCCGTGGACATATCCTCCATATCCACCACTTCTTCCTGAAGCCGTTTCAATTGTTGCTTGCGGTATTCCAGGTCGCCTTTTTCCTCGGGATTGATTAAGTCATCGTCGCCAGTGGAAGTCATCACGGAGATTTTCATCCGGGTCTCTACGCGGGATTTCAGATTGATGTACTCGTCCAGCGTCATATTCGGCCAGAAATTCACCAGCTGGATCACCTTGTTCTTGCTGCCGATACGGTCGATACGCCCGAACCGCTGGATAATGCGCACTGGGTTCCAGTGGATGTCGTAGTTGACCAGGTAATCGCAGTCCTGCAAGTTCTGACCCTCGGAAATGCAGTCGGTAGCGATCAGGATGTCGATCTCCTTTGTACTGCCCGGCATCAGCGCCTCCCGTCCTTTGGAAACGGGCGAGAAGCAGGTCAGCACATTGTTCAGGGTGGCTTTCAGCCCCTTGATGGTCGTTCTCCCGTCAATAGACCCGGTAATGACAGCGGTGTCCAGCCCGTATCTCGTCTTGACATAGCCCGCCACTTGGTCGTACAGATACTCCGCCGTATCGGAAAACGCCGAGAAAATCAACACTTTTTGATTGCCCTTATTGATAGGGTTGCGCATCTTCCCGTCCAGCAAGTTCAGAAGGTTCTGGAGCTTCAGATCATGCTCCGGCGTGATGTCGGCGATCATCAGAATCAGCAGTTCCAAATTCTCCGCATCCTCCTGCAGTTCGCCACGCCAGGTTTTGCGGTCCATATCGGCCAGGTCGATCTTCACCTTTTTGCCCACGGTGAAGTAATCCGTGCTGCCGTCCTCCAAATCGAAGTCATCCTCGGACGCTTCAACCAGATCAACATCGGCTCTGCCGTATTTTTCAAAGTCGTCAATGGCTTTGATGGCACCGGTGATTAGGTCAAGAATCCGGGTGAGCGTCAGTCGGAACGAGTATACAGAACTTTCCAGTCGCTTTAAAAGGTTGATGCTCATCAGCCGCCGGATTCCCTGTTCGCGTCCCTGCTGGGTGAGCATATTCCCTTTGTTGTGGGTCAGGTCGATGTACTTGGCGATTTTGCTGGGAAAGATGTAATTTGACGGTGTGTAGATACACAAACTCAGCTGGGTCAGCAGCTCAAATATTTGGTTGTAGTTGATCGCGCTGGACAGATCCGTCATGCTGGGGTACAAGGAAATTGGTTTCAGCCGCTCCGGGAATTGTCCAATCGCCG
>CANDKT010000172.1 GCA_947385365.1 uncultured Bacillota bacterium | reverse complement strand
AGGCTTGGGAGAACCCGTTCGTCGATGTGGAAGACGACGACTACTTCTATGAGCCAGTCCGCTGGGCTGTTGAAAACGACGTGACCAGCGGTGTCAGCGCAACGATGTTCGGCCCGAACAATTCCTGCACCCGTGCGCAGATGGTGACGTTCCTCTGGAAAGCCGCCGGTTCCCCCAAGGCACAGAAGTCCGAGAACCCCTTCACCGATATCAAGTCCGGCGATTACTTCTATGACGCCGTTCTGTGGGCGGTGGAAAAGGGCATCACCAGCGGTACCAGTGCTACGACGTTCAGCCCGGACGCTTCCGTGACCCGTGCGCAGGCGGTTGTCTTCCTGTACGCTTACGCGAACCGTCCCGCGCCCGCTTCCGAGAACCCCTTCACAGACGTGGCCGACGGCGCTTACTACACCAACGCGGTCCGCTGGGCAGTCGCCGAGAAGATCACCAGCGGCACCAGCGACACAACCTTCAGCCCCGAAAACGTCTGCACACGCGCTCAGATCGTCACCTTCCTGTTCCAGGCAATGCAGTAATTGCCGCGTCCCCTCCGCACAGCAAACCCAAAAGGGCTGGCCGAAAATCGGCCAGCCCTTTTTCTCAAAGCCTCTGTGTGGGGGCTTGGGAAGCACTCAAAAATATTCCGGGTATTTTGCCCGAATCGCGACCGCGTCCACTTTGTAGCGGCTCAAATGTATCTGCATCAGCTCTTTGGCTTGTTTCGGCTGATTGGTTCGGATCGCCTCCAGGATCTTGGCATGATCCTCCACGATTTTCAGATCCTTGACGCTTTCCAGAGCCAGTCTGCGCACCCGATCAAAATGGATGGAAAAATTCTGGGTCAGGGCGTAGATTTGGGATTTATGTGCGATATCGAAGAGTTTCGCGTGAAAATTGTTATCCATGACCATCAACTGGTCGGAAGCATTGCGGGCCAGATAAAGATTTTGCAGCTGAACGTTCTCTTCCAGCTGTTCGATATCTTGGGGAGCGGCCATGTCACAGACCAGCTCAATCACCGAACACTCCAAAATTTCCCGCAGGAAACGCGATTCCTCTACAAGATCGTAGTTGATACGGGCCACCATACTGAATTTTTGGGGTGTGATCTCCACGATTTTTACCTTAGAGAGTTCGATCAGGGCTTCACGAACCGGAGTCCTGGATAGTCCCATTTGCGCTGCGAGGTCGCTCTCGCTGATGATGCAGCCCGGCGGCAAATCCATATTGATGATGTTTTCCTTAAACGTTCTCAGGGCGTAATCCCTGCTGTTCTCTCGTGGCAGACATTCTGATAGACGCAACACTGTACTCACCTCCTGAATATGCTTATACCGTACAGGAGAAATGATACAGGAGAAATGTACAAATGTCAAGAACTGGTATACTAGTTTCCCACATCCGCCTCGCAAATTTCCCCTTGTTCTAACGGCAGCCTGGTTCGACGCAGACAAGCGGACGTTACTTTGACGGGGCAGCGCAAAAAATCAACCGCCGCAGTTCATCTGCGGCGGCTGGTGTTTTAGTAAAACTTTTTACGATTCTTGCGGGCAGCCTCGGACTTCTTGCGGCGTTTGACGCTGGGGCTTTCGTAGTGTTCACGCTTCCGGACCTCGGCCAGCACTCCGGACTTGGCGCAGCTGCGCTTGAAGCGTTTCAGTGCGCTTTCCAGAGATTCGTTTTCTTTCACACGGATTTCCGACATTATATTTCCCTCCCTCCGGCGCGGCGGGAGGACCCGCTGCGTAAGGGCCACATTCATGGCTTTAACAAAATCATTATATTGCTTTTTCGTCATTCTGTCAAGAGCGGATTTGAAAACAGCACGCCTCTCTCATAAAAACTGTATTCTCCCCCTGGAGGGGGAGAATACAAAAGATGTCTCATAAAAGCTGCATTCTCCCCCGGAGGGGGGAGAATGCACAGCTTGTCGAAAAAGTCTGTCTCACGACGGTCCGTGCGGTTATTTTGAGATGAAATTCTTCATCATCTGCGCTACTTGCGCACGAGTCGCTTGGGCTTGCGGTTCCAGGTTGCCGTTGTCGTAACCGCTGACGATGCCGTTTTCCACAGCCCAACGCATCGCGTCCTGCGCGTAGCTGTTGGTCCGGCTGGAATCGGGGAACTTGGACAGATCGCCGGAAGCGCTGGGAGAACCGGCGTACCGCCAGAGCATAGTCACCAGCTGCTCACGGGTGATATTTCCGTTGGGATTGGTTCCGTCGCTGACGCCTTTGGAAACGGCCCAGTCCATACTCTTCTCGAACCAAGTCGCGCCGCCGGTGGTCTCCGCGCCGTCGAAGCGGGCCAGAACGGTTACCATCATAGCGCGGGTCATGGGGAGATCGGGGCTGAACGTGTTCGCACCGGTACCGGAGAACAGCTCGCGGGAGGAGACGAAATCAACCGCGCTCTTGCTCCAATGCTGGTTGGGGACGTCGGCAAAGGACTTGCTGTTGTCCACGATCTTGACCTTCGCGCCGTCGGAAACTTCCACGGCGACGCCGGTTTCGGTCGTGGTGGAAGCCTTGAGGATCTCCTCGGTGCCGTCGTCCTTGACCAGGACCGCGACGGTGCCGGAAGTGGGAGCGGAAACGGGGATTTCCACCTTCACGGAAGCCTTGCTGCCCGTATTCACGGTGACGGCGGGAGCGGTTTCCGCATCTTTGCTGGCCTCGACCTCAGGGATGGGCAGCGTGATGGCTGTATCGTCCTTCTGCGCGGCGTTGACCGAGGAGGCGGGCAATTTGACCTCAGCCTCTACCTTGCCGTCGGCGTCGGTGGCGACCGTAGCGGAGACGCCGTTTTTCTGAGTGACGGTGGTCTCGCTGGAACCGTCCGGTTTTTCGACGGTCACGGTCTTATCGCCGGATTTTGCGGTCTCGGTGGTAGTGACGGTGCCGTCTTTCTTGGTTTCCACCTTGGTCTGGGAACCGTCGGGCCATTTGGTAGTTTCAGTGACGGTTCCAGTGGCCTTGTTCTCTGTTTTGGTCGTGGTGGAGCCGTCCGGATTCTTGGTTGTAGTCGTGTTGCTGCTGGAGGAGCCGCCGGAGCTGTGAGAACCGCTGGAGCTGTTCCGGACGCCGGAGGCGGTGATGACAAGATCGCCGGTGATTTTGCCTTCCGCGATGGTGATGGTCCCGGTGGAGGAGTTGTAGTCGAAGTCTTCGAACGCCTCGCCGCTCATGGTGACGGCGATGCTGCTGGGCAGTCTGTACCCGCTGTCCGCTGCCAGCTCACCGGTGTAGGCCGCGCCCTCTTCCACGGAAGCGGCGCTCTCCGACTTGAGGTTTGTCAGGGTGTAGGTCACGTGGAAGGTCTTCGCGGGGGGAACGGTTGCCTTGAAGGTAGCGGAAACGGTGACATCTGCCGCAGGCATGGTGAAGGTTCTGGTGTTGCCGGTTCCGGTGACGGTGACGTTGCCGCTGACGGTCAGGGCATCCAGCTCGTAACCTTCCGCGGGTTCGATTGTGAGGGTAACGGTATCGCCTGCTTTTGCTTCGCTGGGGCTGCTGGTCACCTTACCGTTGGCCGCATTGGACACAGTGATGGAGTAAGTTTCCACGGGGGCCGAGGTTGCCTTGAAGGTAGCGGAAACGGTGACATCTGCCGCAGGCATGGTGAAGGTTCTGGTGTTGCCGGTTCCGGTGACGGTGACGTTGCCGCTGACGGTCAGAGTATCCAGCTCGTAGCCTTCCGCGGGTTCGATTGTGAGGGTAACGGTATCGCCTGCTTTCGCTTCGCTGAGGTTGCTGGTCACCTTACCGTTGGCCGCATTGGACACGGTAATGGTGTAAGTCGTCACGGGGATTTCCTTGAAGGTGGCGGAAACGGTGACATCTGCCGCAGGCATGGTGAAGGTTTTGGTGTTGCCGGTTCCAGCGACGGTGACGTCGCCGCTGACGGTCAGGGTATCCAGCTCGTAGCCGTCCGCGGGTTCGATTGTGAGGGTAACGGTATCGCCTGCTTTTGCTTCGCTGGGGC
>CANDKT010000171.1 GCA_947385365.1 uncultured Bacillota bacterium | reverse complement strand
AGAGCATGATGATGCCCTGGATAAAGTCGTTGATGGCGGTGGCCATGTAGCCGCCCGCGATGACGTAGACGCCGGTGAGGATAGCCATGACGACGACGCAGACGGAGTAGTCGATATCGAAGGCCATGCCGAAGAGGCGGGAGAGGCCGTTATAGAGGCTGGCGGTGTAGGGGATGAGGAAGATGAAGATGATGACGGATGCGGCGATCTTGAGGGAGGTGGAGCCGAAGCGTTTGCCGAAGAACTCAGGCATAGTCGCGCTGTCGAGGTGTTGGGTCATGATGCGGGTGCGGCGTCCTAAGACGACCCAGGCCAGCAGGGAGCCGAGGACAGCGTTGCCGATGCCGGCCCAAGTTGCGGCGATGCCGTACTTCCAGCCGAACTGTCCGGCGTAGCCGACGAAGACGACGGCGGAGAAGTAGGAGGTGCCGTAGGCGAAGGCGGTGAGCCAGGGACCGACGGAGCGTCCGCCTAAGACGAAGCCGTTGACATCGGTGGCGTTTTTGCGGCAATAGAGGCCGATGCCGACCATGACGCCGAAGAACACGATGAGGAGAAGCAGTTTGATAAGCATAGCGATCCATCCTCTCAGGAGCGGCGAAGTTTCTGCCGCTTTGGTCCGTTACAGTTTAACGCAAAGAAGCGGTAAAGTCAAGAGGAATTTTCGTTTTGGGGGCGCGCCGTCTCATGAAAGCGGTATTCTCCCCTGAAGGGGGAGAATGCCCAAAATAAAAGTTGTTTTGCAAGCCCCGCGGAAAGCAGGCTTGGGGCGGGAGCGGCAAAAAGCGGTAAAGAGCGACAGAAAGCGGCAGAAACGGCCCCGTATGGGGCCGTTTCTACAAAAACTTTGCACGATTTCCACAGTTTTTTCCACAGCTCGTGGAATTTTTCAGCGCGCGGCGGTGAAGTAGAATCCGAGTGCGGTTTGAAGGAGGAGCAGGGCGGGGAAGCCGAAGCGGAAATACCAGTGGCGGGTTTTGTGGTGGAAGAGGAACATACCGAAGCAGCCGCCGAGGCTCCCGCCCAGCAGGACGGGGAGGAAGAGGGTACGTTCTGAGATTCGCCAGGCATTCCGCTGGGCGCGGTGTTTGTCGACGCCCATCAGGAGGAACGCGGCGGCGTTGGCCAGGCAGAGCCAGAGGCACAGCAGCCGCAGGAAGAGATTCAAGGCGGGTAGCACCTTCTTTCGGAGGGATTCGGGGAAAGGAAAGCGGCACAGTGCGGTTAAGGGAACCGCTGTGCCGCTTTGTCGTTATGGGGAGGGATTACACCAGCTGAACGATCGCCATTTCGGCGGCGTCGCCGCGGCGGGGGCCGATGCGGACGATGCGGGTGTAACCGCCGTTGCGGTCGGCGTACTTGGGGCCGATTTCCTTGAAGAGCTTATTGGCGACGGTCTCCTTGGTGATGAAGGAGAGGGACTGGCGGTAGGCGGCCAAGTTGTTGGTTTTGGCCAAGGTAATCATTTTCTCCGCCAGGGGCGCGACCTCTTTCGCGCGGGTAACGGTGGTTTTGATCTGGCCGTTTTCGAGCAGGTACGTGACCATAGCGCGGAGCATAGCGCGGCGTTGATCGCTGGTCCGGCCCAGCTTACGGTGTTTCAGGGACATAGTAAGACACTCCTTTGACCCCGCGCGGCGGGGTCAGGCAATTAGATTCGTTCATTCGGACCGTTTCGGTTGGGTCCAGGGCACCCGGGGACGGGACGGCGGACGCCGTGCGCAGGACGGAACGTTACATACACGCTGCGCTGTCCTCAGAGGGTTTCCTCGCTGGCCAGGGACAGGCCCATTGCGGCGAGTTTATTGATGACCTCCTCCAAGGATTTCCGGCCCAGGTTGCGGACCTTCATCATTTCCTCCTCGGTTTTGGAGATCAGGTCTTCGACGGTGTTGATGTTGGCGCGTTTGAGGCAGTTGTAGGACCGGACGGAGAGGTCCATATCGTCGATGGTCATTTCCATGACCTTATCGCGTTGGGTCTCGGCTTTTTCGACGACGGTGGAGCGTGCGCCCATCGTCTCGGACAGGTCGGTGAACAGGGTGAAGTGGTCGCAGAGGATACGCGCGCCCAAAGAGACGGCGTCTCTGGCGTCGATGGTGCCGTTGGTCCAGACCTCCAGGGTCAGTTTATCGTAATCCGTGGCGTCGCCCACGCGGGTATTTTCCACGGTGTAGTTCACTTTTCGCACGGGGGTATAGATGGAGTCCACAGGGATGATGCCGATGATGGTCTGGGGGGGTTTATTTTTGTCGGCGGAGATGTAGCCCCGGCCGTGGGACAGGGTCAATTCCATACTCAGCGCAGCCTCGGGGCCGAGGGTTGCGATATGGAGGTCGGGGTTCAGGATCTCCACGTCGGAGTCGGCGGTGATATCGCCTGCGGTGACTTTGCACTCTCCGGCGGCTTCGATGTGGACGGTTTTGACGCCGTCGCAGTGGAGTTTTGCGATGATGCCCTTGACGTTGAGGACGATCTCAGTGACGTCCTCTTTGACGCCGGGGATGGTGGTAAACTCATGCTGGACCCCGGTGATTTTGATGGAAGTCACCGCGGTGCCGGGCAGGGAGGACAGCAGGATACGGCGCAGGGAGTTGCCCAAGGTGGTGCCGTAACCCCGTTCCAGGGGTTCGACGACGTACTTGCCGTAAGAGGGGTTGCTGGGGTCTTCGATACATTCGATCCGAGGCTTTTCGATTTCTACCATAGTACTAGGATACCCTCCTTTGTCGCGGCGGCGCTCTCTGGCCGCCTTCTTCCGCTCACCAATATCTTGAGGGTCGTCTAAGTCTGGTCCCGCCCAGTCCCCGCGGCGGGAGCCGCGGGGGCTGGACGAAGGTAGGGATTACTTAGAATACAACTCGACGATGAGATGCTCTTCCACGGGGAAGTCGATATCTTCCCTTGTGGGCATGGCAGTGACGGTACCCTGGAGGGTATTTTTGGTGCGTTCCAGCCACTTGGGCAAGTTGAAGAGGGGGGCGTCCTCGCCGGTGAGGCGTTTGAATTTGACGGAGGCGCGGCTTTTCTCGCGCACTTCGATGACGTCGCCGGGTTTGACCAGGTAGGAGGGGATATCCACCCGCTGGCCGTTGACGGTGAAGTGACCGTGGGAGGTCAGCTGGCGGGCTTCCCGGCGGGTCATGGCGAAGCCCAGGCGGTAGACGACGTTATCCAGGCGGCGTTCGATGAGGGTGAGCAGGTTCTCGCCGGTCTTGCCCTGCATCCGGGAGGCCTTTTCGTAGTACATATGGAACTGTTTTTCCATAATGCCGTAGACGAACTTGACCTTCTGTTTTTCGGTCAGCTGCATGGCGTACTCGGACTGTTTTTTGCGCATCTGACCTTTGGGATTGCGCTCGGTTGTTTTTTTGGCATAGCCCATAGCGGCGGGGGACAAGTTCAGCGCCTTGCACCGTTTGGCGATGGGCTGCGTATTTCTGGCCATGAGTCAAAAACCTCCTTCTCTGCTCAGACGCGGCGGCGTTTGGGGGGCCGGCAGCCGTTGTGGGGGACGGGGGTCACGTCTTTAATCATCGTGACTTCCAGGCCCACGGCCTGCAAGGCGCGGATTGCGGCTTCGCGCCCCTGACCGGGGCCTTTGACGAAGACCTCGACGCTCTTCAAGCCATACTCCATCGCGGCTTTGGCGGCCGTTTCGGCGGCGGTCTGCGCGGCGAAGGGGGTGGATTTCCGGGACCCGCGGAAGCCCAGGCCGCCCGAGGACGCCCAGGACAGGGCGTTGCCCTGCGAATCGGTCACAGTGACCATAGTGTTGTTGAAGGAAGAGCGGATATGCACCTGGCCCTTCTCCACGGTTTTACGCTCGCGGCGTTTCCGGACAACTTTCTTGCCCTTGGTGTTTGCAGCCATTGCTTATCCCTCCTTACTTCTTCTTGTTGGCGACGGTGCGCTTGGGACCCTTCCGGGTCCGGGCGTTGGTCTTGGACCGCTGGCCGCGGACGGGCAGACCTTTCCGGTGGCGGATGCCCCGGTAGCAGC
>CANDKT010000170.1 GCA_947385365.1 uncultured Bacillota bacterium | reverse complement strand
TACACATACCAAGACACTCTTTCCCTACACGACGCTCTTCCGATCTCGGTGTTCTTTGCGGAAGCGGATCATGGACTGGAAGAAGCGGAACATATCCTGATTTTGTTCCAGGCGGTTCCAGTCCAGCCAGGAGATGATGTTGTCCTGACAGTAAGCGTTGTTGTTGCCGAACTGGGTATTGCAGAACTCGTCTCCGGCGAGGAACATCGGGATGCCGCGGCTGCACATGAGCAGGGCGAAAGCGTTGCGCACCATACGCCGCCGGAGAGCTAAGACGGCGGGGTCGTCGGTATCGCCTTCGACGCCGCAGTTCCAGCTGTTGTTGTCGTTGGCGCCGTCGGTGTTGTTCCAGCCGTTCTTGAGGTTGTGCTTTTCGTTGTAGGAGAACAGGTCCCACAGGGTGAAGCCGTCGTGGCAGGTGATGAAGTTCACGGAGGCGTTTTTCCGGGCTTGCGCGGCGTAGATATCCTGGGAGCCGATCAGACGGAGGGCGGCGGCCTGGGCAAAGCCGAGGTCGCCTTTCAAGTAGCGGCGCATATCGTCGCGGTAGCGGCCGTTCCACTCGGCCCAGCGGTTCCAGGAGGGGAAGGAGCCGACCTGATACAGGCCGCCCGCGTCCCAAGCCTCTGCGATGAGTTTCACGTCGCCTAGGATGGGGTCGAAGGCCAGCGATTGGAGCAGCGGCGGTTTGTCCATAGGGGACCCGTCCTCGTTGCGCCCCAAAATGGACGCCAGATCGAACCGGAAGCCGTCCACCCGGTAGGTCGTGACCCAGTAGCGCAGGCAGTCCAGGATCATCTGATGCACCATAGGGTGGTTGCAGTTGAGGGTGTTGCCGCAGCCGCTGAAGTTGTAGTAGTAGCCCTCGGGGGTCAGGAGGTAGTAGATGTTGTTATCGAAGCCTTTGAAGGAGAAGACGGGGCCTTTTTCGTTGCCCTCGGCGGTGTGGTTGAAGACGACGTCCAGGTAGACTTCGATGCCGTGCTGTTTAAAGATACGGATGAGGTTTTTCAGTTCGTTGCCCTCGCGGTTGTACTCAGTTGAGGCGGTGTAACTGGTGTTGGGGGCGAAGAAACTGACGGTGTTGTAGCCCCAGTAGTTGTAGAGTTTTTCGCCGTCGACCAGGCGGTAGTCCTGCATTTCGTCGAACTCGAAGATCGGCATGAGTTCCACGGCGTTGACGCCTAGTTCCAGCAGGTAGGGCAGTTTTTCCATCAATCCCGCGAAGGTGCCGGGGAATTTGACGCCGGAGGAGGGGTCCATAGTAAAGCCGCGGACGTGCAGTTCGTAGATGACCAGGTCTTCCATCGGGATCAGGGGCTGGGCGGTGTCCTCCCAATCGAAGTCGTCCCGAACGACGCGTGCTTTGTAGTGCTGGCCTCTCGGGGAGGTCGCGCCCCACTGGCTCTGACCGGTGACGGCTTTGGCGTAGGGGTCCAGCAGGTACTTGCTCCGGTCGAACAGCAGGCCCTTGGACGGCTCATAGGGACCGTCCACCCGATAGGCGTACTCGAACTCCTCAATGTTGAGCTTGAACACGATCATGGAATAGACGTTTCCAATCCGGTAATGGGGCGGGAAGGGGATGACTGCGAACGGCTCCTGTTCCGTGCGCCGGAAGAGCAGCAATTCAATGGAGGTCGCTCCTTTGGAGTACACGGTGAAGTTGACTCCGCCGGGGATAGCGGTGGCTCCGTTGGTCTCGTAAAAGCCGGGGCGTATGGCGAAGCCGTCCACGAAGTCCATCGGGACCAGGTGGATGGTTCGGGGAAGGCTCAACTTTTCGATCTCGCTGCTTTTGCTCCGCGTTCCTGTCTGATTGGTGTCCAAATCGTCCGCTCCTTTCAGCTTGATGACTTTCGCGCGTGACCGCGCCTGACGTTTCTATTATACATCAGCGGAGCGGTCTTGTCATGGGTTTTTCCGAAAAAAGGACCGCTCCCTGAATGAGGGAGCGGTCCGGCGGTGAGGTGAGGGGGTTACTTCTTGTTTTTGCGGTCGGATGAGCCGTTCCGGCGTTGTGCATCCTCTTCGATCTCCTGTTTCCAGGAGGCGGATATGGGTTGAGCGGCCCGGAACGACGTGACGGTCTGGTTCAAGACCTGATAGTTCAGCTGCGTACCCTCGCTGTCGCTGCAATAGTCCACGGCCCGGTCCGCGCGGATACCGATGCTGCCCGCCGTGGCGGCGGCGTCGATGTTCGCGCCCAGGAAGAGGAACTCCCAGCCGTATTTTTCCTGTTCGAATTCGATCATTTCCTTGACTTTGGGGTAGGTATAGCGGTGGCTGGCGTTTTCGATGCCGTCGGTGATGATGACGAACAGTGTGTGTGCGGGGACGTCCTCCGCTCTGGCGTACTTGTGGACGTTGCCGATGTGGTGAATCGCGCCGCCCACCGCGTCCAGCAGTGCCGTGCTGCCCCGGACGAAGTAGTCCTTCTCGGTCATGAGGGCGACGGTGCGGATATCGGCCCGGTCGTGGACCACCTGGGTCTCGTGGTCGAAGAGTACCGTCGAGACCAAGACCTGACCCTGCCCCTCCCGCTGCTTGCTGAGCATGGAGTTGAACCCGCCGATGGTGTCCGACTCCAACCCCTGCATGGAACCGCTCCGGTCCAGAATGAAGACCAGTTCCGTGAGATCTTTGTTCATGATAGTTTCCTCCATTCGTCTGTGTCTCCCGCCCCCGCAGGGGATGGAAACATGAAAGCTCTATTCGCCTGTGTTTCCGCCCCCGCAGGGGGTGGGAATACAAAAGCTCTGTGATGCTCTCAGTATAGAGGAAAACGCCGCGGAACAGGTCGCATGGCAGGCGACAAATCAACCGCCCAGGAGATGCTGATCGAACGCGAACAACGCTTCGTTGATCTCGAAGATGTCGTAGCAGCCCCGGATGATGAAGTACTCTACGATGACGTCGAACTTGCTGGAGTGGGACAGAGCAAACCCCGCCTTTTTCAACAGCTCTTGCGTCTCCTCCAGGGACAGCTCCAGGGAGACCGCGAAGGCCAACGCCGTTGGTTTGGAGGGCTTGTAATGGGGCAGACTGCGGATTTTGGAGAACAGTTTCCGGTCGATGTTGGCGCGTTTGTAGCACTGCGCGTCGGTCATGCCCCGCTCATCGATCTTGCGCAGCAGCATTTGTGAAAAGCTCTCGTCCAGACAGTCCAGCAGTTCGCTCAAATCTGATATGGATTGGGCGCAGGGGGGGTCTGGCCGCTTGGAGAAAATGGACAGTAAATCTTGCCAGGAGTCGGACGGAACGTCGGAGGGAAGCGAAGGTTGCGCTTCCGTTGGGGCAGAGCGGAGACGTGGGTCCGCGTTTCTGCTCAGATGGACGCCCACATAGTGGTCGTCGATGTAGGCGGCGATATCGGAGAAGCGTTGGACGCTGATCTGGTAGACGCTCCGGTCGAACACGACCAGATAGACGGTCATGTCGCAGTGTTCCAGGAAGTTTTGGATGGAATCCAGAGCGATTTGAAGGGCGGTCTCCGGCGGGAACCCGAAGGTCCCGGCGGAGATCAGCGGGAACGCGACGCTCTCGCAGCCTTGGGCCTCTGCCAGAGCCAAGCTGGAGCGGTAACAGGCGGCGAGTTGGTCCGGTTCCCCGTGTTGGCCGTCCAGCCATTTAGGGCCAGCGGTGTGGATGACCCAGCGGCTGGGCAGGCGGTAAGCGAGGGTCAGTCTCGCTTCCCCCACGGGGCAGCCGCCCAACGCCCGGCACGCCTCCAAAAGCTCCGGTCCGGCGGCCCGGTGGACCGCGCCGTCCACACCGCCGCTGCCCTGCAAGCTGCTGTCCGCCGCGTTGACGATGGCGTCCACACGCATAGTGGTGATGTCGTTGCGGATGATGGTGAAGGGCATAGAACAAAACACTCCTGTAGGTTTTATGAGTCGGCGGGGATATCCGGAGGCGGTTCGGAAACGTCCGATTCGCCGCGGCGGACGGCTTGGACCACCCAGCGGGTGGCGTGACCGCTGCCGGTGCAGGTGGACAGCGTCA
>CANDKT010000169.1 GCA_947385365.1 uncultured Bacillota bacterium | reverse complement strand
GGAAGCCGATGAGGTGGCAGCGGTTGTAGAGGTACTTCCCGTCCACGCAGTCGTATTTGGCGGTCTGCCAACCGGTGGGGCGGACGGAGCCGATATTGCCTCGGGCTTCGGTCGGCATCAGCTCTTGGCAGACGTTGGCGTAAGCCGCGCCGCAGCGTCCTAAGGCGTCCAGGTCGGCGTAGAGTTCGAAGGCGTCCTCGGTCAAGTCCTTCTCGGGGAAGTTGGGGACGTTGCCGTTGATCTCCACCCAAGGGACGTCTGACTGGAAAGCGGGCAGATTGTCCAGGCTCACGGCGGAGGAGTCGGAAGGCGAGAAAGGCGTGAGTTCCGCCTCGCACCCGGCGAACAGCAGGCAGAGTGCCAGCCAGAGGGGCAGGAAACTGCGTTTCAGCTTATTCATGGTGTAAGTAGACCTCCTTGGTGATCTTCTCATGGGAAGAGCCGGGAAATTCGGACGTTTCGGTCAACTGCCATGCGGGTTCGGACAGGTCGATGGGGAAGCGGGCGTCGCTGGGGTAATGGCGGTTCCAGCGGTACAAGACGATCCGGTCCAGGCTGTGGTCTGGGATAGCGGCGGGGTCTTCCAGGAAGCAGAAGCCGTCTGGTGCAGCGGCGGCGGCGGGGTCCTCACTGGCGGCGACCTGCGCTTCCGGGAAGGATTCGAACAGTTTCGCGGTGTAGGGAGTGACGCAGAGTCCGGCGTCGCCGGTCTGGGCGAGGATATCGGCGCAGACGGTGCGGTCGCGGCTCTGACGCCGGTGGTTGAAGAGCATCCCCATCCGGTCGTCCACGCAAAAGAAAGCGGTCATGATCGGTTCCACCTTTCCGCGTCCAGTTTTTTGCCGTCCAGCACGGCTTGGACCAAGCGATCTCCTTCGTAGCACAGTTTCAGGGAGAAGAAGGGGGTGTTGTCCTGCGCGATCAGTTCCAGAAAAATCGCGTCTCCGGCCCAATGGGGCAGTTCCAGCAATCGGTTGCGGGGCAGCCATTCCAGGACGCCCTCGTCGCAATCGTTCAGGGTACCGGTCCAGCGGTCGGCGGTGAACAGGTGCATATACTCGGTAGGCCAGCGGTCGGAGACGAACGTCACCAGGCCCCGGTACTGCCAACTGGTGAGGGTCAAGCCGGTTTCCTCTTGGACCTCGCGGAGGAGGCAATCTTCGGGGCTTTCCTTGTCCTCGAACTTCCCGCCGATTCCGATCCACTTATCCTGATTGAGGTCGTTTTTCTTTTTGATCCGGTGGAGCATCAGGTACTCGCCGCCCCGCCGGATGTAGCACAGGGTTGTGTTGAGCATAGCGTGATCCTTTCAGGACGCGGCCTCGATCAAGGCGACGTCCACGGTGAACTCCTCTCCGTTCCGAAGGCAGGTCAGGGCGACGATGTCGCCGGGGCCAAGGCCCAGTTTCAAGCGTGCCAGGTCTTGGGTTGCGTTGACGGGCGTTCCGTTGGCGAAGAGGATGATGTCGCCCGCACGGATTCCTTGAGTGTAGGCGTCGCTTTCGGTTTCGACGCTGCGGATTTCCAACCCGCCGCCGGGGGCTGGGTGGCGGTTGACGGTGAAGCCGAACATACCGGTTTGGACTTCCCGTCCGTCGATCAAGGTATCGGCGACGTACTTGACCCGTCTGGAGGGGATGGCGAAGCCCAGCGATTCGGCGGAGCCGTCGTCGCTGACGATTTTGACGGTATTGATGCCGACGACCTGGCCGTACTCGTTGAGGAGCGGGCCGCCGGAGTTGCCGAAGTTGATGGCGGCGTTGGTTTGGATGAGAACCATTGTGATGCCGTCGACGTCGACTTCCCGATTGAGGGAGGAGATGATGCCGTCGGTGAGGGAGGAGCGGTAGCCTAAGGGGTCGCCCAAAGCGGACACGGCCTCGCCCACCTGGAGCAGATCGGAGTCGCCGAACTCGGCGGGCTGTAAACCGGAGGCGTCGACTTTCAGCACGGCGAGGTCTTCCTGGGAGTCGAACCCGACCAATTCCGCGGACAGGACGCGGTTATCGGAGAAGGAGACGCTGACCAGATCCGCTCCGGCGACCACATGGGCGTTGGTGATGATGTAGCCGTTTTCGGTGAGGATGACGCCGGTGCCGCTGAAGTAGGCTTTTGGGGTTTCGGACTCGATGGAGACCACGCTGGGGCAATTTTTCTCGTAGACCTGCACGAGGTTCAGGGGGAGTCCGATATGGGGCTGGAGTTCCACGGTGACGCCGGTGCCGGTCTCGGCGCGGGGGATGGAAGGCGGTTCGGTACTGGTGTTCTCCTCCTCCTGCCACCAATACGGGCTGGACGGGTCCAGAGCGATGCGGGGGCCGTCCTGACGCAGGAAGATCGCGCCTGCGCACAGCGCGACGATCAGCGCGGAGATGCCCAGGAACGCGGGCCATTTGCGCCGTTTTTTCCGGGCGCGCAGGGCAGGCCGTTCCGGGGCGGCGACGGGGATGACGACGGCGGGCGGGGGAGTGAAGCGGTCGTTTGGGCGTTCCCACGCGCCGCCCTGCCAGAGCTTTTGTTCCTGATTCTGCGGTTCCATAGCCAGCACCTCCGGTAGGGGGAAGATTTCGGGTCCAGATCTGCGCGGTGTTTCAGGCCAGCGTCAGGGTGAACTGGAATTGGGTGACGCCGTCCTCGCTGGTGACGGAGATGTTCTCCTTCAGGTTGCCCAGCAGGGTCTTGACGATATACAGCCCCAAGCCGACGCCTTCCCGATCCATAGAGCGGGAGTAATCCGCCTTATGGAAGCGGTCGAAGAGCAGGGGGAGTTCCTCGGGGGGGATGGTCGCGCCCAGGTTCCGGATGGAGACGACGGCTTTGCCGTCTTTTTTTGCGATCTGGACGGTGATGACGGTGCCGGTGGCGGCGAATTTGGCGGCGTTGTCCAGCAGGTTGTAGCAGACCTGCGTGACGGAGTCGGGGTCGCCCCAGACCATGAGCTTGTCCTGAGGCATTTGGACGTCCACGTCCAGGTCCCGGCCAGTGATTTTGGGTTCCAGGCTGACCAGAACTTGGGAGAGTACCTCGGTCAGGTCGAACTGTTCCTGTGCCATGACGGAGGAGTCGGCCAAGGCGTTCAGGCGGCTGAGGTCCAGCATACGCCGGACCAGACGGCTGAGCCGCCGGGTCTCGGAGACGATGACTTGCAGAAATTCGCGTTCTCGTTCCGGCGGGATGGTCCCGTCCAGGATGCCCTCGGCGAAGCCGGAGATGGTGGTCATCGGGGTTTTCAGCTCATGGGAGACGTTGGCGATGAACTCGGAACGCCGACTCTCGACTTTTTCCAGGGAACCGGCCATTGTGTTGAAGGCTTCGGCCAAGGTACTCACCTCGTCGCCGCGTTTTTCGTAACCGGTGACGCGCACGTCGAACTCGCCCTGTCCGAACCGCCGGGCGGCTTCGGCCATTTCGTTGAGGGGCCGGGCCTGGTAAGCGGAGGTGAGGGTGCTGGCGATGACGGAGATGATGAGGACGACCACGGCGGAGAAGAAGAAGATGGTAGCGGTCGCGGCCCACATTTCGGCGAGGCTGGAGGCGTCGGAGGAGACCAGGACGACGCCTTGTGTAATGGTGAGGGCGGCCAGTTGGGTTGTGATGGGCAGGGCGGCCACGTAGCGGCGTTCGGTGTACACGCCGTCCAGGTTGGTCATACCGGTGTAGGAGCCCTGCGAAATGATTTCCTCCACCACGGTGCTGGGGATGACGGCGTTGCTGGACTCGAACCGCGTTCCGTCGGTGGCGTAGAGGATCTTGCCGTTCATATCGGCGACGATGACGTAGGAGTCGGAGATGAGGGCGATGTTCGCCACGTAGCTCCGGCAGAGGTCGCTGCGCATATCCATGAACTGCTGGGAGGTGAACCCGGCGATGTAACCGGCGTTCCGTTCCATAGCCTCGCGTTTTTCGGTGACGATGTAGCGGTAGGACAGCAGCATGAAGGCGGTGGAGAGCAGGGTGAAGGACAGTACCATGATGCTGACCATCATGGTGAGCTGACGCCGGTAGAGGGATTTCACAGGGGGACACCTCCTTT
>CANDKT010000168.1 GCA_947385365.1 uncultured Bacillota bacterium | reverse complement strand
TGGCCCCGGCGGCGGACTTCATGGCCTTGGTCTGGGCGTCGCCGCCCACGCGGGAGACGGACAGGCCGACGTTGACCGCCGGGCGTTGTCCGGCGAAGAAGAGGTCGCTTTCCAGAAAAATCTGTCCATCGGTGATGGAAATGATGTTGGTCGGGATATAGGCGGACACGTCGCCGGCCTGGGTCTCGACGATCGGCAGAGCGGTCATACTGCCGCCGCCCAGCGCGTCGGAGAGGTGCGCGGAGCGTTCCAGCAGGCGGGAGTGGAGGTAGAACACGTCGCCGGGGTAAGCCTCGCGGCCTGGGGCGCGGCCCAGGAGCAGGCTGAGGGTCCGGTAAGCGATGGCGTGCTTGGACAGGTCGTCGTAGACGATCAGCACGTCCTGTCCCCGGTACATGAAGTACTCGCCCAAGGCGCAGCCCGCGTAGGGCGCGATATATTGCAGCGCGGCGGGCGCGCTGGCGGGCGCGCTGACCACGATGGTGTGGTTCATTGCGCCGTGGCGTTTCAGGGTCTCCACCAGGCGGGCCACGGAGCTGGCTTTCTGACCGATGGCGACGTAGATACAGATTACGTTCTTGTCTTTCTGGTTCAGGATGGTGTCCAGAGCGATGGCGGTCTTACCGGTCTGGCGGTCGCCGATGATGAGTTCCCGCTGGCCGCGGCCGATGGGGAACATGGAGTCGATGGTGAGCAAACCGGTTTCCATCGGCTGGTTGACGGGCTGGCGGTCGAGGATACCGGGGGCGGGCAGTTCAATGGGGCGGTATCCGGCGGCGGAGATGCTGCCTTTGCCGTCGACGGGGGCGCCTAACGCGTCCACGACCCGGCCAAGAAAGGCGTCCCCCACAGGGACGCCCGCAGTTTTTCCGGTGCGGTGGACCTGGCTCCCCTGCTGAAGCTCGGCGTCGTCGCCGAAGAGGATACAGCCCACCTCATTTTCCCGCAGATCCTGGACCATGCCCTTGACGCCGGAGGAGAACAACAGGATCTCTCCGTAAGCGGCGTGTTCCAAGCCGCTGACGGTGGCGATCTCGTCGCCCACCGTGAGGACCTCGCCGGTCTCCACGGAGGTGATGGTGGGACTCCACGTCTCCATTGTCTGGCGGATGAGGGGGATGACGGGGCCGTTCTCGGGCGACAGGTGGCTTAGACGTTCTTTCAGCTGCTGGAGCCAGCCTTCAGGCCCCCAGTCGTAGACCTGGGAGCCGATGGTCAGCCGGAACCCCTCTATGATATGCTCGTCCGGTTCCCAGCGGACCTCCACCGGGCAGCGGTAGGTCCGGGACAAGTAGGCAGAGAACCGTTCCAGCTGCGCAGCGGACGGCGCGACGCGGCTATGGATGACGGCCTGTCGGACGGTGGATTCAGGGCTGTTCATGGGCAGTTCCCCCTTCCGCCATGTTCAAAAACTGGTCGTAGAGGTCGCCTTCGGCCTGGTGGAGCATTTTCTCTGCCGTCTCCGCAGCCAGACCGGCCAGCTCCTGCCGGACGGAGAGGAGCATTTTGTCATGTTCCGTCTGTGCGGCCGCCTGGGCGTCGGCGAGGATCTGCTCCGCCTGACGGTGGGACTCGTCCAGCTGGGCCTGGATGGACCGGCGCAAGTCCTGTTGCGCCTCATTTTTTTTCTGACGGATCTCCTCGTCCAGAGCGTCCAGACGGGCCTGGATATCGGCGCGCATCTGTTCCGCCTGGGCGGACTTCTCCCGCGCCTCCCGGTCCAGGCTCTGATAGTACGCCTCCCGCTTGTCCATGAAGGACTTGACCGGGCGGTACAGCAGGAAGTAGAGCCCGCCGGCCAGGATGACGAAGTTCAGAAGGTGCAGCAAGATCTGCTGAAAGTCAATATTCAGGGGCATCTCTTATACCCGCCTTTCCTACAGGACGAAAATGAGCAAAATGACCACCAGAAGGGCGTAGATGATGGCGGTCTCGATGAACACAAGGCCCAGCATCAAGGAGGTCCGGATTTTCCCCTCGGCCTCAGGCTGGCGGGCGATTCCCTCCACGGTCTTGGCGGTGGCCAGACCCATACCGACCGCGCCGCCTGCGGCCGCCAGGCCGATGGCTACGGCGGACGCGATTGCTTTGCTGCCGGTATCGCTGACGGTCTGGACGCGCTCCGTCTCTCCGGCGGCGGGAGCCGCTTGGGCAGCGAAGGCGGGTACGGTCAGGGCGGCGGCCAGCAGCAGCGACAGCAGCAGCGGGAGCCATTTGTTTCTCTTTCTGCAATTCATGACGCAAGACTTCCTTTCAACACGTTTGCCGCGCCCCGTAGCCGGGCGGCGGGTTCTATCGTTTCGCCGTCCCGGATCTGCGGCGGCGGAGCGTCCCGGATTCAAGCGGCCTGCGCTTTCTGGTCGGAGCGGGCGGCGCGCTGTTTTTCGGACGGTTCGGAGACCTCGCCGTAGAACAGGGCGGTGAGCATGGTCAGCACATAGCTCTGGACCAGGGCGTGGAGCAGGGTGAACAGCACGCCCACCAGTACTGGTAAGAGGAAGCTCAACTGCATGTAGTAGTAAACCAGTTCCGTCACCAGCAGTCCGCTGAGCAGCGCGCCGAACAGGCGGAAGCTCATGGAGATGGGCAGGGAAAATTCTTTCAGGGTATTGCCTACGCCGTGCAGTCCCGCGCCGGAGATGCCCCCGGACAGGATGACCAGGTAGGACAGGCAGCCCATTGCGATAGCGGCGTTGATGTCGGACAGCGGCGCGGGCAGTGTAATGGGGTGTCCGGCGGTGGTGATGGCCTGAAGCCCGAACAGTTCAAACAGGGTGCCGACGAAGATGTAAGCGCCCGCGCTGAACAGGTACAGCCCCAGGAAGCGGTGGCGGTGCGGGCTGTTGGTCTTGGCCATATTGGCGAACATTCCCACGATCTGTTCCAAAAAGAGCTGGAACTTTCCGGGGACCAGCTGGAAGCGCGGGACGAAGAACACGCGGATGACGGCGGCAAACAGCAGCAGGAGTACGGAGACGGTCATGGCGGAGATCAGCGCGGGGTCCACCGCCAGGCCGAAGAAGCTGATGCGGTTCGTGTCGTGCAGAACGGCGTCCCGCATGGCCTGTTGGATACTCTCGTGATGTCCGGCGGGGTGTCCGGTGAGGACGATGGCGGCCAGAAGCGCAGCGATCAGCCCCAGCCAGATCAGGAGCTTTTTTTTGTCAATCTTCATCATCTTGTTCTCCTTCTGCGGACGTGGGCAAACGGCCCTGTTCTTCCGGGAAAAGGTATATTTTATGTCTCCGGAATGAGAATAATACAAAACGGCGCGGGTTTCAAGTAAAGAAGCTGTTCAGGTTTTGGGCGGCGGGCGAAAACTGGAAGTTTTATCCAAAAATACGCGTATCCGTGGAGAAAGCACCCGTTCCGGAACGGTGGACCGGAAACAGATGCTTTTCGCGGACGCAGGCGCAGACCTGCCGCTTTCCAGAAGAGACTTTATCACAAAGTTTCCGCCTTTTCAATCCGCTTCTGCCCACCCGCAGCCTTTTCGGCACTTTGAACACCCTTGGAACGAAATTTCCGGCGGCGTTCTTCCAATTTGACGAACCTTCCCCTGAGGCTTCCGCGCGTTGGGCTTGACAGGACGGAGGGGGACATTGTATCCTACAGGGGAGGAAACGGCCTTGACCGGCCGGGCAGAAAACAGCGATGGTGTGGTGAGTGGCGAGACGATGAAACAGTTAGTGATCGGGATACTGGCCCACGTGGACGCGGGGAAAACGACGCTGTCCGAGGGGCTTTTGTATACGAGCGGCGCGTTGCGCCGGTTAGGGCGGGTCGATCACCGGGACGCGTTCCTGGACAGCGACAGCCTGGAACGGGAACGCGGCATCACCATCTTCTCCAAGCAGGCCGCGCTGACGGCGGGCGGAACGCAGCTGACGCTGCTGGATACCCCCGGACACGTGGACTTCTCCGCGGAGACGGAGCGCACGCTTCAAGTCCTGGACTACGCCGTTTTGGTCCTGAGCGGCACGGACGGGGTGCAGAGCCACACCCGCACGTTGTGGAAGCTGTTGGAGCGGCATCAGACGCCGGTGTTCGTGTTCCTCAACAAGA
>CANDKT010000167.1 GCA_947385365.1 uncultured Bacillota bacterium | reverse complement strand
AGGGCTCTGCCCTGGACCCGCCAGGGGGCCAACCCCCTGGACCCCGATGCGGCGAAACGTGGTCAGTTACCGGACCCCCCCAGCCCCTTTTGAAGCGTTTTGGGCAGAACAAAAGCTCGCTCTTGACTGGACGGGAAAAGTGTCGTACAATAAAAAATGAATTTTGAGCGCGAATAGGGGGAACGTTACATGGATTTGGAAATAGATATGGGAGCGGTACGGCCCGTCAACATCAAAGTGATCGGCGTCGGCAACGGCGGTACCCAGATCGTGGACGGTTTGGCGCGCACCAGTACGCCAGGTGTGGAGTTCATCGCCGTCAACACGGATAAACCGGCTCTAGACGCCTCCAACGCCAGCCGGAAGATCCTGATCGGCGAGAACGTCGCCAACGGTAGGGGCACGGGCGCGGACCCGGAACAAGGCCGTCAGGCCGTCGAGGAAAGCCGGGAACCGATCGCGGAAGCCTTGAAAGGCGCGGACTTGGTGATCCTCACCGCCGGTATGGGCGGCGGTACCGGCACCGGCGCGGCTCCCGTCGTGGCCGGTCTCGCGAAAGAACAGGGGATCTTAACCGTCGGCGTCGTCTCAAAACCGTTCCGCTTCGAAGGTCTGCGCCGGAAACGTCAGGCTCAGGCCGGTCTCGCGGAACTGCTCCCGAATGTGAACGCTCTGTTCATCATTCCCGACGAACAGCTGAAACTGGTCAGCGAGCAGAAGCTCACTATGCTCAACGCCTTCGAGACCGCGGACGGCGTACTGCAACAGGCCATACAATCCATCTTTTCCAGCCTGGCCCAAGACCCAGGTCTCATTGATCTGGACTTCCAAGACGTGGCTTTCGTTCTGAAGGACGCCGGATACTCTTACATGGGCTTGGGCCGCGCCGCGGGGGAACATAAGGCCGAAGAAGCCGCTCAAATGGCAATCACTTGCCCCTTGTTGGAACAGCCGCTCCAAAACGCGAAAGGCTTGCTGATCCACATCCTCGGGGCTCCGGATATCAGCCTCGACGAAGTGGACACCGCCGTTCAGCAGATCATGAGGGCCGTCAAACCTGAGACCAATATCTTGTTCCGCGCGGCCTTCGACGACAGCTTGGACGACGAAATGAAAGTGATCCTGCTCGCAACCGGGTTTGAAGAACCCGTAGAAGAGGAGCCGCCCGCAGAAGTGAGCCCCACCATCGCGCCGGAGTCAGACGATGACACGTGGCCCGAGTCGCTCTTCCGGCCTTTTGATCGGCACGAGAAACCTAACGAGCCGGAAACGGACGCGTGACCCGAACCGCCCCACTCGACCCGCCCCCGCCGCAGCAAGACGTCCCTACGTCCCGCTGCGGCGGCTTTTTGCGTCCCGGAGAGGGCTAGGTCCGCGCTTCCTTTTCCAATCCGGCCGGATTTCTCCGCAAAAGGCATTGATTCTTCGCTGGAAATGGGTTAAGATAGTAGTTACTTCCGCCGCGGCTCCCGCCGCCCCCGCCGCGGACTCAGATCACCCTTGGATGGAGGTTGCAACGTCATGCCTAAACTCACGGATCGCGCTCCGCGCCCCGCCGCGTCCAAAGCCCCCGCGCGGATGTCAAAAAAAGACCCGCTCACCCCGGAACAGCTCAAAGTTATGGACGCTTGGTGGTGCGCCGCCAACTACCTGTCCGCCGGTCAGCTGTACCTTCTGGATAACCCCCTCCTACGCCAGCCGCTGCGCCCCGAACACATCAAACAGACCATCGTCGGCCATTGGGGAACCTGCCCCGGCTTGAACTTCATCTACACCCACCTCAACCGCGTAATCATCAAGTACGACTTGGATATGATCTGCCTGTGCGGCCCCGGCCACGGCGGCAACGCCGTCATCGCTCAGACCTACCTGGAAGGTTCCTACAGCGAGCTGTACCCCAACATCAGCCGGGACGTCATCGGGATGAAGCGTTTGTTCCGGCAGTACGGCTTCCCTGGCGGCGTCCCCTGCCACACCGCGCCTCAGACCCCCGGCTCTATCAACGAAGGCGGCGAGTTGGGCTATTCCTTGGCCCACGCCTTCGGCGCGGTGATGGACGCCCCCAACTTGATCGCCGCCTGCATCGTCGGCGACGGCGAGGCCGAAACCGGACCCTTAGCCGCCGCGTGGCACTCCAATAAGTTCCTCAACCCGATCACCGATGGCGCGGTCCTGCCCATCCTCCACCTGAACGGCTTCAAGGAGTTCAACCCGAGCTTCTTCGCACGCATCTCCCACGAGGAACTTGAGATGTTCTTCAAAGGCTGCGGCTGGGAGCCGCGCTTAGTGGAAGGCGAGGACCCTGTTGTCATGCACCAGACTATGGCCGCCGCTTTAGACTGGGCCGTGCGCGAGATCCAACGGCTCCAGGAGTACGCCCGCGCCAACGACGACGCCGACCGGCCCCGTTGGCCGATGGTCATCCTGCGCTCCCCAAAAGGCTGGACCGGTCCGGAGGACCTCGACGGGAAGCTCCTCACCGGCAGTTGCCGCACACACGCCGCGCCGATCCCCGTCCAGGACAGCGGCCCGGACCGGGTCCAGCAGCTGGAACGCTGGCTGCGGAGCTACCACCCCGAAAAACTCTTCGACGCCGACGGCGCGCCGGTCCGCTACCTGCACTCCCTGGCGCCACTCCAACAAAAACGTCTCGGCTCCAACCCCCACGCCAACGGCGGGTTGCTGCTGCGCGACCTGCGCGTCCCGGACTACCGCGCCTTTCTGCTGGACGTCCCGGAACCTGGCGCAAGTGACGGCGTGGATATGGCGGTGCTGGGCGGCTACGTCCGGGAACTGTCCCGCCTCAACCTCGACGGGAAAAATTTCCGCATCTTCTCCCCGGACGAGACCGCGTTCCATCGGCTGGAACGGGTGTTTGAAGTCACCGGCCGCCGCTGGAACGCCCCCATCGACCCCAACACCGATGAGGACCTCTCCCCAGAGGGCCGCGTCATGGACGCCGCGCTCTCGGAACACCTGTGCCAGGGCTGGCTGGAAGGCTACCTGCTCACGGGCCGGCACGGGTTCCTCACCGGCTGCGAAGCCTTCCTGCGCATCGTGGACTCTATGGCCGCCCAGCACGCGAAATGGCTCAAGGTCTCCAGCCAACTGCCTTGGCGGCAGTCCATCGCCTCCCTGAACTACGTCCTCTCCGCCCACGTCTGGCAGCAGGACCATAACGGCTTCAGCCATCAGGACCCCGGCTTCCTCGACCACATCGCCAACAAAAAAGCCGACGTCGTGCGGCTCTACCTCCCCCCGGACGCCAACTGCTTACTGTGCTGCTTCGACCACTGCATCCAGAGCCGCGACCAGATCAACGTCATCGTCGCCTCACGGCTCTCCCAGCCCCAGTGGCTCAGCCCCGAGGAGGCCATCAAACATTGCACCCACGGCATCGGCATCTGGCAATGGGCCTCCAATGACCAAGGCTCCGAACCCGACGCCGTACTGGCTTGCTGCGGCGACACCCCCACCCTCGAAACCTTAGCCGCCGTCACCATCCTGCGCCACTACCTGCCCGACCTCAAGATCCGCGTCATCAACGTGGTCGATCTGATGAAGCTCCAGCCTCACACCGAACATCCCCACGGCTTGACCGACGAGGACTACAACGCTCTGTTCACCACCGACGTGCCGATCATCTTCGCCTTCCACGGCTACCCGACCTTGGTCCATGAACTGACCTACCGGCGGCAGAACAAAAAAATCCACGTCCGCGGCTACAAGGAAGAAGGCGACATTACCACTCCCTTCGACCTGCGCGTCCGGAACGATATCGACCGCTTCCACTTGGTCATGGACACCGTGACCCGTCTGCCTCAGCTGGGCAACAGCGCCGCTTACCTCATTCAGGAGATGAAAGACAAGCTCGTGGAACACCGGCAGTATATCAATACCTACGGGCAGGACCTCCCGGAAATCCGCGCTTGGCGTTGGAACGGCGGGAAGGGGATCTATTGATTGCCCACGCACCCCCTTTCCTGCAAGCAGTGCTTCAATTCGGGGCGGGGTGGTTTCGGGAAAGCGTTCTTTTTCTTGAAAGAAAAAGAAGATCGGAAGAGCACACGTCTGAACTCCAGTCACAACAGGTTATC
>CANDKT010000166.1 GCA_947385365.1 uncultured Bacillota bacterium | reverse complement strand
GGTCTCGTCGTCGGGGGCGTGGAGGGAAACCGATAATGTTAATTGTAACCCATATTGAGCCAATTTGTCAATTTTCTCTGTCAGTCCGCAAGTGGAGAGCGAGATATGACGCATTCCGATGTTCAGACCTTCCGGGTGGTTTACCAGGGAGAGGAATTTTATAACAGCATCGAAATTGTCCAAAGGCTCCCCGATTCCCATCAGAACGATGTTGGAAATGGGAAGGCCGCTGTCGAGTTGTGTAAACAGGACCTGATCGATCATTTCCGCAGGCGTCAGGTCCCGGATCTTACCGGCGATGGTGGAGGCGCAGAAGGCGCAGCCCATCCGGCAGCCAACCTGGCTGGAAATGCACACAGTATTTCCGTGGTGGTAGCGCATCAGGACGGTTTCGATACAGTTTCCGTCGGACAGTTCCCAGAGGTATTTGACGGTACCGTCCTGAACGGAAGTTTGTTTTCTAGCGATTTTGGGGGCGTACAGCTGACAGCGTTCGGACAGCTTCTGACGCAGGGGTTTGGGAAGATTGGACATCTCGTCGAAGCTGGAGACGCCGCGGTAAAGCCATTGAAAGATCTGTTTGGCCCGGTAAGCCGCCTCCCCTGATTCCTGAAACCAGGCGGTCAGTTCTTCCAGCGTCATTGATTTTAGGTCGATCATCTTCTCACACCTCTCTGCGCAGTTTGCAGATAAAGAAGCCGTCTGTCCCGTGCCGGTGCGGCCAAAGAGTCGTCATTCCGTCTGGAACTTCGCCAATTGGACCGGAAGTTTGGAAGGGAACGGTTCGGTAGGCTGGGTGGCGATTCAAAAAGTGCTGAACGACATCCTCGTTTTCCCGGCGCAGGAGCGTACAGGTAGAATAGAGCAGGGTACCTCCGGGTTTGACGTAGCGGGCGGCGTTGGTCAGCAACGCTTCCTGTACTTGCGGGAGCTGTTCCAGAGGCGCAGGGTCTTTGTAGCGGATGTCAGGTTTTTTGGAGATGACGCCCAGGCCGGAGCAAGGCACGTCGGTGAAGACGACATCGAACTGCTCTTCCCATTCCGGGCGGAATTTTTTACCGTCCGCGATAGCGGGGCGGATGATGTTCAGACCGAGCCGTTCCGCTCCGGCCTGGATCAATTTTTTCTTGTGGGAGTGAATGTCGCAGGAGAGGATTTCACCCTGATTTTGCATTTGAATTGCGGCGGCGAAAGATTTTCCGCCGGGCGCGGCGCAGCAATCGAGTACACGCATTCCCGGCGCAACGCCGCTGGTTTCCACAGCCAGTCGGGAAGCCGGGTCTTGGATATAAAACAGGCCCTGTTGGAAAGCGGGCAACTGTTCCAGATTGCCGGTCCGGGTCAAGGTCAAGCAGTTTTCCAGCCACGGGTGCGGTGCAGACGCGATTCCCTGTTCTTTCAGCAGACCGGTCAGTTCTTGCGCGGTGGTTCGGGTTGTGTTGACCATAGCGCAGATGGAGGGCTGACGGTTATTGGCTGCCAGGAGCGCGGCGGTCTCCCTCTCGCCGAGTGTCAAAAGAAATTCTTTTACAAGCCACTCGGGGTGAGAATAAAGTGTAGATAAATAGGATTCCAGGGGTTGAGGCGGAATGGTGGGGAGATCTTTCAGATTGCGTTCCAAACTGCGCAGAATGCCGTTGACCATACCCGCCGCGCGAGGATTTTTGCAATGAGTCTTGGTCAGGCTCACCGCGCTGTTTACCGCCGCGCTGTGTGGGATACGGCTCAGGAAGAGCATTTGATAAGCGCCCAAACGGAGGGCTTGGATGACTTTCCCTTCCATCCGGTTCAAGGAGATATTGGAGAACTTGGAGAGATAGAAGTCCAGCAGCAGCTGATTTTGCAGCACGCCGAAGCACAGCTGGGTAGCCAAAGCGGCGTCCCGGCTGTCCAGTCCGGCAGCAGCCAGCTGTTTTTTGAGGATACTGTCTGACCATCCCCCCTGCCGCTGGCAGGCGTTCAGCGTCAGAAGAGCCGTTTCGCGGGCGTCCATACATCTCACGGACCTTTCAGATGACTTGGATGGGATGTCCGCGCAGGTAATCTGCGGCAGACATACGTTTTCCGCCGGGGGCCTGAAGCTCCAGGATTCGGAGCGTTTGGCCATCACCGCAGACGACGTCAATCCCTTGCGCATTGGCTTTGCGAATAGCTCCAGGACCAGCATCAGAATGGGTTTCGATCACCTGAGCGCCCCATAGTTTCACCGGTTCGCCGGTAAAGATGTCAGTAGACGCGCCGGGCCAGGGGTACAGGCCCCGCAACTGGTTGAAAATCTCCGTTGCTCCCCTGCTCCAGTCCACCGGAGACAGCGCGCGGGAGAGCATAGGGGCGTATGTGATCAGCTCCGGGTCCTGAGGTGTGCGGGTGACGGTGCCGTCTTGGATTTTCTGTACAGTTTCGGTCAAAAGCAGAGCGCCCAGTTGAGCGAGCCGGTCATGCAGGTCCTCGGCGGTTTCCGTGGGACCGATAGGGGTGCTGGCTTGGGCCAGGATGTCTCCGGCGTCCAGTTCATGGACGACGTCCATAATAGTGACGCCGCTTTCGCTGTCTCCATTGAGTATGGCCCAGTTGATAGGCGCGGAGCCGCGGTACCGGGGCAGCAGCGAGGAATGGACATTGATACATCCTTTGGGTGGCAGGGACAAGATATCGTCCGGCAGGATACGGCCGTAGGCGGCTACAACAATCAGTTCAGGGTCCAGCTTTTTCAGCTGTCCCAAGACGGTCCCGTCTTTGAGTTTTTCCGGCTGAAATACCGGGATACCGTGGGCCAAAGCGCACGTCTTCACGGGGGTGGGCTGGAGTCGGTTCTGGTGCCGGCCCACGGGCTTGTCCGGCTGGCTGAATACGCCGCAGACGGTATGTCCTGCCAGCACGAGGGCTTCCAGGGAAGGCACTGCAAAATCTGGCGTCCCCATAAAGGCGATTCTCATTTTGAATCCTCCCTGTCCTGTTCCATCTGTTCCAGTTCCTCAGCGGTATAGAGTTGCCCGGCCAATTCGGAATAGAGGTGTCCGTCCAGGTGGTCCAGTTCATGGCAGAAACAGCGGGCGGTCATTCCCTCCCCGTCCACCTCGAACCAACTCCCTGTTCGGTCCTGAGCCTTTACCCGCACCCGCTCCGGGCGCGTCACGTAGCCCCAGTAGCCGGGGAGAGACAGACAGCCTTCCAAGCCGTTCTGCTCTCCCTCCTGGGAGAGAATCTCCGGGTTGACGAGTTCAATCATGTCGCCGTTGTCGTTGACCACGATGACGGCCCGGCGCAGGATACCGACCTGAGGCGCGGCCAGACCGGCGCCGTTAGCTTTGGTCAGCGTCTCCTTCAAGTCGTCCAGAAGAGCGGCGAGTTTTTCGTCAAATTTTGTGACAGGGTGGCACTTTTTGTTGAGAACAGGGTCACCTTTGGTTAAAATCGTCCTGATTGCCATGTTCGCATCTCCTTTTCCTAGCTTGATATCAATCGCTGTAGGGGTTCACGTCGGCGTAGACGGACACGCCGCGGTTATTTTTGTCCCGATGGGCCGCGCGGAGGATCTGCGCGATCAAGGTTCTGGTACGTTTGGTGCTGCGTCCTGTTAAAGTCAGGCGGTAACGGTAGCGGTTATTGATCTTGACCACGGAAGCGGGCGCGGGGCCTAGGATGGTCCACGCCTCGTTTTGATCCAGTTGAGTTTCCAGTGCTTGGCGCAGGACCGTACAGCAGCGTAAGACGCTCTCCTCGTTCGGGCCGGAGGCGATGATGACGGTCATGTCGGAGAAGGGCGGGTAATTCCGCAGCTGCCGCAGCCGGATCTCGGATTCGTAGAAGCTGTCGTAGTCCTGATTGACGGAGCAGAGGATGACGTCGTTGTCCGGGGTAAAGGTTTGGATCACAGCCCTGCCCTGTTTTCTCCCGCGTCCGGCCCGCCCTACCACCTGGGTCAGCAGGGAGAAGGTACGTTCTCCGGCTCGGAAGTCGTCCACATACAGGGACAAGTCCGGAGCTACCACACCGACCAGTGTAACGTTTTCGAAATCCAGTCCTTTGGCGACCATTTGCGTTCCCAAAAGGAAGATCGGAAGAGCACACGTCTGAACTCCAGTCACAACAGGTTATC
>CANDKT010000165.1 GCA_947385365.1 uncultured Bacillota bacterium | reverse complement strand
TGACTCTCTTTAAAAAACTGGGCGGCCGCAGCCGCCGGTTCTACCAGAAGCAGCAGAAGGCCCTGGGCGCCGTTAACGGCGAGATTCAGGAGGTCATCGAGGGCCTGAAGGTGGTCAAAGCTTTCACCCACGAGGCGCAGGCCAAGGAAAAATTCCGTAACTTGAACAACGCCTACCGGGACGCGGCGCAAAAGGCCAACTTCTATTCCACCATGATTATGCCGATGGCGGGCAACTTGATGAACATGAGCTATGCGCTGACCGCCGCGTTCGGAGGTCTGCTGTCGGTTCTCCAGGGGTTCGATTTAGGCGGGCTGGCGATTTACCTCAACTACTCCCGGCAGGTGGGCCAGCCGCTGAACCAGATCTCTCAGCAGATGACCACCTTACTGTCCGCTATGGCGGGCGCGGAGCGTATCTTCGAAGTCATGGACACCGCCGCGGAAATCAACGAAGGTTCCGTGACACTGGTCGCCGCGGAGAAGGACGCCAATGGCACCTTGTCCCTGTTCAACGGTCCCGGCCGCCCGAAAGTCTGGGCTTGGAAAACACCCCGCGGAAACGGAATGGCTCTCGTCCCCGTGCTGGTGGGAGAGAACGACTCCCTCACGGAGTTGGGCCAGGCGGAGCGTTCCGGACCGGGAAACCGCCTGAAATTACTGCCCCCGAACGTGGACTCTTCAGAAGGCATTTGGGTGTTGGTGGACGGAGACGGTTCCCTCACCGAGGTGTCCGATTTGGCCGCTCTGTCCGGCCACGGCTGGGCCTGGAAGTACCCCGGTCCGGACGGCAAAGACTCCCTGCACCTCATCCGAGGCGCGGTGCGCAACGCCCCCAGTGAAGATTTCTACCTCACCGAACTGCGCGGCGCAGTGCGCTTCCGCCACGTGGACTTCTCCTACGTCCCCGGCAAGCGCATCCTCAAAGACGTGTCCGTCTACGCCGACCCCGGCCAGAAAATCGCCTTCGTCGGCTCCACCGGCGCGGGCAAAACGACCATCACCAACCTAATCAACCGCTTCTACGAGATCGAAGGCGGCATGATTACCTACGACGGCATCGACGTGAAAGCCATCCGCAAAGACGACCTGCGCCGTTCCTTAGGCGCGGTGCTTCAGGATACCCACCTCTTCACCGGCACCATTCTGGACAACATCCGTTACGGACGCCTGGACGCCTCCGACGAAGAGTGCATCGCCGCCGCCAAAAGCGCAAACGCACACTCCTTCATCCGCCGCCTGCCCGAGGGCTACCAGACTATGGTCACGAGTGATGGCGCGAACCTCTCCCAAGGCCAACGCCAGCTGTTAGCCATCGCCCGCGCCGCCGTCGCGGACCCGCCCGTCATGATCCTCGACGAGGCGACCTCCTCCATCGACACCAGAACCGAAGCCCTCATCCAAAAAGGTATGGACGCGCTTATGGAAGGCCGTACCGTTTTCGTCATCGCACACCGGCTGTCCACCGTTCGCAACTCCAACTGCATCGTCGTCATCGAACACGGCGAAATCGAGGAAAAAGGCAGTCACGCGGAACTCCTCGCAGAACAGGGACGCTATTACCGGCTCTACACCGGTCAATTCCAACTCTCCTAGTCGGGGTTAGGCGGGGGCTCGCCGCCCCCGCACCCCGGCCTTCCTTTTCTTGTAAGAAAAGGAAGCGAAAAGAACTTTTTGGCGCAAAACTTCGTTTTGCTTCGGGGGTTTCGGTGATTTTTGCGTGTTGCTTCTGATGTGAAAACTCAAACCGTGAAACTTGGACGCTGAGAGAACAATTTCTGAATCAATCGGGAATAATCCTGTACTTCACGTGTCTTGCTCTGAAATAACAGGAATGTTCGTTTATTTCATCGACGGTCATACCATCTTCATCAATCAAATAGATAAAGTCATCCTTTTGAAGAATGGTAGAACCGTACCAATATGAATCAAAACATTCCGGGTCTCGGCTTGAAGTATCGTACTCTAAATCTCCCCAAAACCACATTTCAATTTCACAGCCCCAAACGTCATCGAACCGCAAATATAAGGTACCGTCTTGCTGCAATTCTTCCCTCGCTATGTAAGCATCGTGAAAACCTCCTGATGCCCAATTCAAATCCTCTATATCTTTTTCGTTTCTGATTTCTCGTATTTCCTCATAAACATAATCCTGGTCGATCGCACGGCATTTTTCCAGAATCTCTTCCGGCTGGTGTTCCTCGCCGAGAAAGGAATCCAGCAATTCCCTGGAAAGAAAATTTATGCAACCTTCCCCATTTTCATCCATGTTCCAATTTTCACGCTCTGAATCCACAATCAAAATTTGAGGAATGATGTATTTGGTATTGGGTTCCATCGTGAGCCACTTGATGAGAGACTTTTTCTCCTTATCCCAGACGATCCAGTAGGGGCTGTGTATGCTTTGAATATACCGTTCGTATTCCTCTGTTGCGGTAATGTTTCGAAAATATCCGAATACGGCGGAAATATAATATTCTCCATTTCCTTGGCGAATGATTGCGTGCATATGTGTAACACCTCACGTTCAAATCCCGATTGACCGGTTCGCGTACTGACCCAAGTATAGCACAGCTGCCAGCCGCGGGCAAGTTTGAGCAAAAAGTTTCTTTACCGAGGGTTGGCTTTGTGTTATACTGAAGTTTAATCTGGTGTGAACCGCCGTCTCCGCGGCGGAGAAGGAGGAGACGAAATGGCAGAAAAATCCTGGGACGCGCAAGCGGCGGTCAACGCACCGCACCAGTTCTCCAAAAGCATCGGAATCACGGTCACGCAAGTAGAACCCGGTCTAGCCCGAGGCGTGTTCCAACCCGGCCCGGACAGCTTGAACCCGCACGGCATCCTCCACGGCGGGGTGCTGGCTACGTTAGCCGATACGGTAAGCGGCTGCTGCGCCTGCTCCACCGGCGGGACTTGCGTGACCTCCTCCTGTTCGCTGGAATTTCTCCGGCCCGCACTGGGAGAACTGTTCTGCGAGGCGACCCCGAAAAAATTAGGCAAAAAATTGTCCGTCATTCAAGCGGTCATCTCCGATAGCCAAGGGAAAACCGTCGCCACCGGTACCTACAGCTTTTTCATGGAAAAACCCAACGCGCCCAAAATGGGAAATATCCCTTGACATTCCTGCAAGCCCGTGATAGGATAATTGCAATTCAACAACGAGGATAGAGGCGCGGCGTTCATGCGTAGCGCGGGATAAGGTCAGGTCAGCCGTCCCGCGCGAGAGGGTGCGCCGCCGAAGGCGGGTCGGTTTGCCTGGACCACACCGCCTGGGCCGCGGGAGAATATGCCGCGGACTGTCACAGATCGTGGAGCGCTATCCAGAGGCCCCCCGCCTCCGACGGGGAGCCTCCGGCTTTGCCGCAGGCGCTCGCGCCTGCGGCTTTTTGTATGTGTGTACAAGCGCGTCAAATGAATGTGGAGGAGATACTTATGAGAACGAGAGCCAGAACCCATTGGCCATTACGGATCATGGCCGTCCTAATGCTGCTGCTGGCGTTGACGTCCACCGTGTTGGCGTCCGGCGGCGACCCCACCGAAGTGTCCGGCACCAAAATGATCGAATGCCCCGATTGCGGCGCGGTGGGCGTAGTCCTGTCCGACGACTGCCAGGCCGTCACCTGCGAAACCTGCGAGGGTACCGGTTACATCCAGTCACCCAGCCAGTTCTATAACACCGCGTTATCGCTCCTGCCCCCCGTGATCGCCATCGCTCTGGCCCTGATTACCAAGGAAGTCTACTCTTCCCTGTTCATCGGTATCCTCGTCGGCGGGCTGCTGTACTCCAACTTCAACTTCGAGGGCACCGTACTCCACGCCTTCAACGACGGCATCGTCGCGTCCCTGTCCGACGGCTACAACGTGGGTATCTTGGTCTTCCTGGTCATTCTCGGCGTCATGGTCTGCCTGATGAACAAAGCGGGCGGTTCCGCCGCCTTCGGACGCTGGGCCAAAAAGAATATCAAATCCCGCGCGGGCGCGCAACTGGCTACCGTCCTGCTGGGCTGCCTGATCTTCATCGACGACTACTTCAACTGCCTGACCGTCGGCAGCGTCATGCGCCCCATCACCGATAAACAGAACGTCTCCCGCGCCAAACTCGCCTACCTCATCGACGCCACCGCCGCCCCCATCTGCATCATCGCCCCCATCTCCT
>CANDKT010000164.1 GCA_947385365.1 uncultured Bacillota bacterium | reverse complement strand
TTTGTGGAGCTGGAGTTCCAGTACCGGGGCCAGAACTACAAGATACGCCGCAACACGGAGTACGAGCGTCAGAAGGAGCGAGGAGACGGGACGACCCGGCAGAGCGCGGAAGCGGAACTGCACTTCCCGGACGGCAGGGTCGTCACCAAGACCCGTCAGGTGACGGCGGAAGTGGAAAAGCTGCTGGGACTGACCTGCGGGCAGTTCACGCAGGTGGCGATGATCGCTCAGGGCGATTTCCGCAAACTCCTGGAGGCGTCCACCGATGAGCGCGTGCGGATCTTTCGGAAAATCTTCCAGACGGAGCTGTACCAGACGCTCCAGGAGCGTTTGAAGGAGGACTGTGGGAAGCTGAAAAGCGACTGTGACCGGCTCGAGTCGGACCTGGAACGGGACATCGAAAGCGTGCAGTGCGCTCCGGAGGACGCGCTGCACGAACAGGTGGAGCTGGCCAAACAAGGCAGGACGCTCCGCCATGAGCTGCCCGGTCTGGTGGAGCGCGTCGTTCAGGGCGACGAGGCGCGGGAACAGGAGTTGTCCCGGCAGAGTCAGACGTTGGAACGGGAGTTGGAGGAGTTAGGGAAGCAGGTGGAACGGGGCCGTCTGTGCCGGAAGAACCAGGCGAAGTTGGCGGAAGCACAGGCCAGTTTCGCCGCGCTGAACCCGCAGTTGGAAGCGGCGGACCAATCGCTGCAAGCGGCGCAGGGCCGTCAGGCGGAGATCGAACCGCTCCGCGACCGGGCGGCGCAGTTGGAAGGCCAGCTGCCCCAATACGGGAAGCTCCAGGAACTGTCCGCGAACGCCTCGGCGCGGGAGCAGGCGCGGACCAGGAAACTTCAGGAACAGACGCGGACCCAGGAGACCTTGGAAACGCTGCGCGGAAAGCTGGAGCAGAACAAAACCGAACTGGACCAGTTGGAAGGCGCGGCGTTGGAGGCGGAACAGGCCAAGAACGTCCGGGAGTCTCTGGAACAGACCGTGAAGCGGCTCCAGACGCTGAAGCAGGACCTTCAAGCGTTGGAACAGCTTCGGGACGCGTGCGGGCAGGCGCAGGAGGACTACCGGAAAAAGGCGGCGCGGGCGCAGGAACAAGAGAACGTCTGGCAGCAGACGAACCGGGCGTACCTGGACGCCCAAGCGGGGATTTTAGCGGATTCGCTTCGACCGGGGACCCCGTGTCCGGTGTGCGGTTCGACCGAACACCCCGTCCCGGCGGTCAAATCCCAGACCGCGCCCAGCGAGGACGCTTGGAAGCGGGCGGAGAAGGCCGCGAAAAAAGCCCAGAACGACGCGTCCGAGGCCAGCCGTTTGGCTGGGGAGTTCCGGCAGAAGTTGGAGATGCAGGAGTCGTACCTGATCCAGCGGGCGCAGGAACTTCTTCCGGAGCTGGCGCAGGCCGCGCTCCCGGAGCTGGCGCAGGTGTCGGCGGAGGAATCCAGTCAGAACACCGCGCTGCGTCAGGCGAGGAGCGGCGAAAAAGCCGCGCAAGCCCGTGCGGCAGCGGCGGAGCAGTTGAGACGCGCCGTCCCGGAGCAGGAACAGGCGGTCAAAGAACAAGAGACGGCTTTGCAGTCTCTGAACCGGGACCTGACCGCGTTGGACGCGGAGATCAAGAGCTTACGCGGGCAGGCGGAAGAGGTTCAGCAATCTCTGCCCTACCCGACCCGCCGTCAGGCGGAGGCGGAGATCGCCCGGCTCAAGGCGGAGGCCAGACAGCTCCAACGTCAGTTGGAGCAGGCGCAGGCCCAAAAGCAGCAGCTGCAACAGACCCAGACGGCGGTCCGGGCGCAGATCGAAACCTACCAGGAGCAGCTGAAAGACGGGGAAGACGTGGACTTGGAACAGGCGGAGTCCCGTCAGGGGACGCTGGCGGAACAGAAACGCGTCCTGCACCAGCGCGAGACCGCGCTTCAAAGCCGTCTGACGTTGAACCGCCGGGCCGGGGAGCAGTTGCGCCTGCACCTCGCGGAACAGGAACGTCTGCGGACACGTCTGACCTGGCTGCAAAGCCTGTCCGACACGGCCAACGGCAGATTGAGCGGTCAGGAACGCTTCCGTTTGGAGACCTACGTTCAGACCACCTACTTCGACCGGGTGCTGCGCCGGGCGAACCTGCGGCTCCGGGTCATGAGCGGCGGGCAGTACGACCTGCTCCGCCGGACGGAGAACGGTTTGAGGAGTCAGGCCGGTCTGGACCTGGACGTGGTGGACCACAGCAACGGCACCATACGCGGCGTGGAGACCCTCTCCGGCGGCGAGTCCTTCTTAGCCTCCCTGTCGCTGGCTTTGGGCTTGGCGGACGAGATCCAGTCCTCCGCCAGCGGCGTGCAGCTGGACACCATGTTCGTCGACGAAGGGTTCGGCTCTCTGGACGGCGAGGCGTTGGAAAAAGCCGTCCAGGTGTTGAACCAGCTCAGCGAAGGCCACCGCTTGGTCGGGATCATCTCCCACGTGCCCAGCTTGAAGGAGCGGATCGACCGTCAGATCGTGGTCAAAAAGGACGGGTCCAAAGGCAGCAGCGCGGCGATTGTCTGCTGAACGAGAGACGGAAGGAGCCGGTCAACAGGATTCCTGTTGACCGGCTCCTTTTGTGTTCCCGCCCCTACGGGGCGGGGCTGCGAGTCGGGTCTAAGCCAAACCGTTCAGGTTCCGGAAGAGCGTCTCCTTATCGGCGGCGGCGACCAGCTTATCGGTGTCCGCGTCGGTGGAAGCAATGGCCACGATGCGGCCCAGGACTTCCAGGTGTTCCTCGCCCTTGGCGGCGATGCCGACGACCAGTTTGACCTTATCGCCGTTCCAGTCGATGCCGTCGGGGTAGGTCATGACGACCACGCCGGTGCGTTTGATGAGCGGCTTGACGTCGTTGGTGCCGTGCGGGATGGCCACATGACTGCCGATGGCAACGGAGAAGCTGGCTTCCCGGTCCAGCATGCCCTGGATGTAAGCCTCTTCCACGTAGCCGCTCTGGACCATCAGACGCCCGCAGGCTTTGATGGCTTCCTCGGGGGTGACGGGGGCGCAGTTCAGAACGATGTTCTTCCGTTCCAGCAGCGTCCCGGCGGCGGGAGCCGCTTTGGTCTCAGGCGTCTTGGCAGGCGCGGCGGCGGGGGCGCGGCTGCCGCCCTTACGGGCTTCCAGCAGTTCGTTGACCAGCGTGTCGTACTCCGGCGCGCCCATGAAGTTGTGGATCGGAATGATCCGGGCTTGCGGGGCGCGTTGCGCGGCCCGGCCGGACAGCTCGTGATGCGTGACCACGATCTGGCAGTCGTTGGGGATCTCAGAGACGGGGTGATGGATGACCTCAATGCCGGTGATGCCCGCGTCTTTCAGCTTATTGCGCAGCATAGTCGCGCCCATAGCGGAGGAACCCATACCAGCGTCGCAGGCGAAGACGATCTTCTTGACGGACTTGATGTCCACGTCCGCGCCGGTGGTGGAGGCGGGAACCGTCTGGCCTTTGGAGGCGGCCTTGCTGGCGGCGACTTGCGCCTGTGCCTCTTCCAGGCTGGCGTCCTTACCGAAGAACTTCAGCAGGAAGGCGGAGATGGCGAAGCTGACCACAGCGGCCACGCCGATCCCGGCGAAGTTGGCGACGTAGCCGCCCGGAGGCGTCATGAGGATCTCAGCGATGATGCTGCCGGGGGAAGCGGCTGCGACCAGACCGCCGCCCAGGAGAGACAGGGTAAAGATACCGGCGATGTTGCCGATCATGGGACCCAGGATGACGATGGGGTTCATGAGGACGTAGGGGAAATAGATCTCGTGGATGCCGCCCACGAACTGGATGACGGCGGCGGCGCCGGCGGAGGAGCGGGTCTCGCCCTTACCGGCCACGCAGTAGGCCAGCAGCAGGCCCAGGCCGGGGCCGGGGTTGGACTCGATCATGAACAGGATGGACTTGCCGGCCTCCAGGGCCTGGGCGGTGCCGATGGGGGTGAAGACGCCGTGGTTGATGGCGTTGTTCAGGAAGAGCACCTTGGCGGGCTCCACCAGCACGGCGGTGAGGGGCAGCAGGCCGTTGTTCACCAGCAGGCCCACCCCTGCGCCCAGCACGTCGGTGATCTTCACGCAGGCGGGGCCGATGATGAAAATAGACAGCACGGCCAGAATGCCGCCGATGATGCCCACGGAGAAGTTGTTGACCACCATCTCAAA
>CANDKT010000163.1 GCA_947385365.1 uncultured Bacillota bacterium | reverse complement strand
CCCCCGCGTCCACTCCGGAGCAGGGGAGTACCGGCGGCACGTCCAAACCGCCCCGTCAGGCTACCCAAGCGGACGCCGGTTGGCGTTCCAGCACCCCCGCGTCCACTCCGGAGCAGGGGAGTACCGGCGGCACGTCCAAACCGCCCCGTAAAGCGACCCAGGCGGACGCCGGTTGGCGCGCGGCGGCCGCGGATATGCTCGACCCCAGCAACGTGATGAACCAGGCCACCGCGAACGCCTACGCGCAGCTCGACGAGTTCAAAGCCGCCGTCGGGAAGCTCCCGGAGCTGGTCTCGACCCAGGGGACGAAGTACCAGGTCAAAAAGGCCCTGTCCAAAGAGGGCGGCGAATCGGCTATTTTGCTGTGCGCCGCGCCGGACGGTCAGGACGTGGTCGCGAAGGTCTACTACGAACCGGTGAACAGCGCGGGTTCCTCCATCCCAGCCCGGACTAGGGTGCTGGAGTACATGGGCACCGAGGACGGGCAGAAGTACACCTTAGCGGTCCAGGAGATCGGTCTGGTGGAATTGGGCGGGAGCCGCTACTACTTCGAGATCCTCCCCTACTGCAAGGACGGGGACCTGTCCCACAGTCCGCCGTTCTCCTTCGACCAGATCGTGGACCTGACCGCCTACCTCAACGAAGCCCTGCACAGTATGCACAGCGCGTCCATTCTCCACCGGGATATCAAACCAGAGAACTTGTACTGGCTGGACGGACAGGTGGTCATCGGCGACTTTGGCGTAGCCAAGCTGGCGAAAGCGGGCGTCACCCGGACCACCGCCGGTACGGACGGCTACCGCGCGCCGGAATCGGTCCTGGCGGTCTCCGCCGGGGACTCCGCCTTCTTCTTCGACGAGAAGTGCGATTACTACTCGTTGGGCGTCACCCTCGGTTCCCTGTTCGAGGGGCGCTTCATCTACAAGGACATGAACGCGGCTATGATGACGGTAGCCGTCCGGCAGGGGCGTCTGCCTCTGACCCGGAACGACCCCCATCGGGAGCAGCTGGAAAATCTGCTCAACGGTCTGTGCCGGTACGACTCCCGTTACCGTTTCGGTTACGAGGACGTGAAGCGGTGGCTGGTGGACCATAACTATACCGGCGGCGTGCTGGAAGACGAATGGCCGAAAAGTTTCCGTATGTTCAACGAGGAGTACCGCGACGAAAAGAGCCTCTTCGAGGGCATCACCCGGGACGAGGCCCACTGGAACGAGGGGAAGGAACTGCTCTACAAGAAGTACTTCGAGAACTTCTTCATCTCCTTCCGGACGGACCTGGCGCGGTCCGCGCAGGTGGCGGACGAGACGTGGCGGACCAAGCAGCCAGACAAAGGTCTGGCGGTCTTTCTGAAGAACCTCTTCGCGCCCGGCCCTATCGTCTGGCGCGGGTACACCTTCAAGAGCCTGGGCGAGCTGGCCGAGAAGATGAAAGCCTCCCGGACCCCCGCCGCCTACGGCGAAATCTTGAAGAACCGCTGTATCTCCCACTGGCTGAGCAACACCGAGGGCATCCAAACCGATCAACAGACGCTGACCTTGGTGGAGGTCATCGAGAACAAAGCGCAGACAGAACCGGAATTGGCGTGCTACTGGTTCGGCAACAGCTTCTCCAAGAAGAAGGAGCTGCGCGTCTGCAACCAGACCGTCTCCAACATCGGGGAACTGATGACCGCGCTGTTTCGCGCGCCGCGGGAGTTCTACCTGTCCGGCGGCTACGACCTGCTCATGGATCGGAAGACCGGCGCGGCTCTGTACGGTTTCCTCTACAGCCTCGGCTACCAGGGCGTCATTGAAGCCCAGTGGAAGGAAGCCCAGAAATGCGATGAGTTCAACAAAGCGGTTCTCCTGCTGGGTATGCTGGACGTGATCGCCTCCAAAGCAAAAGCAGACACCGCGCTGCTGCGGGACTTTTTCCTGCGCTACGGCCCGCTGGGTATCGCGGTCTACACCAAACAGCTGGTGGACCGGACCGGTACGCCCGTCTACCAGGGCCTGAACGCCGACGGGAAACAGATTCTGTCCCAGATCGCCGCCTTCCGTCCGGCGGCTTCGGGCAGCGTGAACGAAATTTTCCGGAACTACGCGCCTCTGCTGGAACTGCTCAAGAAGCTCCAGTCGAACCTGATCGACAACCCCTACTGCATCACCGCGGGAGTCTATGAGAGCAGAGGCGTCCTGTGTACCGATCTGTCCGGGTGTTTTGCCTTCTTGATCTTTGGCCGCTCCGCGCCGCTGGGCTTCCACGCCTGGCTTGAGTCCGCCACAGGGGGGAAGAAACTATGACGTTTGACAACAGCTTTACCCTCCAGAAGATGACGGAGGACGCCAAAAAACAGTTCGATCAGGCCGCTTCGCGCATCAACGGCATTGAAAGTACGCTGGAACGCCGCCTGGACGGCAAAAGTCGGGGCAACTTGATCCTGACCCTGATCTTTTCCGTCCTCTGGGGCGCGGCCTACGTGTATGCCTACACGTTCGTTCTGAAACGTGCGGAAAGTATACCGGAATTGATCCCGAAGATGGCGCTGGTCACGCTGATCGCCTCGCTGATCCTGGTAGCCGCAATCGCGGCAGGCGACTTCCTCCAGCTGAAGTACTACGGGACGATTCTCAGCGCCAAGGACAAGCTGGTCCGCCTGCGCAGCCGCGTGGAAACAGGCCGCAGCTCTATGGCAGGCAACACGAAGACGTTCCTGCAACGCAGAGCCTCCCAATGGGCCATGCCTTTCCAGACCGCGCCGTCCGTCCTGGAAGAGGCCAGCCAAATCGAAGCCCAGCTGTCCAACCTGGAAGCCGTGAACAGCGGCTTAATCACCAACCTGAAAAATTGGCTGTTCTATCCGGTCTGTATCGCCTGGACCGTCGTCGGCTGTATGGCGTTCCGCGGGACCGCCTACCGTGTCCTCGCGCAAGTTGGCTTAGGCGGCGACGTCGCCAAATGGATTCAAATCATCGGGACCGCCATCGCCTGCATCGTCGTGTTCATTTTGGCCAAACTGCTCTGGGGTGTGACCAACTGCTCCGTCACAAACCTTACCCTATTCGTGACCGCGGTGGGACCGCTGGTACTCGCCTTGCTGATGATCGCCGCTGTCATTGTGATCTTCCTCCTCCAGCTGGCTCTGACACTGCTGGCAGGCGCGATTGCCTTGGCGTGCTTCTGCGGTTCCGTCAGTGGTGGCTGACATGAGAGAACGTCTGCAAAAAGTTTTCGAGATCGCCCTGTTCGCAGGCATCATCGCCCTGTCCGTCGCCATCTTCCTCCTGCGCGACCGCCTCCAGAACGTCGGGGATGTGGGCTATCTGGGGCTGTTCCTGCTGTGCTTCCTGGCCAACGCCACCGTCCTGCTCCCCGCGCCCAGCCTTATGATCGCCGCCAGCTGTGCGCTGATCCTCTCCCCCTTCTGGGTCGCGGTGTTCGCCGCCCTCGGCTCCTCCGCCGGGGAACTGGTCGGCTACGCCTTCGGAAGCACGGGACGGGACCTCTCGCCTCGGTTCCGCGCCCTGCTGGACCGGCTGAGCGAACGCATCCATCAACCCGCCCTTCTCGTGTTCGTCCTCGCGCTGCTGCCGCTGCCCCTGTTCGACCTGGTTGGCATCTACTCCGGCGGGGCGCGGATGAACTTAGGGAAATTTTTCCTCCTGTGCTTCGCCGGAAAGTTCCTGAAAATGCTTGTCTACACCCGTATGTACGATATTCTAGCCTGGGCAGCCGCCCTGTCGCCTCTGGGAGGAGGAACTTGACACTCCCCACGGCGAAAGCCGGGGGATTCTCGGTTCGACGACCGTTGCCTTTCATCTGAAAGGTCTTACATGGTTTCCCCGAGCGTATAGGTTTGGACGTGTCCCGCCCTACCGTATGTTCTGCCTACGCCAACAGGCGCAGACCTTCCTTCAAGATGTTCTTCGCGGCGTTCACGTCCCGGTCATGAACAGCCCCGCACACAGGGCAAGTCCATTCCCGCACAGCCAAATTCTTTGTACCGGGCCACTGTGCGCCGCAGGCGGAACACAGTTGGCTGGACGGGAAGAAGCGGCCAACTGTGACCACCTGTTTTCCGTACCACGCCGCTTTGTATTCCAACTGTCGCCGGAACTCGCTCCAGGAAGCGTCTGAAATGGATTTTGCCAGTTTGTGGTTTTTGACCATGTTGGACGGTGCTAAATCTTCCATCGCTATCAGGTCGTAGCTCCGTA
>CANDKT010000162.1 GCA_947385365.1 uncultured Bacillota bacterium | reverse complement strand
GGCCCCGCCGGGCCCGGGGGCGGGCCGGGCCGGGCGGCCCGCCCCCCCGCGCCCCCCCCCGCCCCGCCCCCCCCGCCCCGCCCCCCGCGCCCCCCCCCCCCCCCCCCATGGCGGGGCTGGCCCCGCTATTGGGCATTTTGCGCGGCATCTTGAAAAAATGAGAACTTTCCGAAAATAAACTCTATACTTCCCCGCCCCGAAGTGCTAAAATAGAGGAGGACTCGAAATTCGACAGGGAGGCTTTGCCCTATGCGCACGCCTAAGAGGACTTGGCAAAATCTCATGTATCTGCTCCTGCTGTTCGCGGCGGTCTGCGTTCTGTTCTGGTGGTACTCCACCGCGACCAGCCGCCAGATCGAAACCCGTACCTTGAACTATGCGATGGACTCCGCGCGTCAGACCGCGCTGCGCATCGACGGGGAGTTGACGAACGCCGTCCGCCGCGTGCATAACTACGCCTACCTGCTCAGCGCGACCCCCGACGAGTGGGAGATCGGTCCCGAAACGTTACAGCGTTTGGAGGAGAACTCTGACTTCAACGGCCTGCGCTACGTCGACGCGGCAGGACAGAACCTCGCCTCCGACGGAAGCGTTCTGGACAGCCGCGACCGCGGCTATTTCAAGGCGGGCCTGGCGGGTCAGAGCGGCGACGCGGTTATTTTCCACTCCCCCCTCGCAGACCAGACCGTCATGGTGTTCTACTCGCCCCTGCGCCGCCAAGGGGAACCTTACGGCGTCTTACTTGGCCTGTACTTCGCCGAGGACTACTTAGAGGAAATGCTCAACACAACCTACTTCGGCCAACCCGCCGGGGTGTTCCTCTGCACCCAGGAGGGAGAGGTCATCTCCTCCTCCGACCCCACGTTCCAAGGCCCCGGCTCTTTGCCCGACCGCCTGCAAGCGGACGGCGTCATCGACGCCCAGACGGCCGCCGCCGTTTGGGAAACGTTCCGCCTGAACGACGGGGAAGCTGGGTTCCTCTGCGCCCCCGGCAGCCGAACCGATAACCTCTGCGTCATCCATGTGCCCAACAGCGACTACGTGCTGGTCCAGACGTTCCCGCAGAGCGTCACCCGCCGGATGATTCAGGAGGCGAATCACACCGGCATCGTCCTGCAAGCCGTCCTGCTGGTCCTGTTCGCGGCCTACGTCCTGACGCTGCTGTCCCGCAGCCGGAAGCTGGAAGGCGAAAATAAAGAGATGGGTTATATCATTCACGGCGTCAGCACACTGTTCACCCGCTTCGTCCTGGCCGACCTGGAGGCGGATACCTACCAGTACCTCGCCGGGACCCAGCCGGAACAGGACGGTTTCGCAACCCACGGCCGCTACGAAACGTTCGTGGACTACCTCTGTACGCTCCTGGCGTCCGAGCAGGAACGCCCGAGATTCGCCGCTCTGCTGGAGCGGGAACGCGTCGCGGAGGCGCTCGGGCGCGGCAGCACCGACTTCCAATACGAGTACCAGATCCGATCCGGGGAGCAGACCGAGTGGGAACACGTCAACGTCATCTGCCTGGAGCGGCAGGCGGACCGAGCCGTCCGCGTGCTGATTCTCCGCCAGAACGTCACCGCCTTGAAGGAGAAGGAGCTGAACGCGCAAGCAAAAATCGACTTGGCCAACCGGAAAGAACGCCAGTACCGCATCGCGATCACGTCCAACGCGTTCTGCACCTACGAGTTCAACCTGACGCAGGACCGCATCGAACAGGACATCACCCGCAACGTCAACGGACAACCGATCTCGCTGCTGGAGCGTGCCGGGTTGACCGCGCCGTGCGCGGCGTCGGAGTGCTTCCGCCGCTGGGAGAGGTTCATCCTGGAGGAGTCCCTGGAGGAGTACCGCGCGGCGGTTGACCTGGAGCGTTTACGGGAGCGGTTCGAGCAGGGGGAACCGGACGTGACGGTCGACTACTGGGGCTGGGTGACAGACGGGGAATCCATGTGCGTCCGGCAGTCCTTCCTTATGACGCGGGACGAGTCGACGGGCGACTTGATGGTGATGGTGGTCGCCAAGGACATCACCGCACAGGTCCGGAAGCAGCGGGAACAGACCCAAGCCCTTCAAGACGCGCTGCTCCAAGCGCAGCACGCCAACCATGCCAAAACTACCTTCCTGTCCAACATGTCCCACGACATCCGGACCCCGATGAACGCGATCATCGGCTTCACGACCATCGCCCTGTCGCACATCGAGAACCGCTCCCAAGTGCAGGACTGCTTGCAGAAGGTCCTGTCTTCCAGCAACCACCTGCTCAGCCTCATCAACGACATCCTGGACATGAGCCGCATTGAGAGCGGGAAGGTCCAGATCAAGGAACAGGAATGCAACCTGTCCCAGCTGACCCACAACTTAGTGAACATCATCCAGCCCCAGGTGAAAGCCAAACAGCTGAACCTGTTCATCGACACCTTCGACGTCGGGAACGAGGACGTTATCGCGGACGCCTTGAAGCTCAGCCAAATCTTCGTCAACCTGCTTTCCAACGCCGTGAAGTACACGCCAGCGGGCGGAACGATTTCGTTCCGAATCCGCCAGCAGCCTACCTTCCACCGGGGCTACGGGGACTACGTGTTCGAGGTGGCGGACAACGGGATCGGGATGTCGCCGGAGTTTCTGGGGCATATCTTCGAGCCGTTCGAGCGGGAGGCCAGCACGACCCGGACCGGTATTCAGGGGACGGGTCTGGGGATGGCGATCACCAAGAACATCGTAGAGATGATGGGCGGAGAGATCTCGGTCCGGAGCGAGAAGGGGAAAGGCAGTGAGTTCCGGGTCGCGTTGAGCCTACGGCTCCAGGACGTGGCGCGGGACGCGGCGCAGATCCAGGAATTGGAAGGTCTGCGGACGCTGGTCGTGGACGACGATTGCAGCAGCTGCGAGAGCGTGTCCCGGATGCTCCAGCAGATCGGTCTGCGGGCGGAGTGGACCACGTCCGGGAAGGAGGCGGTGTACCAGGCCAAGCGCGCGTATCAAACGGGGGATTCCTACCAAATCTACATCATCGACTGGCAGATGCCGGAGCTGAGCGGAATCGAAACCAGCCGGCAGATTCGGGAAGCGATTGGAGAGGAAGTGCCGATCATAATCCTGACGGCTTACGACTGGACGGACATCGAGGAGGAGGCGCGGCAAGCAGGAATCACGGTGTTCTGCGCCAAGCCGCTGTTTCTGTCGGATTTGAAGGCCGCGTTGTTAGCGGCGCACAACCAGGTAGAGCCGGAGACAGGACCGGTTTGGACGCAGGCGGATTTTGGCGGGAAGCGGATTCTGTTGGTAGAGGACAACGAGTTGAACCGGGAGATCGCACAGTCCATTTTGGAGGAGACCGGGTTCACGGTGGAGACGGCCCCGGACGGGACGGACGCGGTCGAGATGGTCCGCCGGTCGTCGGAGAGGTACTACGACGCGGTGCTGATGGACATCCAGATGCCCGTGATGGACGGCTACGAGGCGACGCGAACGATACGGGCGATGTCGCGCCAGGACGTGCGGACGATGCCGATCATCGCAATGACCGCCAACGCGATGGAGGAAGATAAGGAAGCGGCGTTGAAGAACGGCATGGACGCGCATATCGCCAAGCCGTTAGACATAGAGCGGTTCCTGACGATCCTGCGCAAGTACCTGGGCTGACCGGACGAAAACGCCGGAGCAGGTTTTTCTGCTCCGGCGTTGTTTGTGGTTCAAATCGTGCGGTACCAGACCGTGACCTGTGTGATGACGTCCCGCAGGCGATCTTCGCCCACCCTGTATTCCAGCAGCTCGTCAGGGGTATCGCACCACATTTCGGTCCGGGCGTTGACTTCCGCGGAACCGGCCTGGGCAATCACCATACGAGTTTCTTCCCCCGGCGCGGGGCGGACGCATCCAAAGCAACCGTAAGTCACGCCTTTCCACTCAAATTGGATTTCCCCGCCATGTCGCAGACACATTTTAAATTCGCGGATCGTTTTAAAACGCATATCCTCCGGCGTACTCGTATCATAAATAATACTGGACATTTTTGCGCTCCTTTTTTATGGATAAGGGAGAAATTTTATAAAAGAGACGGGCCGCTTCTTACGAAGCGGTCCGTCTTGGTACGGCTGAAGGGACTCGAACCCCCGACCTACTGGTTCGTAGCCAGTCACTCTATCCAGCTGAGCTACAGCCGCGTACTGTTTCTGACAGCTTGGTCATTATAGCACGGGGCCGCGTAAAAAGCAAGAGGGAAATTTCTTTTTTTGAAAATTTTTCTGGCGGGGCTAGCCCCGCACCCCATTGGGGCTCCGCCCCAAACCCCGCCAGGGCT
>CANDKT010000161.1 GCA_947385365.1 uncultured Bacillota bacterium | reverse complement strand
AGAAAAACTCCGCCTGTACGCCGCCAGGAACGAAGACGACGAGGCGCAGTACATCGCGGCCCAAGTGCTGGAGGGTTACAGTCAGGGCCGCCGCTGGCGAGACCACGCGGTCCTCTACCGCATGAACGCCCAGTCGAACCAGATTGAGCAGAGCTTCAAGCGCAACGCAATCCCGTACCGTATCATCGGCGGCATCCGGTTCTTCGACCGGGCGGAGGTCAAGGACGTCTTAGCTTACCTGGCAGTGCTGAACAACCCGGAGGACGACCTGCGCCTGACCCGTATCCTCAACAATCCCCCCCGCGGCATCGGGGCGCGGACGGTGCAGACCGCGCAGGAGATCGCTTACCGGGAGGAACTGCCTCTGTACGCGGTCCTCGACAACGCCGCGCTGTATCCGGAGCTTCAGCGGGCCGCGCCGAAGCTCCAGGAGTTCACCCGGCTGATTCAGGACCTGTACCAGCTTCTGGCGGAAAACCAGCTGTCCCTGCCGGACTTCTACGAGGAGGTCCTGAACCGCAGCGGCTACGCCGCCATGCTGAAGAGCAAGAACACCGTGGAAAATCAGGCCCGCCTGGAAAACGTGCGGGAGCTGCTGACTTCCATCCACAGCTACCTGTCGAACCGGACGGACCAGAAGGAAACGCTGAGCGCGGCTCTGCACGGGTTCCTGGACGAGATCGCCCTGTATACGGACCTGGACAGCCACGATCCCACGCAGGACTGCGTCGTGATGATGACCATGCACGCCGCGAAAGGTCTGGAATTTCCGGTGGTTTTCGTGGCCGGGGCGGAGGAGGGACTCTTTCCGGGAATCCGGGCCATCGGCGAGACGGAGGAGATGGAGGAAGAACGCCGTCTGTGTTACGTGGCCATCACCCGGGCCAAGGAACGGCTGTATCTGACCTGCGCCAATCAGCGGATGCTGTTCGGACGGACCAGCGCGAACCTGCCGTCCCGCTTCCTCGACGAGATCCCGCCGGAACACCTGGAACGGCTCGGAAACGCCGCCCGCGGCGGCGCGGGACGTTTGGGCGGTATCCCCAGCCGGAGTTCCGGCTACAACGGCTACGGGAACGACCGGCCGCAGCCGTCTTACCGGACCGGCCGGCCCGTCCAACCCGCCTACGCCGCGAAACCGCCGGTCCAATCGACCGCGCCCGCCGGGCTCCAGCTTCAAAAAGGCGACGCAATCCGTCATAAAGCCTTCGGTTCCGGCACCGTGCTGTCCGTTCAGAAAATGGGCGGGGACTGCTTGGTGGAGATCGCCTTCGAGTCCGGCGACACGAGACGTTTCCTGTTGAACGCCGCCGCCGCGCATATGGAAAAGCGGAGCAAAGACGAGGGGTAAGGGCGAAAAGTTTGTGCAAAAAAACGAACCGGAATGGGGTACGCAAACGTACAACTTTCCGGCCTGTACGGCCATTTGTAGAGAGACTTTTAAGGAGGTATCCCAAATGGCCGTTTTTCGCGCGGAGCATACTGAAAACTACACCGTTATGAGCAACTACCACCTGCGGGACGAAAACCTGTCCCTGAAAGCCAAGGGTTTGCTGTCGCTGATGCTGAGCCTTCCGGAGGACTGGAACTATACCCTGTCCGGGCTCGCCTACATCAGCTCGGAGGGCAAGGACTCGATCCGCTCCGCGGTGGCGGAGCTGGAAAAAGCCGGGTACCTGAACCGTTCCCGCGTGCGGGATGAGCAGGGGCGTCTGCTGGGGATGGAGTACACCATCCGGGAACAACCCTTTTTTTTGCTCCAATCTGCACAGGAGGAACCTGACAGGAAAAACCCAGCGTTGGGGAATCAAACGCAATTAAATAAAGAGAAACAAATTACTGACCCACTAAGTAAAGATTCACTTCCCTTCCCCCTTCCCCCCTTCCAGGAACCGGTCAAGGTCGAAGAACCCCGGGAAGCGAAGGAAGCGAAGCGAAAGAACTGCGAGAGGGAGAAGTCAGTTCGTCCGGAAGAACTGGACGATTACCGGGACGTAATCCGGGAGAACATCGGCTACGCCGAGTTCGTGCAAGAACGTCCCTACGACGCCCCCCAGCTGGACGAGATGGTGGAGCTGATGGTGGAAGCGGTCTGTTCCAAAAAAGAAACGCTCCGGGTCGCCGGGAACGACTTCCCGCAAGCGGTGGTCAAGTCCCGCCTGCTGAAACTGGACGGTCAGCACATCCGTTTCGTCTTCGACTGCCTCCGGGAGAACACCACCCTCATCCGGAACGTGAAACAGTACCTGCTCACCGTCCTCTACAACGCCCCCGTCACAATCGAAAACCACTACGCCGCTCAGGTCAACCACGACCTCCGCCCCGGCGAACCGGCGGATTTTGGGGCGTCCTCCCCTCCGAGGGGATAGCCGGGCGCAAAACTGGAAGAATCTGGGCTTGCCAGACGTTGGAAATCGTGCTACAATAAGGGTTCCTAGCCTACGCGCAGAAGCGATTTTGGAAAGAGGTGGCATATCGCACATGATGGAACGATACAACGTCTTAGCTGGCGGGCTGTTCGGCCTGCTGGTCGGGGACGCCTTAGGCGTTCCCTACGAATTTCACGCGCCGGAGAGCATCCCGCCTTTGGAGCAGATCGACATGACGCCGCCGCCGGGGTTCCGCCGGACCTACCGGCAAGTCCCCCCCGGTACCTGGTCCGACGACGGCGCGCAGGCGTTGTGTCTGCTGGACAGCCTGGCGTCCTGCGGACGCTTCTCCCTGGAAGACTTCGCCAAACGGCTGTCCGACTGGTACGAGAACGGCTTCTGGGCCGTGGACGGCATCGTCTTCGACGTGGGCATCCAGACGGAAGAGGCCCTGCGCGCCTACCAGCGGGGCGTGCCGCCGGAACAATGCGGTCTGGTCCGCCCCGATGGGAAAGGCAACGGTTCCTTGATGCGGACGCTCCCGCTGGCGCTGTGGCACCGCGGGACGGACGCGGAACTGGTAGAGGACGCCCACCGTCAGTGTCAGATCACCCACGGCCACGTCTGCAATCAGGTCTGCTGCGCGCTGTACTGCCTGGCCGCCCGCTTCCTGATGGCGGGCGAGGCGGTTCCCGCCGCCTTAACCCACGCGGTCCGCGCGCTGCGGGACCTCTACCGCGACCGGCCGGACTACGCCCAGGAACTGGAGTGGAGCGTCCGCCCGGACGACCCTTGGGAAGGAAAAGGGTCCGGTTACGTGGTGGACAGCCTGCGCGGCGCGTTCATGATTCTGGAACAGGCGCCGGACTACGCTTCCGCGGTCCGTCAGGCGGTGTCGCTGGGACAGGACACCGACACAACCGCCTGCATCGCCGGAGGTCTGGCAGGACTCCGCTTCGGTCTGACCGGCATACCGGCCTTGTGGCTGGAGACCCTGCGGGAACGGGACCGCGCCGAAGCCTTGCTGCGCCGCGCCTTCCCGGAACTGTGACCGCCCCGTACCAAATCAGAACAGGCGCGCCGCCGCAAGGTTGCCGCCGGAACAGGAGTTTATTTTGAGCCGAAAACAACGAACATCCCCCCCTTTTTCCCTCGCACGGACCCTTATCAGTCTGGCCGTCACCGCAGGACTCGGGTTCCTCTACTTCTACTTCACCCTGCCCGCCCTGAACTTCCAGGACCCGGAATTTTTCGTCTTCCTCGGCCTGCTGTGCCTGATCTATCTGCTCGCCCTGTTCCTCTCCACCGGCCATGAACGCAACCGGCCCGTTCAAACGGCCCGGGAACAGGCGCGGTCCTGGATGCAATTCGTGAAGACGAGCTGTCTGCCGGTCGGTATCCTGTTCCTGCTCATCGTCGTCGTGGCCCTGGTCGGTGAACTGGTCTCCCTGCCCATCTTCCGCGCCGCCGATTACCGCCAGCTGCTCACCGTCCAGACCGGCGACTTCAGCGAAGACGTGGCGCAGATCTCCTTCTCCGAGATCCCCACTCTGGACCGCCTGTCCGCCGAGTACCTGGGCGACCGTCAGATGGGCACCCTCAGCGATATGGTCAGCCAGTTCGAGTACTCCGGCGACTCCACCCAGATCAACTACCAAGGCCGTCCCGTCCGCGTCGCCCCCATCGCTTACGCCGACCTGTTCAAGTGGTTCACCAACCGCAGCAACGGTCTGCCCGCCTACGTGGTGGTCGATATGGTCACGCAGGAAGCCACCGTCACACGCTTGACCGAGGGCATCAAGTACTCCTTCTCCGAACCCCTCAACCGCAACATCATGCGCCACCTGCGCTTCCAGTACCCCACCATGATGTTCGCCACGCCCGAGTTCGAGATCGACGAGGAAGGCCGCCCCTGGTGGATTGCGCCCCGCGTCGTCAAACGAATCGGTCTGTTCGGCGGCACCGATATCCAAGGCGCGGTGCTGGTGGACGCCGTCACCGGGCAGAGCGAGTACTACGAGGAGGTCCCCACCTGGGTCGACACCCTCTACGTGCCCACCCTCATCATGCAGCAGATCGGAAGAGCGTCGTGTAGGG
>CANDKT010000160.1 GCA_947385365.1 uncultured Bacillota bacterium | reverse complement strand
TCCGAGCCTACTCCCAGTCCGCGAAGGAAGCCCTGGACGCCGCTGGAATCTCTGTGGTCCGGCGTTGGGTGGCGATGGAGATCCCATGCACCTACGCGCAGTTCGAGAGTATGCGCCGGGAAGTGCTGGCCTTCCGCGGCGTGGTGGAACAGGTGGACTACGGCGCGGACGTGCTGTTATCCGCCCTGCTGCCCGAGGAACGGGCGGCGGAATTTACCGCCCACGTCCTGGACGCGTCCGCCGGGACCGTGGAGGTCCTGGAAGCCGGGGAACGTTTTCAGGACGTGCCTTGGAAGACGGCGGAACGGTAAACAGCTTTTCCGGAAGTGTTTACAAAAAGTTCATCTCCATGTCATGGTTTTGCCTTAAATTTGTATTATCCTAAATGCGTACTCCAGATATCACAAAAAATTCTCATTTCTCCCTCTCCTTTACAACACACAACCCGAAAGGCTCCGTCAGTTAGACGGAGCCTTTCGGGTTTTTGCGCGGGTCGAGGTCTGACGTCCAGGGGTCCAGGGCGGAGCCCTGGTGGGGTTTGGGGCAAAGCCCCCACAAAAGCGGGATGCAAACGGGAAAGTTTGTGCGGAAGGAAAAAAATGGGACTGGGACAAAAAATCCCCTTGACATTTGGCGGAAAATTCCTATAATAATGCTCAAGCATTTTACCTAAATTATTTTAACTAAAATGCTTGAAATAATTTTTGAGAGGAAGTTCTACTTTATGGACATCACGTTTGAACGCATTCGCGACATCATCGTCGACACACTCAGCTGCGACGAGGAGCAGGTCACGCCGGAAGCGAACCTGTTCGAGGACTTGGAAGCGGATTCCTTGGAGGCAGTGGAACTGTCTATGGCGCTCCAGGAGGAGCTGGGCGTAGGGATCGAGGACGAGGATATGGACAAGATCAAGACGGTCAACGACATCGTGGAGTACATCCGCAGCAAGAAAGCAGAGTAAACGACTCCCTTCGGGGAAGAAAATCTGGGAGGCTGTCCAATGGAATTGCAGGAGTTGTATGAGTTGATGGAACGCTTCGCGGCGTCCGGGCTGACGGAGCTGGAATGGAAGAATAAGGACGGACAGGTGGTCTTGCGCCGGGAACTGGCCGCGCCGGTACAGGCGCAGACAGCCGCTCCGACGGCGCCCGCTCCGGCGGTCCAGAGCGATAAGCCCCAGGGGGATACGGTTTCCGCGCCGCTCGTGGGCGTGTTCTACGCCGCCCCCGCGCCAGGCGAAAAGCCGTTCGTCCAGGTGGGCCAGCAGGTCAAAAAAGGGGAGACCCTCTGCCTGATCGAGGCCATGAAGATGATGAGCGAGGTCCCCGCTCCCGCGGACTGCGTGGTGGAGGAGGTCCTGGCCGCCGACAGCGAGGCGGTCGGATTCGGCCAGCCGCTGTTCCGTATCCGGAAGGTGTAAGGTATGCTGAAACGGGTTTTGATCGCCAATCGAGGCGAGATCGCCTTGCGGATCATCCGCGCCTGCCGGGAGCTGGGCATTGAAACGGTAGCGGTTTACTCCACCGCCGACGAGGGCGCGCTTCACGCGCAGTTAGCCACCCGGGCGTTGTGTATCGGCCCGGCCCGGGCGGCGGACAGCTACCTGAATCAGGACGCCATCCTCTCCGCGGCGTTGGCCAGCGAATGCGACGCACTCCATCCGGGCTACGGCTTCCTGTCCGAAAACCCGGACTTCGCCGACCGCTGCGTTCAGGCGGGGCTCAAGTATATCGGCCCGTCCGGCGACGTCATCCGGAAAATGGGCAGCAAAGCCGCCGCCCGTACCTTGGCCCAGAACGCCGGTGTGCCGGTCGTGCCCGGCTCCGACGGCCCGCTGAAGGATTGGAAACAGGCTTTGACCTTGGCGGAACAGGTCGGGTACCCCGTCCTCCTGAAGGCTTCCGCTGGCGGCGGCGGACGCGGGATGCGTCAGGTGGACGGGGCGGAAGCCTTGGAACGCGCCTGGCACGAGGCGCAGTCGGAAGCGGTCGCCTGTTTCGGCGACGGCGAGATGTACCTGGAAAAATTGATCCTCCACCCCCGGCACATCGAGTTCCAGATCATGGCGGACCAACAGGGACACGTCATCCACTTAGGAGAAAGGGATTGTTCCATTCAACGCCGCCGGCAGAAGCTGGTGGAAGAGTCCCCGTCCAAAGCGCTCACGCCGGAGCTTCGGGCGGAGATGGGGCAGGCCGCAGTAGTCGCCGCCCGCGCGGCAGGGTATGTCGGCGCGGGTACGGTGGAATTTGTACTGGCCCCGGACGGCGCGTTCTACTTTATCGAGATGAACACCCGCATCCAAGTGGAACACCCTGTGACCGAGTTGGCGACCGGGATGGATCTGGTCAAGGAACAGCTGCGGATTGCGTCCGGACTGCCGCTCTCCGCGGAACAGGCGGACGTGCAGGTGTCCGGCCATACCATCGAGTGCCGCATCAACGCCGAGGACCCTCAGCAGGACTTCAAGCCGAGCCCCGGAACGACAACGTTCCTACATCTGCCCGGCGGACCGGGGGTCCGGGTGGATACCGCCCTCTACTCCGGCTACGAGGTCCCGCCGTACTACGACTCCCTGGTGGCGAAGGTGCTGGTCCACGGCTCCACCCGCCTGGAAGCCATCCGCCGTATGCGCCGGGCGTTGGAGGAGATGATCGTCGAGGGCTACCCCACCAATATCCCGCTGGCACACTTGATTATGCACGACCCGGACTTCGTCAAGGGGCGGTACGACACCGGATTTATGGAGCAGAAACTGACCCGGCTTTTGGAGCTGGCCAGCGCCTGCGACCACCTGATGGGAGATGAGGAGACGCCGTGAACCGATTGTTTTCCAAACGCCGTGACCGGCTGCTGACTTACCAGGCCATGCGGGAGGGGCGGATCGCCTCTTCCAAACGCACCGCCTGCCCCGCCTGCGGCGCGGAGAGCGCCAATCGGGATTGGGAACGGAACGTTCAGGTCTGCCCGCAGTGCGGCTATCACAGCCCCGTAGGGGCTTACTACCGCCTGGCCGCTCTGCTGGACCCTGGGTCCTTCCAAGAGCTGGAGGAAAAACTGGAACCGGCGGACCCGTTGGAGTTTCCGGGCTACCCGGAGAAGTTGGAGGACCTGGAAGAGGAGACCGGCTTGCGGGACGCGGCAGTCGCCGCGTTGGGCAGCGTAGGGATGCACAAGGCGGTATTCGTGGTGCTGGACAGCCGCTTTCTGATGGGGAGCATGGGCACCGCGGTCGGGGAGAAAGTGACCCGGGCGGCGGAGTACGCGACCAAACGGAAACTGCCTCTGATTATTTTCTCTGCCAGCGGCGGGGCCAGGATGCAGGAAGGGATCTTTTCCCTGATGCAGATGGCCAAGACCGCCGCCGCGATCCAGCGGTTCCAGAGCCGGGGCGGGTTGTATATCTCCTGTCTGACGCACCCCACCACCGGCGGCGTGACCGCCAGCTTCGCGTCCCTGGGCGACATCATGCTGGCGGAACCAGGCGCGCTCATTGGCTTCGCCGGTCCGCGGGTCATCGAACAGACCATCGGCGAAACATTGCCCGAGGGCTTCCAGCGGTCGGAGTACCTGCTGGAACACGGCTTCCTGGACCGAATCGTATCCAGAGATCAGTGGCGGCCCGTCCTGATCCAGCTGCTGGGCCTGCATGAAGGAGGAAAACGCTCATGAGCCGTTACACGCCGGAGGAAAAGGTCAAGCTGGCCCGTCACCCGGAACGGCCCGGGACCGCGGACTTCATCGAGGCGCTGTTCACCGATTTCTTCGAGCAGCGAGGCGACCGCCTGTGCCGGGAGGACGGCAGTATCTTAGGCGGGATCGCCCGCTTCCACGGCAGACCGGTCACGGTGATCGGCCACCGGAAGGGGAAAAATCTGGAAGAAAACCTCACTTGTAACTTCGGGATGCCCGGCCCGGAGGGCTACCGCAAAGCCCAGCGGCTGATGAAGCAGGCGGAGAAGTTCGGGCGGCCCGTCATCACCTTCGTGGACACGCCGGGGGCCTACCCCGGCAAGGAGGCGGAAGAACGGGGGCAGGGCGAGGCAATTGCTCAATGCCTGGCTCTGATGAGCGCGTTGGAAGTGCCGGTGATCTCCATCGTCACCGGAGAGGGCGGCAGCGGCGGCGCGTTAGCTCTGGCGGTGGCGAACCGGGTCCTGATGCTGGAACACGCCGTGTATTCCGTGCTGTCTCCGGAGGGCTTCGCTTCCATCTTGTGGAAGGACGCCGCCCGCAGCGGCGAGGCTTGCGCGGTCATGAAGCTCACCGCGCAGGATCTGCGCCGGGGCAGTATCGTTCAGGGCGTCCTGCGCGAGCCGGAAGAGGGCGCGCAGACCGATTGGCAGGCGACGTTCCGGACCATTGACGCCGCGTTAGGGAAGGAACTGGCCGCGCTGGATAAGCTGAAAGGTCCCGCGTTAGCGAGACAACGCTACGAGATGTTCCGCGCGATGGGGCAGGGCTTGCCTCCGGCTGGAAAGGAGGACGTATGAGCGCACCGAAGATCCTTTCCACCGGACGCTGCCTGCCGGCGCGGGCCGTCACCAACGACGAGCTGAGCCGCACGGTAGACACCAACGAGATCGGAAGAGCACACGTCTGAACTCCAGTCACAACAGGTTATCT
>CANDKT010000159.1 GCA_947385365.1 uncultured Bacillota bacterium | reverse complement strand
CACTCGGTCACGCCGCCCTCTGCGGCAAATAGTTACTTGTCACTATTAAGCCTTACTGTTCGGGGCTTTTATCTGGAGATGCCGCAATCTACGAGTACGAAAACGGCTTGATTCTGGACGAACATCACGACCTCATGGCTCTGCGGGAAGTGTTTATTGGTGGGGACCCTGAGAGAATACGAAGTATTTTGGCAGAGGACGCCGCTTACTACTCTCAAGCTTCCGGGGAGACCTACGCCGGAGCGGAGGCGGTGCTTGAGCGGCTCCATTACGTTCAGGCGCATCATTCGTCCCGTTATTTTGCCTTCATGGGGGAAATCGAATCCGTTGACGCGCCAAGAGACCCGTCTTTGCCCTACGGGTCGGGAAAGGAATGCGTGCTTTTGGCCTCGGAGCGGGAAGACAATTTTGAGTCTATGGTGTTTATTGAGACGGACGGGGACGGGAAGATCCGCAAGATGAGCATTGTGTGCGATTCCAGATTCCATTTTCGAGTAAAAACAGCATAGGTCCTTGCCGAACGGAAGGGTTAGCCCCGCTCCCTATCAGAACTCCGCTCTGGACCTCTGAACTACCCCCGCAGGCAGTTACGGAAACGAGGAGGAAAAACTGAACATGGCGGAAAAGGATGCGTTGATTAGTTTTCGCGTGAACGCGGCGTTCAAGGCGCGTTTGGAGCAGCAGGCCCGGAAGGAAAAGCTCAGTGTTTCGGGTCTGGTGTTGCGGGAGGTGAGCAAATACTTGGAGCAGAAGGAAGCCGAGGAGGGCTAAAAAACCGTCCGGCGCAGTATTGCGCCGGACGGCTACGTTCCAGCTGAACATCCGCCGCCGTTCATCGGCTGATTCCAGCACGTGGTTTACTTCGCGCCGTTAAATTGGGCGGCCATTCTTCTTCTTCGTTTCAGCCTTTCCAGCAAGTCCTTTTCCCACTCTCTTGCTTCCTCTGAGCGTTCTTCGGGATAAGGTCTCCCTTGTTGAAGTGCGTCTAACAACAGTTCCTTTAAAAAGGCTCCAAATTCCTGAAAACTGTTTGAAACAGTCCTGTTCAGTCCACAATAACACAGCCTGGTCCCGAAGGCTTGTTCATACTGTTCTTGCAGGATCTCCAGTTCTACGGTTAATCTTTCTTCCGCAGTCAATCCCGCGTATTCTTCCCGTTTCATCGTTTCTGCAAGTTCTCGCCTTCTCGCGGTACGTTCCCTTCTGGCACGTTGCATCTCATCGAAGTCCCGTCCAACGTCCCGCATTGCTTCCCGTGTTATTTCGTCCCGCCTTTCACACGTTTTTTTGTACAATTCCTGAATCTCCTGTGGTGCATCTTCTTTGAGTACAAACTCTTCAAACTCTGCATCGTAAACGATATATGGTTCTAAGATATCCTCCGCCTCATAGATTTCTTTGGGATATATGATACGCATTTTCTCACTCCCCTCAACTTTTTTGTATTATATCACGAATATTTTGTTCTGTAAACTTGATTTTCGCCGCAACCGCTAAAAAGGAAAGGCCGCCCGGCGCAGTGTTGCGCCGGACGGCTTTTTTTTACTCCGCTTCGACCGCGGGGAGGGCTTTTGCGCACCGGGGGCAGAGCGCAGGGTGTTCCGGGTTCTGGCCCACGGTAGGCAGGATCTTCCAGCAACGCTGGCACTTCTGGCCTTGCGCAGGTTCCACGTCGGCCCGGACGTACCCGGCCACAGCGGTTTCCACCTGGGAGACAATGAGCAAATCCGCCAATTCTTCCTGGTCCATCTCCGCCAAGAATGCCTGTTCCTCCCGGACCTTGAGCGATACTTTTGCTTCCAAACTCTTGCCGATTTTCTTCTCCGCCCGAGCGGACTCCAGTTCTCCGTTGACCGTGTTCCGGACTGCAATGATGATATCCCACCGCTCCATAGCTTCCGCAGACAGGGCGTATGCGGTGAAGGGCTGGTTCATCTCATTGAGGACCACGTTGCGGGGGTCGTCGCCCTGACGGTGCGGCATAGCCAGCCAAATTTCGTCGCAGGTGAAGGCCAGGATGGGCGCAAACAGCTTCGTCATGGTGTCCAGGATGAGCCACAAGGCGGTCTGAGCGGAGCGGCGGAGCGGGCTGTCCTCGGCCTCGCAGTAGAGCCGGTCCTTGATGATATCCAGGTAGAAGGAGGACATCTCCACGACGCAGAAATCATTGATTGCGTGGGAAACGACGTGATACTCGAAGTTGTCATAGGCCGCAAAGCACTTTTCAATCAGCTGGTTCAGCTTCGTGACCGCCCAGCGGTCCAGTTCCAGCATATTTTCCGGCTCGACCAGGCGGTCCGGGTCGAACCCGTTCAGGTTGCCTAAGCAGTAGCGGGCGGTGTTGCGGAACTTCAGGTAATTCTGAGACAGCTGCTTGAAGATGGCGTCGGAACAGCGCACGTCTACGTGGTAATCTGCGGAACCGGCCCACAGGCGGATGAGGTCCGCGCCGTACTGCTTAAAGATGTCGGCGGGGTCGACGCCGTTGCCCAAGGACTTGTGCATCGCCTTCCCCTCGCCGTCCACGGTCCAGCCGTGGGTGACGCACTCCTTGAACGGCGCGCCTTTGCCCAACGCGCCCACGGCGGTGAGCAGGGAGGATTGGAACCAACCGCGGTACTGGTCCAGGCCCTCCATGTAGACGGTCGCGGGCCAGAAGCCTTGGTCTTTCTGCATGGACGCGAAGTGGGTGGAACCGGAGTCGAACCAGCCGTCTAAGGTGTCCTCTTCTTTGGTAAACCCGGCGGACTTTCCGCAATGAGGGCAGGCGAAGCCGTCCGGCAGGATATCAGCGGCGTCCATCTCGTACCAGGCGTTGGAGCCTTTTTCCGCGAACAGCTTGCTGACGGCGGTGATGGTCTCCTCGGTGCAGATGGGCTTGCCGCAGTCGGAGCAGTAGAACACAGGGATAGGCAGTCCCCAACGGCGTTGACGGCTGATACACCAATCGGTCCGCTCCTGAATCATGGACTTCATACGGTCGACGCCCCAGCCGGGCACCCAACGGACGTTGTCGCAGGCGGCCATAGCGGCGTCCTTGAAGGACTCCACGGAGCAGAACCACTGTGGGGTAGCGCGGAAGATGATGGGGTGTTTGCACCGCCAGCAGTGGGGGTAGGAGTGGACGATATCTTCACTGGCAAAGAGCGCGCCGGACTCCTTCATATCGGCGAGGATGACGGGGTTGCTCTCGTCGGTCTTCATCCCGGCGTATTTCCCGGCGTAGTCGGTGTGACGGCCGCGGTCGTCTACGGGGACGACCATGTCGATTTTGTAGCGCTTGCAGGTCTCGTAGTCGTCCGCGCCGAAACCGGGGGCGGTGTGGACGCAGCCGGTGCCGGAGTCCATCGTGACGTACTCCGCGTTGACCAGGCGGCTGGATTTGGGCAGGAACGGGTGGGAAGCGGTCATGTTCTCGAAGAAGTCGCCGGGGTGCGTCTCCAAGACCTCATAGTTTTCCACGCCGCCGACCTTCATGACCTTCTCCACCAGAGCTTCGGCCAGGATATACATCTCACCGTTGTCCGCTTTCACGACAGCGTAGCTGTCACGGGGGTGGAGGGCGATGGCTAAGTTGCCGGGCAAGGTCCAAATGGTGGTGGTCCAGATGAGGAAGTAGAGCTTCTGGCTGTCCAAGTGGCCCAGTTTGCCGCTATCGTCCAGCATACGGAACTTCACGTACACGGTGGTAACGGGGTCGTCCTGGTACTCGATCTCGGCTTCCGCTAAGGCGGTCTCGTCGTGGGGGCACCAGTAGACCGGTTTGAGGCCCTTGTAGATATAGCCGTTTTTGTACATGGCCCCGAAAATCTTGACTTCCTCGGCCTCGAAGCCGGGGTTCATGGTGAGGTATGGGTTCTCCCAATCGCCGAGTACGCCCATACGCTTGAACCCGTCCCGCTGCACGTCGACGTAGTGCTGGGCGAACTCGTGGCAGGCGGTGCGGAACTCCGGGACGGACATGGCCTTACGGTTGAGTTTGTTTTGCTTGATGATGGCGGACTCGATGGGCATACCGTGGTTGTCCCAGCCGGGGATATAGGGGGTCAGGTAGCCGCGCATGGCGGCGGTACGGGTGATGAAGTCCTTGATGGATTTGTTCAGGGCGTGGCCCATATGCAGCGCGCCGTTGGAGAACGGCGGGCCGTCGTGGAGCGAGTAGAGCGGTTTTCCCTCGTTTTTTTTCAGCAGCTCGTGGTAGAGGTCCATTTCCTCCCAACGCTGAAGCATCGCGGGTTCTCTAGCAGGCAGCCCCGCCCGCATGGGGAAGCTCGTTTTCGGCAGGTGGATGGTTTTGTTGTAGTCCATGTCGCATGACTCCTTTATACATCATTTCTTAAATCGTGCGTTGTGCGTCTATTTTCAGGGGAAAATCTCGTGGCGTCTGGTTGGTTTCCAGTCCGGGCCGTAGAGCAGCTTGAGGCTCTCGCTGTCGGAGTTGTCTTGCCAGTAGTAGCCCACGCGGGAGAAGTCCCGGCGCAATAAGTCCGCCTCCTGAATCAGGAAGGTCGCCCGTCCGCAATCCCCAAAGCAGACGGGGTAGTAACCTTGGAGCGGGCATTCCACATCCAGAAAGCCGTACTCCAAGTGGAGCAGAACGGTATCCCAAGGACATTGGCCCTCCGCGCACTCCGGCAAAAC
>CANDKT010000158.1 GCA_947385365.1 uncultured Bacillota bacterium | reverse complement strand
CTGCGCGTACAAGGAACAGGGCAAAAAAGTCATCGGCGTCCTGCCCTACTACGCCCCCGAAGAACTCGTCGTCGCCGCCGGTATGATCCCCATGACCATCTGGGGCAGCAATAAAAAGAGCATCTCTATGGCAAAAGAGTACTGCGCCACCTTCTACTGCACCATCGCCCAGCTGGCGCTGGAAATGCTGCTGGACGGCACCTTGGACCAGCTGGACGGCATCATCACTCCCACCATCTGCGATACCCTGCGCCCCATGAGCCAGAATATCCGCGTGGCTATGAGCGAAAAACTGCCCTGCATCTTCCTGGCCCACCCCCAGAACCGCCGCCCCACCTTCGGTATGCAGTTCACTATGGACCAGTACTCCCACGTCAAACGGGAACTTGAAAAGATCTCCGGCTCCGCCATCTCCGACGACGCCCTGCGTCAGGCCATCAAGGTCTGCAACCGTAACCGCGCCGCTCGCCGCGCCTTCGTCCAGCTCGCCGGAGAACACCCCGACGTCATCTCCGCCGTCAACCGCTCCGCCGTCCTGCGCGCCGCGTGGTTCATGGAAAAGGACGCCTACTCCGAAAAATTGGAGCAGCTCAACAGCCAGCTGTCCGCCCTGCCCGCCTGCGCGTGGAAGGGCCGGAAGATCGTCACCTCCGGCATCATCTGCGACAACCCCAAACTGCTGCAAATCTTTGACGACAACCAGATCGCTATCGCCGCCGACGACGTGGCCCACGAGAGCCGCATGATCCGCGTGGACGCCGCCGAGACCGGCGACCCCATGATGGCCCTGGCACAGCAGTTCGCCGATCAGGACTACGACGTGCTGCTGTACGACGAGCTGTCCGATCAGAACCGCCGCGCCGACCACGTGGTCAAGTTGGTCAAAAACAGCGGCGCGCAAGGACTGGTGCTGTTCATGCAGCAGTTCTGCGACCCTGAAGAGATGGAATACCCCTACCTGAAAAAAGCCCTCGACGCCGCCGGTATCCCCCATATCAAACTGGGCGTGGACCAGCAAATGCGGGACTTCGGTCAGGCCAGCACCGCCATCCAGGCCTTTGCCGACGTGCTGTAAAAACAGACTCCAAAGGCGGGACAGGTCCCGGGAATCACTGCACTGCCTGCCGGCTTGCCGACACAATGCCAAAATTCCCCGTCCCCTGTCCCGCGCTTTTTGTCCTTGTCCCTGAAAATGTAAAAAAACTGTTCATTTTTCTTGCGGGCGCGTGGGAAAACTTGACACCCCGGATTGGAAAATGCTATAATAGCTTTAATTTCGGCGTTTTATCATCCCGCCGGAACGCAACCCGTGGAACGGAAAGTACCTGTAAGAAAGCGTCAGACTAATTATTGTAAAGGGGAAAACAAGCTATGAATTACAACGTAACCGTCAATGGCAAGGTCTACAACGTGAGCGTAGAACGGACCGGCGCGGGCGCGCCTGCCGCCGCCCCCGTGGCTGCCGCCCCTGTCGCCGCACCGGTAGCCGCCCCTGTCGCCGCTCCGGCCCCCGCGCCCGCCGCGGCTCCCGCTCCGGCTCCGGCCCCCGCTGCGGCTCCCGCCGCCGTCGCCGCCGGTGAGACCGCCGTCAAGAGCCCCATGCCCGGCAACATCTTCAAAGTGGAATGCTCCGTGGGTCAGGCCGTCAACGCAGGCGACGTCCTCATCGTCCTCGAAGCTATGAAGATGGAAATCGAGGTCTCCGCCCCCGTGGCCGGTACTGTCAAGGCCGTGGCCGCTACCGTCGGCACCGCCGTCAACACCGACGACCTGCTGGTTACCCTGGGCTAATAGGGGGTAATTAAACTATGCCAAATCCAAAAATCGCAATTATTGACCCGTTTACACCGCTAAGTGTGCCTGAAGCACTCCTGGTCGCCGTCTGCGGTCTGCTGGTCGTGTTCATGATGCTGGCTATCTTGATGGCGGTCATCATGGTCATTTCCAGAGTCGTGGCCGCTATCGACGCTACCCGTAAACCGGCTCCCGCACCCGTCAAAAAAGCTGCCCCCGCGCCTGCACCAGCTCCCAAACCAGCCGCCCCAGCCGCACCCGCCGTCGATGAAGGCGAACTGGTCGCCGTCATGATGGCCGCCGTCGCCGAGGAATCCGGTATGCCAATGGGTTCCTTCCAGATCACCAACATCGCGGCCGCGCCCGCGCCTGCCGCCGCACCTGTGGCCGCGCCTGCACCGGCTCCCGCACCTGCACCCGCGCCCGCTCCGGCCCCGGCTCCTGCCGCCGCCCCCGCCGCCGGTGAGACCGCCGTGAAAAGCCCTATGCCTGGCAACATCTTCAAAGTGGAATGCGCCGTGGGTCAGACCGTCAACGCCGGCGATGTCCTCATCGTTCTGGAAGCTATGAAAATGGAGATCGAAGTCTCCGCGCCCGTGGCCGGTACCGTCAAGGCTGTGGCCGCCTCCGTGGGCACCGCTGTCAACACCGACGACCTGCTGGTCACGCTCGGTTGAGAGGAGGGGTAAAGTATGGAATTTTTTGTTGAAGTTATCACAAAAATCGCACAGGGCTCCGGCTTTGCCGCTCTGGATTGGAGAACTGTCCTCATGCTGGTCATCGCCTGCGTGCTACTCTACATGGGCATCGGCAAGGGCTTTGAACCGCTGCTGTTAGTCCCTATCGCGTTCGGTATGCTGCTGGCCAACCTGCCTATCACCGGCCTGTTCAATGAGCCGGTCTACGACGCCGCTACCCATAGCGGTACCGTCGGCTTCATGTGGGTGCTGTATCAGGGCGTCCAGTACGCCATATATCCGTCAATCATCTTCATGGGGATTGGCGCAATGACTGACTTCGGCCCCCTGCTGGCTAACCCCACTTCCCTGTTGCTGGGCGCTGCGGCTCAGATGGGTATCTTCGCCGCGTTCCTGATGGCCCTGGCCCTCGGTCCCGTCACCGGCGGCCTGATCTCCTTCACCCCCGCCCAAGCCGCCGCGATCGGCGTCATCGGCGGCGCGGACGGCCCGACGGCTATCCTGACAGCCTCCAAATTGGCTGTTGATATCCTGCCCGCTATCGCCATTGCGGCATACTCCTACATGGCTTTGATTCCTCTGATTCAGCCGCCTCTGATGAAGCTGCTGACCACCAAAGAGGCCCGCAAGGTCAAAATGAGCCAGCTGCGCGTGGTCTCCAAGACCGAGAAGATCATCTTCCCCATCGCTGTGACCATCTTTGTCGTTCTGCTGATCCCCGACACCGCGCCTCTGATTGGTATGCTCATGCTGGGCAACCTGTTCCGTGAGTGCGGCGTCACAGAACGTCTGTCCGACACCGCGCAGAACGCCCTCATCAACATCGTCACCATCCCCCTGGGCCTGTCCGTGGGCTTCAAGGCCACCGCTGAGAGCTTCCTGACACCTCAGACGCTGGGCATCATTGCCCTGGGCCTGACCGCCTTCCTGCTGTCCACCGCTGGCGGTCTGATTTTGGGCGACGTGATGTATGTCCTGACCAAGGGCAAAGTCAACCCGCTGATCGGCTCCGCCGGTGTGTCTGCCGTGCCTATGGCCGCTCGCGTGGCTCAAACCGTCGGCCAGAAAGAAAATCCCTCCAACTTCCTGCTCATGCACGCTATGGGCCCCAATGTGGCCGGCGTGATCGGTTCCGCTTGCGCGGCCGGTTTCATGATTAAGGTCTTCGGCGGCTGATCTCCTCAGCCACCACCCCCCTGTACGCGTCAGCCGTCCGGCTGACGCGTCCTTTTTCCCTCCGGCCCCAGCGAAAATTTTTACAAAATACTGTGGACTTTACGCCAGAAAACGGCTATGATAGTATCAGCCGCGCGGAACGCGCCCCTTACTCTTCTAAATTAGGAGGTCCCCCTCTTGAAAACACCTGACCGCTTGATCGACCGCTTCGCTATCAAACACCCGAACTTCGGTATTCCCCACCTCATCAACTACATCCTGGCCGGTAACATCTTCATCTACATCCTGGACCTGTTTTCCAACGGCGCGGCGACTCAACTGCTGGGCCTGGACATCAGCAGCGTCGTCTACGGATTGCAGATCTGGCGGCCCTTCACCTTCGTCTTCGTCCCCGAAAGCTCCCGGCCCCTCTGGTTCATCGTCTCCATCTTCTTCTACTACTTCCTCGGCAACACGATGGAACAGTCCTGGGGTACGCCCAAGTTCACCCTCTTCTACCTGACCGGCGCGCTGCTCACCATCTTAGCCGACCTCGTTACCTTCTTCTGGACCGGCGGCGCAAGCTACATCCTGATCCTCAGCGCAGTCCACGACACCCTGTTCCTGGCGTTCGCCACCCTCTACCCCGACGCGCCCCTCCGCCTGTACTTTATCCTCCCCATCAAGGCCAAGTGGCTCGCCGCGTTCTACGTCTTCATGCAGGTCTGGAACCTCCTCAGCATCAATGGCCTCCTGCTCCCCATCATCCTGCCCGTCATCCTCCCCGCCCTGCTCGCCTCCTGGATCAACTACCTGCTCTTCTTCTGGTCCGATATCAGCGGCTTCTTCCGCAACGCACAGGCCCAGCGGCGACACCAGACCTCCCCCCAAACCATCAACTTCAAACGCGCCCAGCAGGAGATCCAACAGCGTAAGGGCTACCTCCATAAATGCTCCGTCTGCGGCATCACCGATCAGGACGCCCCCGATATGGATTTCCGCTACTGCTCCAAGTGCAACGGCAGATCGGAAGAGCGTCGTGTAGGGAAAGAGTGTCGTGGTTTGTGTAGTTCG
>CANDKT010000157.1 GCA_947385365.1 uncultured Bacillota bacterium | reverse complement strand
CCCCGCCAGGGCTCTGCCCTGGACCTGCCAGGGGGCCAGCCCCCTGGACCCCGGTGCTGCGAGGCGTGGTCAATCACCTGACCCTACCTAATGTGCAAGAGAAGCGATAAATTGCCGCGCAGTACGCGGAGTTCGTCCGGCGTGACGAATCTCCCACACCATAGCGCGGGCGTGTAGGCTCTCGCCGTCCAACCCGACGCCAGCCCGACCTGCGAGCAAATCCACCAGAGCGAGGTAATCGCTCTTATTCATCGTCAGGTAAGGGATACGCAGTCCGAACCGCTCCGCGAGGGCGGTTTTTTCGGAGATTGTTTCAAATGTATCGACTTCTTCCCCGGCGCGTTCGGAGAAGGTTTGCCGGACCAGATGCCGGCGGTTTGAGGTGGCGTAAATCGCCACATTCACGGGCCGTTTCTCTAAGGAACCTTCCAGAATCGTTTTCAGAGCGGAGTAGGTCTTGTCGTCCTGATCGAAAGCCAGGTCGTCGATGAAGAGAATGAACTTCTGCCGCCGTCCGGCTAAGGAGCGGAGCAGACTGGGCATACCGGTCAAGTTTTCCTTCTCGATTTCGATCAGACGCAGGTCCTCCATCCCAGGCAGGTAGAGCATCGACTTCACCGTCGCGGACTTCCCGGTCCCGCCGTCGCCGAAGAGCAGAACATTGTTTGCCTGTTGGCCCGCCAGCATCAAGCGGGTATTCTGTTCCACTTGACTGCGTTGAAGCTCGTAGCCCAGCATCTCCTCCGGCCGGGGGCAGTCCGGGTCGGACACGGGAATCAACCGCCCGTCTTCCCACAGAAACGCCCGGCATTCCGCGAACTGTCCCGCGCCGTGGGTCCGGTAGAACTGCGTCAGCGATTCAAAGTCGAACGGCGCCGCCGCACGCCAGCGGGGCAGACTCGCTAAAACCGGCCCGTACTCTTCCCCCAACAGAGGCTTCATCGCGTCGATGAAACGGTCGCAATCGGTTTCCGCCAGCAGAACCAGCGTTTCGATATCCCGCCGGGCGGCGTTCTCCAAAGCCGGGTCCGAACCGCCGCGCTCAATCAAACGGGCGTAAGGCGTCTCCGTGTGCCGCAGGTAGCCCCAGAGCCAATCCCCCAGACCTTCACAACCCGCCCCGCGCAGCGCGTAAAACAAATTCGTGTAAAATTGCAGCGCGTTCTCGCCGTTCTTGTGCTTCAAAAAAAACAGCAGACGTTCCGCGTACTCCATAATCCGAACGTCCGGCGTATCCGGTCCCGGTTGTCCGGGCACGTCCAGCATCGCGTCCATCAGCCCCCGGTGCCCCGAAATCCCCATCAGAGACGCATACAGCGTATGAAATTCCATTGTTGCAGCTCCTTTCTGTGTTTCACCCATTGTAATGTCTGCTCCAGCCCTTGTCAACCTGGAAAAGTCATGGTACAATGGGAAAAATCTTGATCTCCACGCCCGTCTCATAAAAGCGGTATTCTCCCCCGAAGGGGGGAGAATACCGAAAAAACAAGCGGCGTCTGACACGTGGAAAAGCAATTTGTGCGACAGGCGTGTCTGGATCTCATTGAGTCGTAAGAGGGAATGTATGCTTACCATCGGAGGAATCAAAATCGAAACGCCTCTGGCGTTGGGACCGATGGCCGGAGTGACCGACATGGCGTTCCGCACGATTTGCCGGGAACAGGGCGCGGGTCTGACCTGCACCGAGATGGTCAGCGCCAAAGCCTTGTGTTACCAGGACAAAAAGTCGATTCCGCTTCTCCAGCTGGGCGAGAACGAGACCCCCGCCGCCGCGCAGATCTTCGGCAGCGACCCCGTCTGCATGGAGGAGGCCGCCGCCATCGCCCGCGAGGTCTCCGGCGCGGACTTGATCGACATCAATATGGGCTGCCCCGTCCCGAAAGTCGCCAACTCCGGGGACGGCTGCGGTCTGATGCGCGACCCGGACTTAGCCGTCCGCGTACTTCAGGCCGTCATACGGGGCGCGAAATGTCCGGTCACAGTGAAATTCCGGTTAGGTTGGGACCGCGGTTCCATCAACTGCGTGGAGTTCGCCCAGGCTATGGAGCAGTCCGGCGCGGCGGCGGTGGCGGTTCATGGCCGGACCCGCGTGCAGATGTACGCCGGAACCGCCGATTGGAATTGGATTCGAGCGGTCAAACAGGCGGTCAAAATCCCCGTCATCGCCAACGGCGACGTGTTCAAAGGCGCGGACGCGCCTCGTATCCTGCGCTACACCGGCGCGGATATGGCGATGATCGGCCGGGGGGCGTTCGGCAACCCGTGGCTCTTCGCCCAGTGCCGGGCGGCGTTGGAGGGAAGACCCATCCCGGACCTGCCGCCCCTGTCGGAGCGATGCGACACCGCGGTGCGTCAGTTTGAGATGGCCGCCGCCAATAAAGGCGAGAAGATCGCCTGCCTGGAGGCGCGGAAACAGTACGCTTGGTATTTGAAAGGCGTGCCGCACGCCGGTTACTACAAGGAACAGATCGTCCGGATCACGACGCTGGAAGACGTCTACCGGGTGACTGCGGGCATCAAGCGGGACCTGTGCGCGCCTGTCTCGTAAAAGCTGCACTCTCCCCCGAAGGGGGAGAGTACAAAAACACCCAAAAAGGAAATTTTTTGAGACGGGCGCGAGAGTGGAGGTGAGCCGCGTTGACCGAGCAGGAGCTGGTAGAAAAATCGAAGCAGGGCGACCAGGAGGCGTTTGAACAGCTGGTGCGGGACAATCAGAACCGCGTGTACGCGTTGACGGCGCGGATGGCTGGCGATCGGGAGGAGGGCGCGGACTTGGCGCAGGAAGCCTTCCTGCGCGCTTGGCAAGGCTTGCCCGCGTTCCAAGGCGGGAGCAGCTTTTCGACTTGGATCTACCGCCTGGCCGCCAATGTGTGCATCGACTACCTGCGCCGCCGGCGGCGGCGTTGGGCGGTGGAGTCCGGACCGTCCCTGGACGATAGCGAGGAGGCTTGGCCGGAACCCGCGGACTGGAAACAGGACCCCCAATACCGCTTGGAACAGGCTGAATTGGGCCGGGCCGTCTCCCGCGGCCTGGACGCCCTGCCGGAATATCAACGCCGTATCCTGGTGCTTCGGGAACTGGCCGGGCTGAGCTACCAGGAGATCGGGCAAGCGTTGGACTTGGATATTGGTACGGTGAAGTCCCGCATCGCACGGGCCAGATTGGCCCTGCGAAAGATTTTGCTGGAAGATGGGAACTTTTCTTTCGCTCCGCCGTCTAAGAAGACGAACGAAAAAAAGAAGGGGGAGCATCATGGAAGGCTGTGAGCAATACGCGGAATGGATCTCTGCCCGGCTGGACGGTCCGCTCTCCCCGGAGGAGGAGCGGGCTTTGAACGCCCATCTGGCCCAATGTCCGGACTGCCAGGCGTTGGAGAAGGACCTGAAAACACTGCATGAGGCTTTTTCGGAGCCGATCGGTCCCCCAGCCCCGCCGGAACTCCTGCCCGGCGTCATGGAACGGGTCCGTCAGACCGCGCCAGGACCCCGCCGGGTCCGGCGTTACCAGGTGCGGACGCTGGCCGGGTTGGCCGCCTGCTTGGCGATCTGCTTCGGGCTGTACCACAGCGGGTGGCTCCGTGTGCCGCCCGGGACCGCTGCCCCGCAGTCCGCCGACTCGGTGGAAGGCCTGCCGGACGGCGTGACCACCGCTCCGCCGGACTCCGGCCCCGCGCCGGAGGAGATGCCTGAGTCGAAACAAATCTCACCCGCTTCCGCTTCCAACTCCGACCTGCCCGCCTATATCGACTCCGCGTCCGTTGACGGAACTGTCGCGGATGATGTGGAACCGCCGGAAGCGACTCTGTCGCTCCGCGCTGCCCAGTTCGACGGCGCGTCCCTGACCGTTTCCGGACACGAAGTGGACGCGGTTTGCACGCTCTCCCAACTGCCCCAGGGCGCGGAGGAAATTTTGCAGATAGACGCCGCCCTGCAAGCGGCGGAGACAGAACAGGTCTACTACCTCGTCAGCCGGGAGCAGTTGGATGCGCTCATGGACTTGGCCCAGGCGCAGGAGGACGTCGAAGCGGAACTGGCCGTGAGCGAAAGCGAAACAGGTTTATGTGCGGTCGTTTTACAAAATTGAACGGACCGTTCGACTGCGCGGACAAGGCGTGACCTTGTCCGCGTTTTCTTGCCTTTTGCCAATGTACTCTTGCACCATATATGTTTCGCTTCCATATCAAGTGCGTCCTGGCTGTGCTGGGACGCACATTTTACATCCATTTTACAAGACCCGCCTTTTGATTTTTACACGACAGCGTTATTCTTCTCGTGTACCCAAAAGTCGAAAGGAGAAATTTGAACATGAGAAAATTTGCAAGTCTTTTGCTGACCGCTGTGCTGGCTCTGTCGGTTATGACCGGATGCGCACAGAAAACGTCCGGCGCTGTCACGACTGACGGCTCCACCTCAATGGAAAAGGTGATCGGCGCCCTGGGCGAGGCGTTCGAGGCGCAGAACAAGAATGTGACCTTTACCTATAACCCCACCGGCTCCGGTTCCGGCATCCAGGCGGTCTTGGAGGGACGCTGTGACATCGGCCTCAGCAGCCGCAATCTGAAGGAGGAAGAATCCGCCCAGGGCCTGACCGGAACGGTGCTGGCCTATGACGGCATTGCGGTGATCGTCAACCCCGACAATCCCGTTTCTGATCTCGATGTAGATACCATCGCCAAAATATATACCGGCGAGATCACCAACTGGAAAGACGCGGGCGGACAGGATGCGGAGATTGTCCTGATTGGCCGGGAAGCCGGCAGCGGAACCAGGGACGGCTTTGAATCCATCACCGGCACAGCAGACAACTGCCAGTACCGCCAGGAGCTGACCTCCACCGGCGATGTGATTACCGCCGTGTCCCAGAACC
>CANDKT010000156.1 GCA_947385365.1 uncultured Bacillota bacterium | reverse complement strand
CGCCGCCGGTGGAGATGTGGGTCATCTTGTCGGCGTAGCCCAGCTGCTGCACGGCAGCCGCAGAGTCGCCGCCGCCGATGATGGTGATGGCGTCGGTTTTGGACAGCGCCTCGGCCACGGCCTTGGTGCCCGCGGCGAACTTCTCGAACTCAAACACGCCCATGGGGCCGTTCCAGATGACGGTGCCCGCATCGGCCACGGCTTCGCAGTACAGCTTGACGGTCTCGGGGCCGATGTCCAAGCCCTGCCAACCGTCGGGGATCTCGCCGTTGACGACCACTTTGCTGTCAGCGTCGGGGGCGAACTTGTCCGCGATGACGGTATCCACAGGCAGAAGGAGCTTGACGCCCTTGTCTTTTGCTTTCTGGATCATGTCCAGCGCGTAGCTCTCCCAATCGGCTTCCAGCAGGGAGTCGCCCACTTTGCCGCCCTGAGCGGCGGAGAAGGTGTAGGCCATGCCGCCGCCGATGATGATGGTGTCGGCGATCTCCAGGAGGTTGTTGATGACGCCGATCTTGGAGGAGACTTTGGAGCCGCCCAGAATGGCGACCAGGGGACGTTTGGGATTGGCCAGCGCGCCGCCGATGAAGTCGAGTTCCTTCTGGATCAGGAACCCGCTGACGGCGGGCAGATAAGCGGCGACTCCGGCGGTGGAGGCGTGGGCGCGGTGGACCGCGCCGAAGGCGTCAGAGACGTACACCTCGGCCATAGAAGCCATCGCTTTGGCCAGATCGGGGTCGTTTTTGGTCTCGCCCTTCTCGAAGCGGGTGTTCTGGAGCAGCAGGATCTCGCCGGGTTTCAGCGCGGCGGCTTTGGCCTGGGCGTCGGGGCCGACTACGTCGTCGGCCAGGATGACCGGCTGGCCCAGCAGCTCGCTCAGGCGGGCGGCCACGGGTTCCATGCGCAGCTCGGCCAGAGATTTTTTCCACTTCTCCTCGGTGAGGGAGGCGGGGTCCTTCCCCTTTTCGGTCTGCTTCTTGACCCACTTGTCGAAGCTCGCCACAGGCTTGCCCATGTGAGAGCAGGCGATGACCGCCGCGCCCTGTTCCAGCAGGTACTGGATCGTGGGCAGCGCGGCGCGGATGCGTTTGTCATCGGTGATGACGCCGCTCCCGTCCTTGGCCATCGGCACGTTGAAGTCGCAGCGCAGGAGGACTTTCTTTCCCTTGACGTCAATGTCGCGGACCGTTTTTTTGTTATAGTTCATGTTCTTCGACTCCTTTCTTTTCGTAAAGGTGACAAGATTGTGGGGTTCCGGTATCTTCTGCCATTTCGCCGGAGCCTGACAATTCCGGGAAGCCCTGCTGTCTCAGAGCCTCGTAGGTCAGGATGGCTACCGAGTTGGCCAGGTTCAGGCTCCGGGCGTCGGGGTGCATAGGGATGCGGATACACCGGTCGTACCAGGTCCGGCGCAGCGTCTCAGGCAGGCCCGCCGTCTCCTTGCCGAACATCAGCCAACAGTCCGCGCGGAACTCCGCTTGGGTGTAGTCCCGCGGGGCTTTGGTCGTCGCCAGCCAGAGGTCCGGGTTCGGATGGACGGCAAAGAAGCGGTCCAGATCGTCGTACACCCGCAGGTCCACCATAGGCCAGTAGTCCAACCCCGCCCGTTTGACCGCCTTGTCGCTGATGTCAAAGCCGAGAGGCCCGATCAAATGAAGACGGCTCCGCGTCGCGGCGCAGGTACGGGCAATGTTGCCGGTATTTTGAGGGATCTCCGGCTCCACCAGCACGATGTTCAGCACAGACTGACCCTCCCTTGTTTTGCGGCTATCATTGTAGTCCAAATCGGGAAGAATTTCAACCATAAAATGGCCGAAAAATTGCAAAAAATTCAAAAATTGGTCCAAAACTCCGGGACGCGTCCGGAGTTTTTGGCATTTTCCACGTCTAGCCGGTCATTAAAGCCCGTTTTTCCGGCATTGTGCCCGGCTTAATCCCCCTCGCCCGGCGTCAGAACAGACCCTGCCTCCTACTTTTTCGCCCGCTTTCGCCTCTACTCCCAGCTTCTTTCCCGCTCTCCCCGTTTTTTTGACGAAAGCAACGGTCTGTTTTCCTTTTCTTTCGGGATTAGCTGTGGTATAATATGCACATTCACCAAAAGTTACCCGTCCTCAAATACTATCACAACCGAGGGAGTTGGATCTATTATGTCACACACCGTAGAAATTCTTTCCGTTGGCACCGAACTGCTCCTGGGCAGCATCGCCAACACCGACGCACAGGTCATCTCGCAGGGCTTGAGCGAGCTGGGCCTGAACGTCTACTGGCACACCGTCGTGGGGGACAACCTCCAGCGGGCCAAGGAGGCGGTCGCTATCGCCAAACGCCGGGCGGATATCATCATCACCACTGGCGGTTTAGGACCGACCTGCGACGATCTCACCAAAAATATTCTGGCGGAGGCGTTCGGAAAGAAGCTGGTCTTCGACGAACCGTCCGCCCAGCGCATCCAGGCGTATTTCCAGCGCATCGGCCGCGCCATGACGGACAACAACCTTCAGCAGGCTATGCTGCCGGAGGGCTGCACGATCCTCGACAACGATTGGGGCACCGCGCCGGGCTGCGCGTTCCAAGCGGAGAACGTTCACGTCATCATGCTGCCCGGCCCGCCCAGCGAGTGCCGGCCTATGTTCCGTTACCGGGCCATGCCGTACCTTCAAGGACTCTCTGAGGGCGTCATCGCGTCCCATACCATCAAGCTCTTCGGCATCGGCGAGTCGTCTATGGAAGCGCAGCTGCGGGACCGGATGAACGCTATGTCCAACCCCACGCTGGCCCCCTACGCCAAGGAGGGCGAATGCGAGCTGCGCGTCACTGCGAAAGCGCGCACGGAGGAAGAAGCGCAGGGATTGCTTCTGCCTACGGTGGAGCAGATCAAGGAACTGTTCGGTTCCAAGGTCTACGGCGTGGACGTGACGTCGCTGGAAGAAGTCGTACTGATGGGGCTGAAAGAGAAGGGCCTCACGCTGGGCGCGGCGGAGAGCTGCACCGGCGGGCTGATCGCCAAACGGCTCACGGATATCCCTGGCGCTTCGAGCAACTTCAAGGGCGGCATCGTGTCTTACACCAACGAGGTCAAGGCGAACGTGCTTCAGGTGCCGGAACAACTGCTGACGCAGTTCGGGGCGGTCTCGGCTCAAGTGGCGCAGGCTATGGCGGAAGGCGCGCGCCGGGTATTGGACTGTGACGTCGCGCTGTCCTCCACCGGCGTAGCCGGACCGGACCGGGACGACCGGGACAATGAAGTAGGCACGATGTTCGTTGCCATCGCCACACGGGAAGGGACCTATGTGCGGACGCTGCATCTGGGCGCACGGCCTATGCGGGAACGCCTGCGCATCCAGACCGCCAGTCACGCCTTTGATCTGGCCCGGCGGTATCTGTCCGGTCTGCCCTACGAGGACTGAGTGCAAAAAAGCCGCTGTACGAAGGGATACCCTTTGATACAGCGGCTCCTGTTTATTTTGCGCGCTTGCCCGGACCTTCCAACGCCTCCATCGCGGCGCGGGCGGCCATTTGTTCCGCCTCCTTCTTGGTACGGCCGGAACCTTCGCCCACTGCGTGACCGTTCAGCTCCACCTGGACGAAGAACCGTTTGTCATGGTCCGGGCCGGACTCGCCGGTCAGGCGGTAGTGCAGGACTTGACCGCTCTCCCTTTGGACCAGCTCTTGCAGCGCGGTCTTGTAATCGCGGGGACGGGTCAGACCGGCCACCTCCCGGCTGAGGACGTACTTCTGAATGATCCGCCGGGCGGAACCGATCCCGCCGTCCAAATAGACGGCGGCCAGCACCGCTTCCACCGCGTCGGCGCGGATGGAAGGCCGCTGACGGCCTCCTCCGGCCTCCTCGCCCTTCCCCAGGCGCAGGTACTGTCCCAGATCCAATTCCCGGGCCACTTCTACAAGGCTCTCCTCGCACACCAGCGCCGCGCGGGTACGGGTCAGTTCTCCCTCGGGCAGATCGGGGTGATTCCGGTACAGGTAGTCGGCCACCACCATGCCCAGGATGGAATCGCCTAAAAACTCCAGCCGTTCGTTGCTGTGCAGCCGTCCCTGACTCTCGTTGGCGCACGAGCTATGCGTCAGCGCGTTCTCCAACAGGCGGGCGTCCTGAAAGGTATAGCCCAGTTTCTCTTCCAAACTTTTCATTCGCCGTCTCCTCGTAAACAGCGCAAAACTCCGCCTGAGGCGGAGCTTTACATCCTGCGCTTTTTTCGGTCAGTCGATCTTGTTCTGGAGATAGCGAACCAGATCTCCTACTGTGGAGATGGCAGCTGCCTCCTCCTCGCTCAGCTCCTCGATGTCGAACTCCTCTTCCAGGGCCATAGAGAGATCAACGATGTCAACGGAATCCGCGTTCAGGTCGTCTGTAAAAGAGGTCTCCATCGTAATGCTGTCCTCGTCCACAGCAAACTGCTCGGCAATGAGTGATTTCAGTTTTTCAAAAATCATCTTCGCTGCTCCTCCTTGTGCTACAGGCACAATTTCTTCCTTTAACTATAGGCACATTCTCTGCCTCTGTCAATAGGCTTTTTTCTTTTTGTGCGCTTTGACAAATTTGTACGCCTCTGGTGGACATTGGGAGCCTGTCCCGGCTGTTTTCCGGGCATACTACCAGGGGGTGATTTGGAATGGACAAGAAAGACTCTGTTCACAATGTCATGGAAGATCTCAGACTGAACCCGCAGCTCCGGCTCTGCTCCAAGTTCGACGAGGAGAGTATTGCGAAATTTCGGGTCGCCGCGCCAGGCGAGATGGGTATGCGCGTGTTGGATAATTGCGCCGAAGAGCATATCATGTAGTTAGAGATCGCCCACGGTGAGGTCACGCGATATCGGGGTCCAGGGGGCTGGCCCCCTGGCAGGTCCAGGGCGGAGCCCTGGCGGGT
>CANDKT010000155.1 GCA_947385365.1 uncultured Bacillota bacterium | reverse complement strand
ACGACCTGCAGAACGATTTGGAGCGACGGGTGGAGTACGCCGGACGGAACACGTCGCTGCCGGAGGAGCCGGATTGGGAGCAGATCGAGGCGTTTCAGATGGAGGTCAACGAGAGAGTGGTGCGGGATGACGTTTGAGATACCGGGTGGAGCGGCGCATATCCTGCGCGTCCTGACGGACGCCGGGTATGAGGCGTATCTGGTAGGTGGGTGCGTGCGGGATATGCTCCGAGGCGTTCCGGCGCACGACTGGGACGTCTGCACCGCCGCGAGGCCGGAGGAGACGGAGGCTTGTTTTGCGGGTCAGCGGATGATCGAAACGGGTCTGAAACACGGCACGGTCACGATTCTGGAGGAGGATGGGGCCTATGAGGTCACTACCTACCGGACGGACGGGCGGTATTCCGACGGACGCCGTCCGGACTGTGTGCGGTTCGTTTCCAGGCTGGAGGAGGACTTATCCCGGCGGGATTTTACCATGAACGCCATCGCGCTGAGCCGGGACGGTACCTTGCGGGACCCCTTCGGCGGGGAGGCAGACATTCGGGCGGGGCGTATCCGCTGTGTTGGCGACCCGGACCGGCGGTTTCAGGAGGACGGCCTTCGGCTGATGCGGGCCCTGCGGTTTTCCGCAGTGTTTGGCTACGCCATCGAGTCCAAGACGGCGCAGGCAATCCATCAGAACCGGGCCATGCTGGACTGTGTCGCGGCGGAGCGGGTAAACGCGGAGCTGAGCCGTTTGCTGACAGGTCCGGGGGCGGGGGAGGTCTTACGGGAGTACCCGGACGTTTTCTGTCGTTTCTGGCCGCAGCTGGGACCGCTGGTCACGTTGGAGCAGAACAACCCTTGGCACTGCTGGGGCGGTTGGGAGCATACCATCCGCGCGCTGGAAGCCGCGCCGGACGATCTTGTACTGCGGCTGGCCATGTTGCTCCACGATATCGGGAAACCGGCCTGCAAGACCACCGACGAGGCGGGAGTCGATCACTTTTACGGCCACCCTGCCGTGAGCGCGGAGCTGGCGGACGAGATGCTCCGGGCGTTGAAGTTCGACAACGCGGTCCGGAAGCAGGTGACGGTTCTGGTCAAGTACCACGACGTCCCTTTGGAGCCGCGCAGCCGAGTCGTTCGCCGGTGGCTGAACCGTTTGGGGCCGGAGATGTTCTTTCAACTGCTGGAGGTCAAGCGGGCGGACAGCATGGGGCAGGACTTGGCCCAAACAGCGGAGCGCCGGAGGCGTTTGGAGGAGGTCCGGGCCAAGACGGAGGAGGTCTTGGCGCAGAAGCAGTGTTTCAGCTTACGGGACCTGGCGGTGGATGGCCGGGACGTGTTGGCCGCTGGAATACCGCCGGGTCCAGCGGTGGGCCGGGTACTGAACGCAGTTTTGGAGCAGGTCCTGAACGGCGGCATTCCGAATGAGCGTCCCGTTCTGCTGACCTTGGTGGCGGAGCTTGCAGAGGCCGCGCCGGGGGCATAAAAAACGTATCCTTCCCGAGGGGAAGGATACGTTTTTTTCTGCTAGGAGCGGTGGTAGAGCTGATTCGTTTGGTACTGGGGCTGGCAGGTGAGTTGGAGACCCAGTTTCTTGTAAGTAACGGCGTCGGCGGGGGAGAGGATGACGGAGCAGTGCGCCTGACAGCCTTTCAGGGCTTCCAGAGCTTCCAAAGCCCGGGCGGCTTTTGGGTCCAGGTTGGCCGAGGCGGCCAGCGCGATCAGCACTTCGTCGCTGTGCAGGCGGGGGTTGGCGGAGCCGAGGTAGCGGACCTTGACGGTCTGGATGGGCTGGATGGCGGATTGCGCGATGAGGTGGACGCCGTGTCCGCCTGCGCCGGACAGTTTTTTCAGCGCGTTGAGCAGAGCGGCGGCGGAACAGCCCATCAGTTCCGAGGTCTTGCCCATGACGATGGAGCCATCGGCCAGCTGGATTGCCATAGCGGGTTCGCCGGTAGCTTCAGCCAACTCGTTGGCGGCGGCCACGGTGGGGCGGAGTCCAATGGTGACGCCCGCCTGTTGCATGAGCAGTTCCAGGCGGTACACCATCGCGTCGGAACCTCTGCCTTGGCGGCGCTCGCAGGCGGCGTCGTAGTAGCGGCGGATGATCTCCTGCAATGCGGCCTGACGGCAGATTTCATCGTCGGTGATGCACTTGCCCGCCATATTGACGCCCATATCCGTGGGGGATTTGTAGGGGCAGGAGCCGGTGAGCTGTTCGAACATAGCGGACAGCACCGGAAAGACTTCCACGTCCCGGTTGTAGTTCACGGCGGTCTCGCCGTAGGCTTGGAGGTGGAAGGGGTCGATCATGTTCACGTCGTCCAGGTCGGCGGTAGCGGCTTCGTAGGCCAGGTTCACGGGGTGTTTCAGGGGCAGGTTCCAGATGGGGAAGGTCTCGAACTTGGCGTAACCGGCCACGGTGCCGCGCTGATGTTCGTGGTAGAGCTGGCTGAGGCAGGTGGCCATTTTCCCGCTGCCCGGACCGGGGGCGGTGACGACCACCAGGGGGCGGGTGGTTTCGATGTAGTCGTTTTTCCCGTAGCCCCCGTCGCTGACGATGAGGCTGATGTTGTGCGGGTAGCCGGGGATTGGGTAGTGGCGGTAGACTTGGATGCCCAGTTGTTCCAGACGGGTCTGGAAGGCGTCGGCGGCGGGCTGTCCTGTGTACTGCGTGACGACCACGCTGCCCACGTACAGGTCACGGGAACGGAAGATGTCGATCAGGCGCAGCACGTCGCTGTCGTAGGTGATGCCCAGGTCGCCGCGGACCTTATTTTTTTCGATATCCCCGGCGTTGATGGCGATGATGATCTCGGCTTTGTCCCGCAGCTGTTCCAGCATACGGATCTTGCTGTCCGGTTCAAAGCCCGGCAGGACGCGGGAGGCGTGGTAGTCGTCGAACAGTTTCCCGCCGAACTCCAGGTAGAGCTTCCCGCCGAACTGAGCGATGCGGTCCCGGATGTGCTGGGATTGGAGGTGCAGGTATTGCTGGTTATCAAACCCGGTCATGGTCATAATCGTTTCCCCCTGAACTTTCAGATTCCGGATTTCGACCGTGTTCCTATTTTTATCATACTCCCAAACGGACGCCGCCGTCAAGAGAGACGGCGGCGTAAAATGGAGGAGAATGGGAATCAATCCAGACCGGCTTCCCGGAAGAGGTGGGCGGGGAGTACGTCGGCCAGCGCGACCAGCAGCGGAGACAGGCCGCTGTCCTGAGTCCTAGAGGTGCGGACGGTGTAGTGGCTGCTCAAAGGCTTCGTTGGCAGTGCGACGACGGCAGTGGGACTCTCCCCGTCCCAGTGGAACAGGAAGGTTCCCTGATGCAGGGAGACGATGTGGCGCACGATCTCCAGGCCCAGACCGGCTCCGGCTTTGGGGTCGGGGAGGCTGCCGTTGTCCTGCTGGAGCATGGCGGCGATCTGCCGGGGCATGAGAGGCCGGCCGCTGTCCGACAGACAGAGCAGAGCGTGTTCGTTCTGGCGGCACAGGCGCAGGGAGATGCGGCCCTGTTCGACGGCGCGGGCGGAGTTGGCGATCAGCTCCAGCAGCATACGTTGGAGCAGCGCGGGGATGCCGGGGATCAGGAAGAAGTCGACCGAACTGCTGAACTCCAACCAGAGGTCGGTTTCGGCCAGGAGGGGTGAGGCTTGCTGAACGATCTGGCGGCACAGGTCCGCCAAATCCAGCGACGGGAACGGCGGCGTCGGGGGCGGTTCGGTTTTGCTCCGCTGGAGGTACTCCAAGTTGTCCAGCAGGCGGAACATCCGGTAGAAGCTCTGATAGGCGTTGTCCGGCTGGCCGTCGGAGGACAGCGCGAGCATAAATTCGCTCATGAACTGGCGTATCTGGCGCAGGACGCCGGAGATCTGCGCGTCGGTGAACACGCTTTGTTCCGCGGGGCGGAAAAGCACAGCTTGGCCTTCCGGGCCGGAGTTGGCGCTGAATCGGAAGGTACTCGTTCCCAGAGTGAAGGTGCCGGAGGTGTCCCCCGATTCCGACGGCAGCCACGCCGGAGCTGGAGCGCCGGGGGTCAGTTGGGGGATATAGTGCTGCGCTAAAGTATTGCAGGCGATGACGTGACCTTGGGAGACCCAGAACAGGGCCTCCGGGAACGAGTGGAACAGCGCAGCAGTTGGTGTGTCCATAGAACATCCTCCTTGTCCTCCGGGCGCGGCCGCAGGCGTACCGCATTAGCATATACAAAAAAGCGGGAAAACATGTCGCTTCACCTGAAATAGGACAGAAGCTTCCTGGAACGGGACTTGTCTGGCCGCGCCGGACTAGTAGAGTATAACAAAGTTTCTACTTGACAGCAAGCAAAACTCAGAAATGTCGTTTGAGCGGGGGAGAGAGATTTATCCTGTCCTTAATGGGAAAAACGTGCCGAAAGAAGAGGGTAAGGTGAGTCTTCCTTGCGGTATTGCTAATTTTAGGGGAAAAATTTTTTGAATTATGGGAAAAAAAGCACTTGGAAAACGGGATAAAATGGGGTATAATACCTCCAGAGTCAGCAAGTGCCTGATGACCCGTTCAATTTTACAAAAAAGGAGTCGTTCAACATGAGCATCAAAGTTGGCATCAATGGTTTTGGCCGTATCGGCCGTATGGTGTTCCGCGCCAGTCTGAATCACCCCGAGATCGAGATCGTTGGCATCAACGACCTGTGCCCCGCCGACTACCTGGCTTACATGCTGAAGTATGATACGATGCATGGCCGCTGCGAGGCGGAGATCAGCAGCACCGAGACCGCTATCGTGGTCAATGGCCGCGAGATCCCCATCTCCGCTGAGCGCAATCCCGCCGACCTGCCCTGGGCCAAGCTGGGCGCTGAGTACGTTGTGGAGTCCACCGGCCTGTTCCTGACCAAGGAGAAGGCCCAGGGCCACCTGGACGCCGGCGCCAAGAAGGTCGTCATGTCCGCCCCCTCCAAGGACAGCACCCCCA
>CANDKT010000154.1 GCA_947385365.1 uncultured Bacillota bacterium | reverse complement strand
TGTTCGGCGTCGGATATGCGCGACTACCAGCCGGACCCCGCTATGGTCCGCGAGGAGGAAGTCAACGACTTGATCGAAAAGATTCAGGCCAACGGTATCCTTGCCTGGATCATGCGCACCTTCCGCTTAGGCGGCTACGCCTCCCGGAAGGAGATGGCCGCGGCGCTCTACCGGAAGATCGAGGACGCCAGCGCGTACTGCAACCAGCGTATCGACGCGGCAAACACGGCTTGCGAACAGGGGAAACAGAAGGAAACAACCCTCATGCGGCGCAGGCTCCAGGACGCCGGGACGCAGTACGCCGCCCGGCGTCAGGAGCTGGAGGAGCGGCACCGGACCAGACGCGCCCTTGCATTGGATTCGCTCAAAAGTTTCGACACCTCCGCCGAACTGCGGGCCATGCACCAGAAGATTGAACGGATGCGTCAGGAAGAAGACCGCGTCTGCGGACCGTGGGGCGAGTATACGGCTCCGTCCCGTATGCCGGAACGAGTCCTGCTGGGCCACGTGGGACTGAGTCTCCCGGACGGCAGCGGGATCGACCGCTCGTTCCCCGTGCCCTTCTGGCTGGATCTGTTCGCCTGCAACATCGTCGTAGTCACCGGCAGCAGCAGCGCGGCGGCGGGCGCGGACTGCCCGGAAAAACGACTGGTCCGGCAGTTCCTGGCCCGTATGCTGAAGACCGTCCCGCCGGAGTGTTGCAGCTACTCCGTCTTCGATGCCCTCCATAAAGGCGCCAGCCTGGCCCGGCTGGTCGACCTGACCAACGCCGGTACGACGGACATCAGCTTCGACCTGTTCACCAGCAACAACAGCGACGGCAAAAACGTCACCTGCGCCGAACGCAGGAAGTATCTGCGGGACCGCCCCGCTGAGATCATCCGCTCCACCGCAGGCCGCAGCAGCTCCCTGTTCGACTACAACCGGGAGTCCGGCGAGTTCGCCTTCCCCTTCACCTGGATCGTGGACTTCAGCTTCCCCGAGGACCCGGACGCAAGACTGCTCGACGACGTCAAGGAGATGTTCCTCAACGCCCGTGCCGCAGGCTACTCGTTCCTGTTCGTCACCAACGCCGCCGGATATCAGGCTCTGGACGAATTGGCCCGAACCTGCTCCGATATCCCCGTCCTCCAGGTGGACTGCGACCGGATGCAGTGCGTCTGTGGAAACGAGACGTACCCGTTCGTCGACACCGGCGGCCCGGACGAGACCCAAATCTACAACTTCATGACCGCCTTGAAAAAGTTCTACGACGAAGGCGGGGCCATCGACAATCGGATCGAAGCCGTCTTTGCCCGTCAGGGCATCCGGCCGCGGGACGCGGCTCAGAAATTGACCATCCCAATGGCTCTGGACAGCCGGGGACGCTTGGTCGACATCGAGTTCGGCGGCGAGGGTAGCGTACACGGCTTCATCTCCGGCAGCGCCAACAGCGGGAAGTCCACCCTGCTGCATACCATCATTCTGAGCGCGTGCCTGCACCACCGGCCAGACGATTTGGAAATCTGGCTGATCGACTACAAACAGACCGAGTTCCACCTCTACAAAAAACGGACCCCGCCTCACATCAAACTCATCGGCGTGAGCAAGACCGCCGACTTCACGTTCAGCCTGCTGGACAAGATCGAAGAGGAGGCCAGCCGCCGCACCGCTTTGATGAACCGCTTCGACGCCCAGAACTTGGCCGAGTACCGCCGCCACGCAGGCGAGCCAGGTTACGAGAACATCACCCGTCTGTTTCTGGTCATCGACGAGTTCCACGAAATGAGCCAGTTCGTCTCCACCGAGACGGCTTACAAGGACAAACTGGAAAACATCCTCCGTGAGTACCGCGCCCAAGGTATCACCTGTCTGATGGCCGACCAGACCTTCAGTACCGGCTTGAGCGGCCTGACCCTTGCCGCCAAGAATCAGATCGGTTTGCGTATCGCCATGCGCAACGAGGCGTCGCCGCAGGAGATCAAGGAGACCTTGGAAGTGGACCGCGCGCTGTACTCCGACAGTATGCAGCGGACCATTGCCATCATGAGCCAGGGCGAGTTCATCATGAAAGTCTACGTCCGCAACGCCCGGGGCGAGTTGACCGACGTCCGCTTGGAGAAGTTCAAGGGCCTCAACACCAAGGGGAAGGACATCGGTCCTATCGCCAAAGCGCTCCAGACCCTGTATCAGGGACAGTACCGGAACGATGACCTGATCTACGTCAACACGAAAGCGCAGGTCCCGTGGTCCGACGCGGAAGCCGCCGCCTTGAACCGAATGGAACCGTTCCGTTACCCCAACGCCCGGCTGTTCCTGGGCCGTGCCGCGACCCTCTGCCCCTGCTTCGGGCTGGACCTGGGGCGTCAGCCCAACGAGAACGTCAGCGTCGTAGGCGGCACGGTCCATCAGCGTTGGGAACTGCTGGCTTCCGTGATCCGCAGCTGTGCCTTCCAAGGCTACAAACTGCTGGCGTTCCTGGCGGAGTACTCCGACTTGATGAACGACCACGGTCAGGAGATCCGGGACCTGTGCCGCTCCGTCCCCAACGCCGAGGTGATGGAATCCACGACTCAGTGGTGCCAAAAGCTCAGAGATCTGGACGCCGCGTTGACGGACCGGCAGGACTTGGGCGACACCATCTGCGTCTTCCTCGGTCTGGAGATCGCTCAGGTGGAGTTCAAACGCCTGCCAGAGCAAAGCGCGCCTAACCGCGGCGGCAGAAGCAGCTTTCTAAGCAGCGCGCTGCAACGCTACGCCGCCTTGGACGCGGCGGATATGCCCGCCCCGGCTCCGGAAGAACTCGAGGAGTTCAACGCGCTGCCCCTGCTTGAGAAGCTGTTCTCCAACGGCGCGCGCAGCGGGTTGCGGTGCGTCGCGGAGGTCAGCGTCTTCCGACAGCTCAGCAAAATTCCCTGGCTCAAGGATATGTGCCGGCATAAGATCGCGTTCAGCATGAGCGCCGACGACTGCATGAACTACCTGGGCAGCAGTTCCTACCAAAAAAGTATCGGTCAGCACGCCGTGTATAACAACGGCGGCAAGGAAGTTAAAACGCTCCTGCCCTACCGGCTGGAGCTTTGAGGCGTCCGTACCAAAAGGAGGCAACGCATGAATTTCAACACCACGTCTATGGCGCAGTACGCGCAGTTCCTGGAGGACCACTCCAGAAAAATCGTGAACCTGTGCGAACATCTGGAAGGCTGCCTATCTATGGCGGTGCAGTGCATGGATCAACAGAGCGGGCGTCAGGCCGCCGTGCGGATGGCGCAGAACATCGAAACGATCAAAAAAAGCGCGCCTATGGCGGACAACGCCAGCAAACGTTTGATTCTCTCCATGCGCCAGGTGGAGAGCGCAAGACAGGTCTTCGGGGGGTGAGCGCGTGGAATTTATCGTCGACGAACAGGGCTGCCGCACGCTCAGCGCGGATATGCTCCACGATATGCGCCAGATTGCCCTCCTGATCTCCGAGATCCAAGCCCAGGACGGAACGCTCCGGAACGCCTTGGGCGAGGACTACGAAGCAATCGCCCGCTCGGTCCGCATCATGACCACAGAACTGGACGGCGCGCAGAAGGAACTGGACAAAATCACCGGCAACATGAACGAGTACATGAGCCGCGTCCATCAGGCGCGGGTCTCGCTGGAATGACCGGGCGATGGAAGTGATCTTTGAACGCGCCGCGGCACAGGAGCTGATCGACAGCACCGCGGTCATCGGTCAGGCGTGCCGCCGGGCCAGAGACGAGGAGATCCACGCTCTGGAACGCTGCCGCCAGCGTTACACCCGCCTGCAAACGGAACTAGAACAGGTCATCCACCGCGCCTCCCGCGACGTGGAACAGGCGGAAGCTGATTACCGCTCCGCGCATCAGGAGTATCAGTCCGCTATGCAGGAGGTCCAGAGTGCGGAGAACGGAGCGGACCACATCAGCGCGAGGCTCCGAGCCAGGGCCGCGCAGGAGGATATGAGACGGGCGCAGCAGGCGCGTCAGAAAGCCCAGGAGAAACTCCAGCGTGCGAACGCCAGCCGGGAGAAGCTGAACCGGGTCTGGTCCGAACACGCCCCCGCCGCGCGAGCCGCTCAACAGCGGCTGGAAGAAGAACTGTACGCCTACCACGACTTGGCGGCCCGGAGCGTCCAGGCGTTGGAGCAGTACAGCGGGCTCATGGAACGGGCCAGAGCGACGCTGTACGACTCCGCGGGAGACGGCGCGTCCGTCCGGACGCCAGGCGGCGGTCCCGCCGCCGTCCCCGCAGCCGCCCCCGCCGCAGGGACCAGAGGGTTAGGCTGGTGCCGCAGACATCGAATGCAGGCGGTCTTCATCCGCGCGGACGGCGTCAAACAGTTTTCTATAGACATCGGCGGCCAAAGCCGGAATTTCCCGTGTACCAAATCCGGCGCGGCCAGAGCTTACCGCGAGGCCGTCCGCCGCGGCGACGAGACCGCTATGGCGCGGACAAGCGCGATCTTTGAAGTGGAAACGCTCCGGGAGGACCTGGAACTGGGCGCGGGCGACCCGGACGTTTTACAGCTGGGCGGTTATCACGGCGACGTGCGGCTTGAGGACCCCGCTCAGAACGAATCACACCACATCCCCGCCCAATCCGTGCAGGACGAGAAAGCCGATTGGCTCCCGACTCTGTCCATCTCCAAGGAAGACCATAAATTGACGTCCAGCTATGCCGGGAAACAGGGCCGCAGATATCAATCGTTCCTTCCCGATGAGACGGACGCCCCGACCTACAAACAGGAAGTCGCGCAACTCGTCGGCGAAGGCGGGGCCGGGTACGTTCAAGCCGTCCGCAGCGAGCTTTACGATCTCCGGACCACGACCGGCCATAAATACGACGGCGGCGTCTCCGCTTACCTGGACGCCGTCGTGGATATGATCGCTTCCCGCGGGGTCCCTGGGAGCCGTTCCAATAAAAACGCTGGATTATAACGCGAACCATTTCTGCGACGAAAACACCGCGCCAAATGGCGCGGTGACGTAAGAAAACATTTTAAGCGAGGGTCGGCGTAGCGTTAAGCTGCGCCGACTTTCGCA
>CANDKT010000153.1 GCA_947385365.1 uncultured Bacillota bacterium | reverse complement strand
TGACCCTCCACGCCTGGATGCTCTCCCAGAGCGGCATCCCCGTCATCTACAGCGGCGACGAGATCGGTCAGCTCAACGACTACACCTACCACAACGACCCGGAAAAGCAATCCGACAGCCGCTACATCCACCGCGGCGCGTTCCAATGGGGCCTGGCCGGGTTCCGGAACGACCCCGAGACCCGTCAGGGCAAGCTCTTTCAAGCGCTCCGCCGCCTGGAGACCATCCGCGCCGGGGAACCGTGCTTCGACGGGGACGCTCAGGTGTCCGTCCTGGACAGCGGAAACGACCACGTTTTAGCCCTGTGCCGCCGCAGCGGAGAACGGGAACTGATCTGTCTGTTCAATTTCAGCAACCAGTTCGTCCACGCAGGCGCGGACCGGGAAGGCAGCTACTCCGAGCTGATGTACGGCACGAAGTACGACAGTATCCGTTCCATCGAACTGTGGCCGAATAGCTTCGCCTGGCTCCTGCGCGACGATTCCCCCGCCGTGGAAGAACCCGACAGCCTGTAACCAAAACCTTTCAAGGCGTCCGCCGTCAGGCGGACGCCTCATTTTGCGCGTCTGTTATAACTCGTTCCAAACAGGCCAGAACTCCCTTGTGATATCGACATACCCATAGCGGGATCTTCGATACATCCGCTGATTTGTCTGAGGACTGCTCAAAGGCCCCTGCTCCGGCTGGTAGCCGCCTACTTTTACATAATCGAACGTTTCCATCCAATCTTCAACAACCGTATCCCGCCCCGAATACAGGCAGGTTTTCAAACCTTTTGCGTGCGCATAGGAAGAATACGCCGTCAGTTCGCCGCGCTCCGAACGCGTCCCTTTCCCTTCGCCCAAAAAGCATACGCATGATGCCGCTTTCCAATACAAGTCGATCATGTCCCGGTAGTTTTCACACAAAAGATAGCCGTAATTGGGCCTTTGCAGCTCCGGGTAATGACAGTTCTTACAGCGATTCTGACAACCGGATATGTAGATACAGATGGATTCTTCCTTGGGTACCTCGCGATGGCTGAGTCCAAATTCCGCGTAATATAACATATCTCCTATACCCCTCCCTCATGAGCGCGTCCCAGAGGACGCCGCGATTTGACAGAATCCGGCGAAGCGGGTATACTGGTGGAGCGCAACGGTTGGTATAATTCCCCACCGTTCGGGCTATAATCCCGGAACCGGAACGGAAACTTTTGCTCAAAACTCCACACACTCAAGCCGTTGCCGCTATAGGATGGGAATGAGATGGAATTTTGATTTTCGAGGTGTAACCGTCATGGAATACAACATCCAAGACTATATTCGTCCCAATCGGCACGCGCATCTGGTAGGTATTGGCGGCGTGTCCATGTCCCCCCTGGCCGAAGTGCTTCACGGCGCGGGCGTGCAGATCACCGGCTCCGATCTGCACGAAAGCGCCGCTACCGCTCATTTGCGCGGCTTAGGCATTCCCGTGACCATCGGCCACTTCCCCGAAAACGTGCAGGGCGCGGGCTGCGTGATCCGCACCGCCGCCGTCCACGACGAAAACCCCGAGATCGCCGCCGCCCATCAGACCGGTATTCCGGTGTTCGAACGCGCGCAGGCGTGGGGAGCCATCATGGCCCACTACAAAAACGCCCTCTGCGTCGCCGGAACCCACGGCAAAACTACTACCACTTCCATGTGTACCCACATCCTCATGGCCGCCGGACGGGACCCTTCCGTGATGATTGGCGGCACGCTGCCTCTGCTAGGCGCAGGCCACCGGGTCGGGCATGGAGACACCATCGTAGCGGAAGCCTGCGAATACTGCAACTCCTTCCTGTCCTTCCGCCCTACCGTCGCGGTCGTGCTGAACGTGGAGGAAGATCACCTGGACTTCTTCAAAGACCTGGCGGATATCCAGCGCTCCTTCCGCGCCTTTGCGGACCTGGTGCCGGAACATGGGACCGTCGTGTTCAACGGCGACAACCCTCACGCCGTGCAGGCTTTGGCGGACTGCCGCCGGACGCTGTTCCGCTTCAGCCTGCAGGACGGGACCGCCGATTGCCACGCCGGTGAAGTCACCTGGATCCACGGTCTGCCTGCGTTCGACATCTTCGTCCACGGGACCCGCTACGCGCACGCCGCCCTTCAAGTCGGCGGAACGCACAACATCTCCAACGCCCTGGCCGCGGCCAGTGCCGCTTTCGTTCTGGGCGTGCCCGGCAAAGCAGTGGAAGACGGCCTCGCTTCCTTCACCGGCGCGGGCCGCCGGTTCGAGAAAAAAGGGACCTTCCACGGCGCGGACGTCTACGATGACTACGCCCACCACCCCGATGAACTGCGCGCGCTGCTCACTATGGCCCGCGCGTTGGGCTACCAGCGGATCATCTGCGCCTTCCAGCCCCACACCTACTCCCGCACCGCCGCACTGTTCGACCGGTTCGTGGACGTCCTCCAGCTGGCGGACCGGACCGTTTTAGCGCCCATCTACGCCGCGCGGGAAACCGATACCTTAGGCATCTCCTCCCAAGCCCTGGCCGATCAGATCCCCGGCGCGGTCAGCCTCCCCTCTCTGGACGCCGTCGCCGCTTACTTGGCGGAACTCGCCCGACCTGGAGACCTCCTCCTCACCGTGGGCGCGGGCGACATCTACTTAGCCGGAGAAGCCCTTCTGAACCCCGCGGACCGCTGACCAACCAAAATCCCGCCAGCAGAACGAAACGTTTCTGTTGGCGGGAGCCTGATTCTTTAAACGTTTTCCTCCAACACGCGGGCGTAAACCTGCGGCGGCATCGCGCCGATCTCACGGTGGATCTCCCGGCCGTTTTTGAAGAAGATGACGGTGGGGATATTGCTGACGCCGAGTCCAATGGACAAAACCGGTTCCTCATCGGTGTTGACCTTCCCGATGACCGCTTTCCCTTCGTACTGCTCCGCTAAGGACTCGATCACCGGCCCCAGCATCTGGCACGGTCCGCACCACGGGGCCCAGAAGTCTACCATGAGCAGCCCGTCCTCTTTCAAAGCCGCTTGAAAGCTCTTTTCATTAAAGTGTACCATGTTTTTGCCTTCCTTTCTTCAAAATGTTCCCAAATCGTCCAGGTATCTGCACGCTGACAGCCCGGCGATATGCCCTTCTCCCACAGCCTTCGCCGCTTGGAGCGGCGCACCGGTACAGTCCCCCGCCGCGAAGACGCCAGGGAGATTGGTCGCCATCTGACGGTCTACTTGAATCGCGCCGTTCTCCGTCCGCAGCTCCGGCAACAGGTCCGTAGGAGCCACCGCCGGGCGCAGAATAAATACTCCGGCGCAAGGGATCTCCGCCCCGTCCACTTCCAGCGCGGAGACGGTCCCTTCTCCTTTCACCGCCAGCCTCCCCGCCCGAAGGAAGGGGATGTCTTCCTCTAACCCCTCCGGCTGTTTGGGGGAGACGTAGACCGTCTGACAGCCAAGGCGTTTCAAGTAATTGGCCTCCTTCGGGGCGTCCGGAGACAGGCCAACCACTACAACCGGACGGTTCCGGTAGAGCATCCCGTCACAGGTGGCGCAGTAGCTCACGCCCCGGCCCAGAAATTCCGCTTCCCCAGGGTACTTGCTCTGCCGCACCACGCCCGGCGTTAAGATCAGCGCGTTCCCCTTGAAAACTTGACTGCCTACGGTCACGGAAAATCCGTTCCAGACCATCAGCGCCAACGCTTTCCCGGTGACGAACTCCGCTCCGGCCTGCTCCGCGTGGCGGTGAAATTCCTCCAGCAGCTCCATCCCTGTCCGGCCCGGCAACCCTAAATAGTTCTCTACCCGCTCCGCTTTGGCCAGCGGGCTGTCCTGCCAGCGGTTCCCGATCACCAGGACAGACTTGTCCCGCCCCCGCGCGGCGACCGCCGCCGCTAAGCCCGCCGGACCAGAGCCGATTATAATGACATCGTGTTCCATAAGCTCCCCTTTTCTGACATTCCAATTGCTTCACGTTTATTATACCCCGTTTTCACCCATGAAACAAGAGTTTTCGGGAAATACTTGCAACGCAGCCTTTCTTGGTGTAAAATAGCCCATATTGCAAAAGGAGAGAGGTTCCTATGTCTGACGAGATCAAGACCGTCCCGGAAGAGGGCGGAACGGAAAGCCAAAATTTCATTCACCAGTTCATCCAGGAGGACACCGCCCCAGGCGGACGGTTCGCGGGTATGCAGGTACACACCCGCTTCCCGCCGGAACCAAACGGGTACTTGCATATCGGCCACTGCAAAGCGTTGATTATCGACTTCGGTTCCGCGGAGAAGTTCGGCGGGATCTGCAACCTGCGTATGGACGACACCAACCCCGCTAAGGAAGACACGGAGTTCGTGGACGCCATCATGGAAGATATCCGCTGGCTGGGCTTTGACTGGGGCGACCGGTTCTTCTACGGCAGCGACTACTTCGAGAAAACCTACGAACTGGCCGTAGGACTCATCCGAAAAGGTCTCGCTTACGTCTGCGAACTGACCCCAGAACAGTTCCGGGAATACCGCGGCGACGTCGGTACGCCTGCCCGCTCCCCGTGGCGGGACCGGCCCGTGGAGGAGAGCCTGGACCTGTTCGAGCGGATGAAAAACGGTGAGTTCCCAGAGGGAAAATACACGCTCCGGGCCAAAATCGACCTGGCCAGCGGTAATTTCAATATGCGCGACCCGGTCCTCTACCGTATCCGCTATATCGAACATCACCGTCAGGGGACCAAATGGTGCATCTTCCCCATGTACGACTTCGCCCACCCTATCCAGGACGCCCTGGAAGGCATCACCCATTCCCTCTGCTCCCTGGAGTACGAGGACCACCGGCCCTTGTACGATTGGGTCATCGACCATACCGATGTCCCCTGCAAGCCCCGGCAGATTGAATTTGCCCGCCTGGGTATCAACTACACCGTGATGTCAAAACGAAAACTGCGCGCGCTGGTGGAAGGCGGTTACGTCTCCGGCTGGGACGACCCCCGTATGCCCACGCTGTGCGGCTTACGCCGCCGGGGCTACACCCCCGCCGCGATCCGGAACTTCTGAGACCGCATCGGCGTCGCAAAAAATACCTCCACCGTGGAATACGGCTTCCTGGAACACTGCCTTCGGGAGGACCTGAACGAACATGCACAGCGCGTCATGGCGGTCCTGCGCCCCGTGAAACTGGTCATCACCAACTACCCCGCCGGACAGAGCGAGACGCTCACCATCGAAAACAACCCCCTGGACCCATCCGCGGGTACGCGTCAGGTGACGTTCTCCCGGGAGCTGTGGGTGGAAGCAGAAGACTTCCTGCCTGAACCGGTCCCGAAGTACAAACGCCTGTACAGATCGGAAGAGCACACGTCTGAACTCCAGTCACAACAGGTTATCT
>CANDKT010000152.1 GCA_947385365.1 uncultured Bacillota bacterium | reverse complement strand
ATCCGGCCACGACCTGTCCGTAGGAGGCGGGGGCGAACTGTCCCGCGATGGAGGGGGCGATGACGGCGTAGGTTTTGTAGCCCCAATGCTCGCCGCCCTGGATCATCTGAATGGCGTCCACGATCCAGGACTTGTCCTGGATTGCGCCGAAGGGGCACTGATACACGCAGTTCCCGCAGGAGATACACTCGTTGATGTCGATGGAGGCTTTCTTATCCGGGCCCATAGAGATGGCCTTAGCCGGGCAGCCTTTTTCGCAGGGGCGCTGATTTTTCACGATCGCGCTGTACTGGCAGGCGGTGAGGCACTTGCCGCAGTTGATACACTTACTGTGGTCGATACTGGCGCGGTGATTGATGATGGTGATGGCGTTTTTGGGGCAGGCGTGGACGCAGCGGGTTGCCAGGCAGCCGCGGCAGGACGCGCTGACGGTCATTTCGGTGACGGGGCACTCGTCGCAGGCGATGGGCAGGACTTCCACCACGTTGGGGTTTGTTTTATCGCCGCCCAAAGCCATTTTGACCCGGCTGTTGATGATGGCGCGTTCCTTGTAGATACAGCAGCGCAGGCTGGCTTCCGGACCGGGGATGATCTTCTCCGGGATATCAAGAATCGCGTTCTGGGTACGGTCTTCCCAGGTCAAGCGGGCTACCTCGGTAAGTACTCGGGTTTTCAGCTCCTGGATTTTTGTTTCAAATGTATGCATACGCAGTTCCCTCCCAGCTTTTATACAGATAGCTCTTCCTTCTTTCCACCCCATTCTACCCCACTTGTTTTTCAAAGTCAAGGTGCATTTTTCACCATTTCGCAAGAGGTTCTGTGTTGTAGCACCGATCCCCGCGCGCCCGCATAGGCTGGAGAGCAAATTTGAAACGATGGAGGGTCGGATATGACAGTTTTCCCTACGATTCAGTATTTTCTGGGGGCCAATGCGCCCACTGGGTTTTACTCGCTTTACCCTGAGCTGCTCCTGCCGGAGCGGGCGCGGGCGATTTACATTCTGAAAGGCGGGCCGGGCTGCGGCAAGTCGACTTTGATGCGTCGGATTGGCGCACGGATGGAGGCGGAGGGGCTGGAAACGGAGTACATTCTCTGTTCTGGCGACCCTGCCTCGCTGGACGCTCTCGTACTGCCGGAGCTGCGGGCCGCGCTGGTAGATGGCACCGCGCCTCACGTGGTCGAGCCGAAATATCCTGGTGTTGTGGAGCGGTATGTAAACATGGGCGACTGCTACCGGACGGAGGAGCTTCAGGACTGGCGGGAGGAGATCGTGGCCTGCATGGCAGGATACAAGGGGTGTTATCAGAGGGCGTACCGGTGTTTAGGCGCGGCGGCGGACATACTGGAGGACGTGCGTTCCACGCTGCTGACGCAGGCGCTTTCGGATAAGCTGGCGAAACGGGCGCGGGGCATTCTGGCGCGGGAATTACGGCGTAAGCCGTCTGGGGGCGTTGGCGCGGTGAAGCAGCGTTTTCTGGGTGCGGTCACGCACCAAGGCGTACTGTGTCTGTACGGCACCGCGCTGGCGCAATGCGAGCGCGTCTACGAGCTGTCCGATCAGTACGGGCTGGGACACGAGATGCTCATCCACATCCTGACCGGCGCGGCGGAGCGCGGCTGGGACGTAGTCGCTTGCCCGGACCCTATGGCGCCCGATCGGTTGGCGCATCTTCTGGTGCCGGAACAGAGTCTCGCGTTTCTGACCACCGGTCCTGGTCAGACGCTGCCCTGCACACCGGAGCGGCGTTTACGGCTGGACGCCGCGGCGGACAGCGAACTTCTGCGGCGCAGCCGTGCCCGGTTCCGCTTCACCAAGAAAGTCTCCGCCGCCCTGGTGGACGAGGCGGTGGACTCTCTGGCGCAGGCCAAGGCCATGCACGACGAGCTGGAAGCTCTGTACAACCCCCATGTAGATTTCGACCTGGTGGAGGAAATGGCGCAGGATATCGGCACGCAGCTGTTGTCCATGCGTTGAAACGCTCCAAAAACCTGCCCGGCGTCCGAAAAGGAGCCGGGCAGGTTTTGATTTACTTCTCCGCCGGTTGCGGGAGCGGTTCGGCGGGGGCCGTTCTGTGGCGATGGAAGAGGCGGCCAAAGTTGTCGATGACGGAGTAGTACACGGGTGTAAACACCAGGGTGATGACGGTTGAGATAACCATACCGCCGATCATGGTGATTCCCATATCGGACATCATCTCGTTGGTGTCTCCAATGGCCAAGGCCATAGGGACCATAGCCAGGATGGTGGTCAAGGTGGTCATCAGGATGGGGCGGATACGCAGAGGACAGGCGTGCAGGATCGCTGTGATCCGGTCCTCCCCCATTCCCCGGCGGATTTTGATGTACTCAATCAGAATGATGGAGGAGTTGACCACTGTGCCCGCCAACATAATCAGTGAGACCAGGGACAGCATGGAGATATCCCGGCCAGTGAGCGGCAGGGCGAACAGGGCTCCGGTGAACGCCACGGGCAGGATAAGCATGACCATGACGGGCATCAGGAAGGACTCGAACTGGACGGCCAGCACGAAGTACACCAGCAGCAGTGCGACGGCCAGAGCGAAGAGCAAATCGCCGAAGCTCTCCATCATGTCCTCGTAGGACCCGGCGGTCTGGACGGTGTAGCCTTGGGGCAAGGTGTAGTTAGCCAGCAGTTCCTGAATCGCGGCGGTGATTGCGGCGGAGTCGCCGCTGCGGGTATCGCCGGTGATGGTGACTTGACGGGTTTGATTGGCGCGGGTGATGGTCTGTGGGGCCAGTTCCACGGACACGCGGGCCACGGAGGACAGCGGCACGGAGCCGCCGAAGGAGGATGGGACCGGCATGGAGCGTAACGCGTCCAGGCTTGCGGAGGCCGCGCCGTTGCCGCGGACGAGGACGTCCAGTTCCTTATTGTCTATGGTAACGGTAGTGGCTTCCGCGCCGGTCAGCTCCGAACGGACCGCGCCGCCGATGGCGGCGGCAGTCAAGCCGTACTGTGCGGCGGCTTCCCGGTCCAGCGTCACCGTGACCTGTTCCACCTGATCGGCCAGGGAGCTTTTCACATCCACCGCGTCCGGCAGTGCGGCGATTTGGCGGACCAAGTCCTCGGAGATCAGCTTCAAGGTGTTGTAGTCGTCTCCGGCCACTTCCACGTTGATGTCTCCCGCGCTGAGCATACCCATAGAGCTGGACGCGCTGACGGTGATTTCCGCGCCTGCGATATCGGAGATCGTGGTAGTTTCGCTGCTGGGGCGGCGCAGGGCGTCCACGATGTCAAAGCTGCTGCGTTCCCGCTCTCCTTTTGGGACCAGGTTGACCAGCATTGTCACGGACTCGCTCTGAGCCAGGTAGAACATATCCTCCATTTCGGGCACGTCCCGCTGGATGATCGCGGCGACGCGGTCTGCGATGGCGGCGGTGTCGTCCAGCTCGGAACCGATGGGTGTGCGGATACTGACGGACACTTGTCCTTGGTCCATATCGGGGATCAGGACCATTTTGGTCGCGCTGAGCGTGGAGAGGAACAGCGCCACCAGCGCCACGGACGCCAGTATACCGACCCAGAGGTGGCGGACGAAGAACTCCAGCATCGCCAGGTAGACCCGTTGGAGCGCGTCGCCCAGGATTTTGAGCAGAGAACGTCTGTTACGTTTTGCCTCTCGTTTTTCCCGCCAGCGGCGGACGCGTTTCTCCGTCAGGGTGAAGTAGCACAGGAGAGGCACCAGGGTCAGGGAGATGACCAGCGAGGCGAAAATCAGCGAGGCGATGGTCAAACAAAAGTCCCGGAACATCATGCCTGCCATGCCGCCGGTCAGGGCCAGGGGGACGAAGACCGCTTCGGTGGTCAGCGTGGAGGCCACCACGGAGGAAGTGACTTCCTGAGTCCCGGAGACGCACGCTTCCAGCCGGTCGCAGCCGTCGTTGGAGAAGCGGTAGATGTTCTCCAGAACCACGATGGAGTTATCGACGATCATGCCCACGCCCATTGCGATACCGCCCATGCTCATCATGTTGAGGGTCAGGTCCATGACCTCCATCAGGACGAACACGGTCAGGATACAAATTGGCATAGAAATAATGATGGTCAGCGTCGCGCCGCCCCGGAGCAGGAAGAGGAACACCACGACGGCGGCCAGCAACATCCCTTGCAGGATGTTCTGGTAAGCGGCGTCCACGGTCTGGTTGATGTAGTCGCTGGCAATATAGGGCACAGAGAAACGCACGGCGGGGTTACGGGCTTGAAGCTCCTCCAGACGCTGAGACACCGCCTCGGAGACGGAAACCTCGTTGGAGGCGGACTGTTTGGAGACCTGCAAGATGACGCAGGGGGTGTCCCCTACGCGTGCGATAGCCTCCGGGTCTGTGCTTTCCAGCACCACGTTGGCCACCTCGGACAGGCGGATGGTCCCGCCGGTGGGCAGGGCCAGGAGCATATTGGCGACGTCGTCCACTGACTGGAACTTGGCGTCCGTACTGACCGTGAGCGTTTTGGTGCCGCTGTTCACGTCGCCGCCGGGGTAAAGGAGGTTCTGCCCCGCCAGGAATTGGGAGATGTAGGAGTTGGACAGTCCCAGGCTAGCCGCTCGGGTAGGGTCGACCTCCACGGCGATCTGCTGTTCCACGCCGCCGGAGACGCTGACCTGCGCCACGCCGTCGATGCGTTCCAGGGCGGGGACCACGGTGTCTTCCGCCAACGTCTGGAGCTGGGCCAGGTCTTCGCCCATGAGGGCGATCATGGCGGTAGGCATCAGTTCGCTGATGTTCATGTTGATGATGACCGGGTCCATCGCGTCATCGGGCAGGGTGGTCCGGTCGAACTGTTCCCGGAGCTTTGTGGCGGCGATATCCAGGTCGGTGTTCTCGACGTAGGTGATCTGGATTTGGCTGACGCTGTCAGAAGAAGTGGAAGAAATGCTGTCCACGCCGGGCACCGACATGATCGCCGCTTCCAGCGGGCGCGTGACGAGTTCTTCGATATCGCTGGGGTTCGCGCCCACGTAGTAGCAGGCCACCACCGCCATAGGCGCTTCCATATCGGGCATCAGGGCCATTTGCAGGCGGGAGCCGAACATGACGCCGAAGATGACGATCATGATAGCGGCCAGCACGGTGGCGACCTTGTGCTGGATACAGGTGTTTGCAATCTTCATGGGAGGTCACGCCTCCCCGCTGACGACGCGCACGGCGTCTCCGTCGGCCAGGTAAGCCTGCCCCACTGTGACCAGCTGCTGTCCTGGGGTCAAGCCGGAGACGATCTCGGTGATCCCGTTGCCAGTCAAGCCGGTGACGACCGGGATACGGTGGGCGGTGTTGTCCTCGATGACGAAGACGTACTGGTTTTCGCCGCTGGTGAGGATAGCTTCGGAGGGGATCACGAC
>CANDKT010000151.1 GCA_947385365.1 uncultured Bacillota bacterium | reverse complement strand
ACAACAACGTGGCGGACATCGTCCGCAAGCACTGCGACCGCATCGCCTTCGCCCATATCCGCAACGTGAAGCACTTCCCCAACGGCGACTTCTCCGAGGCCAGTCACCGGGACTGTGACGGCGACACCGGTATCCTGGATATCCTCAAAGCCTACCACGACTGCGGGTTCAACGGCTACATCCGCCCCGATCACGGCCGGCACCTGTGGGGAGAGAAACCCGGTACGGTACGCCCCGGCTACGGTCTGTACGACCGGGCTTTGGGGGTCATGTATATGCTGGGCGTGTGGGATACGCTGGACCGGGAATCCGGGAAAAATTGAGGAGGCTCGCTATGAAATTATCCTATCAAGGCATTCAGGATAAGACCCCCTGGGAACAGGCGGGGATTGCCCTGCCCAAGTTTGACTGGAAGGCCATGTGCGCCGAGACAGAGCAGAACCCTACCTGGGTCCACTTCGGCGCGGGCAATATCTTCCGGGGCTTTATCGCCCGGCTCCAGCACCGGCTGCTGGATCAGGGACTGGTCAAGGGCGGCATCTTCGCCGCCGACACCTTTGACTACGACATCATCGACAAAATCTACACCCCCTTCGACAACATGACCCTCATGGTCTCCCTGCTGCCCGATGGGTCGCTGGAAAAGGACGTGGTGGCCTCCATCGCCAAGGGCCTCCGCGCCGGGAACGCTTTCCCGGAAGATATCGCTCAGCTCAAGGCGATCTTCCGGAACCCCTCCCTCCAAATGGTCAGCTACACCATCACCGAGAAAGGCTACGCGCTGCAAAATATCCGCGGGGAGTTCTTCCCCTTCGTTCAGGCGGACTTCGACAACGGCCCGGCTAACTGCTCCCACGCCATGAGCATGACCGCCGCCCTGCTGCTGGAGCGCTTCCACGCCGGAGGCGCGCCCATCGCTATCGTCAGTATGGACAACTGTTCCCACAACGGCGAGAAGCTGAAAGCCAGCGTCATGACCGTAGTAGACAAGTGGCTGGAGAAAGGCCACGTCTCCCAAGAATTTGCCGCCTGGGTCCGGGACGAGGAGAAGGTCTCCTTCCCCTGGTCCATGATCGACAAAATCACCCCCCGCCCCGCCAAAGTGGTAGAGGAAACCCTCACCGCCGCCGGAGTGGAAGATATGGCCCCCATCGTCACCTCCAAAAATACCTTTATCGCTCCCTTCGTCAACGCCGAACGGCCCCAGTACCTGGTCGTCGAGGACCGCTTCCCCAACGGCCGCCCGCCGCTGGAGAAGGCCGGGGTCTACATGACCGACCGGGACACCGTGAACAACACCGAGAAGATGAAGGTCACGACCTGCCTCAACCCCCTGCACACCGCTCTGGCCGTCTACGGCTGCCTGTTGGGCTACGACTCCATCGCCGCCGAGATGAAAGATCCTCAGCTGAAAGCCCTGGTGGAGAAGATCGGCTACTCCGAGGGTATCCCCGTCGTGGTCGACCCCAAGATCCTCAGCCCTATGGACTTCATCCACGAGGTGATCGACCAACGGCTGCCGAACCCCTTTATGCCCGATACCCCCCAGCGTATCGCGACCGATACCAGCCAGAAGGTAGCAATACGCTTCGGCGAGACCATCAAGAGCTACATCGCCCGGCCCGACCTGGACCCCGCCAGCCTGACCTACATCCCCTTGGCTATCGCCGGGTGGCTGCGCTACCTGCTGGCCGTAGACGATAAGGGAGAGGCTATGGAATGCAGCGCCGACCCCATGCTGTCCACGCTTCAGGAGCAGCTGGCCGGGGTGAAGTTGGGCCAGCCCGACACCGCCTCCGATGAGGTCCTGGCCCCCATCCTGTCCAACACCGCCCTGTTTGGCGTGGACCTGTGCCAAGCGGGATTGGCCGGGAAAATCGGCCAGATGCTCCGGGAAGAGCTGGCCGGACCCGGAGCGGTCCGCCAAACGTTGACGGGATTTCTGAACAACTAGTATATGACCCCGCCGCGCCCGTCTCATGAAGTATTCTCCCCCCGAAGGGGGGAGAATACAAAAAAAGTTCTCGGAAATACTCCGTTTCCCTTTTGCTGAACGTGGCAAAATCCCAAAAGAAAGAATCTGTGAGTTGGGCGTCACGCCCACTTCATGTACGCTGTATTCTCCCCCCGAAGGGGGGAGAATACAAAAAAGTTCTCGGAAACACTCCGTTTCCCTTTTTTGGAGGCGAATCTATGAAGCTTCTGGAACGCCTGCCCCGGGAGACCGGGCGGGACTATGCCTTGCGGAACATCAAGGAGAACATCATCAGTCTGGAGCTTGCGCCAGGCAGTCAGGTCAGCGAGAACGAACTGGCCTCCGAAATGGGATTGTCCCGCACCCCCGTGCGGGAGGCGCTGATCGAGCTGTCCAGAGTCAAGGCGGTCGAGATCCACCCCCAGAAAAGAAGTACGGTCCCTTTGATCGACTACGAGCTGGTCGAGGAGTCCCGTTTCATGCGCAACCTTTTGGAGTGCGCGGTGGTGGAGCTGGATTGCGAAATGGCAGGACCGGCGGATCTGGAACGGTTGAACGCCAACATCCGGCTGCAAAAATTCTACCTGGATAATTTCTACACCAACGAGCTGATGAGCTTGGACAACCAGTTTCATGGAATCCTGTTCGAGATCGCCAAAAAAAGCCAGATCTTCGCCCTGATGCAAAACATCTCCATCCACTTTGACCGGGTGCGCAGTATGGCGCTCTCTTCCGTGAAGAACACCAAGATCGTGCAGGATCACGAGGATATCCTTCAGGCGATTCGTTGCAAGGAACCTAAAACGGCTCAGGAACTGATGGCGATTCACCTCAACCGGTATCAAATCAACGCTTCCGACATTCGGGCGGCCTACCCGCAGTACTTCAAGTGAATCTGGCAGGGACGCTGGCATTCAGGCTTCCACGTCCCTGCAAATCCTACACCATGCACTAGTATACTAGTATGAGCAGGCGGTAACGCCAGCCCTATTTTTGTTGTTCTTTTCCAGGGACATCAAAAGGGGAAATCAAAACAAGGAGTGAGGCATGTGTTGAAAGCAAAGAAAACGGCAAGCAAGGCAGGCGCCTTGCTGCTGGCAGCGGCATTGACGTTTCAGCTGCTGCCCGGAACGGCGTTCGCTGCCGAGGGAGGAAACTCCAGCGGAAGCGAACCGTTCTCCCTGAACTACGCGGAGATCGACGATACCTCCGGCAAGCTGTGGATCGGCGAGATCGGCGAGACGGTGTTCGATGGGATTCGTTACAGCAAAAAGAGTACGGGCGACCGAGCCGACGCCGTGACCTTGGACGAGGAGACCGGTACGCTCACCGTAGGCGAGGGCTACACCCTCTCCGAGACCGGCCGGCCCGCGCAGGCCGTGACCTTCGAGGTCGACGCCAAGTATTACGACAGCAGCGATGTGCTGTGGTCCGAGAACTTTGAGGGCGCGCAGTTGGGCGACAAAGGCGTCGCCAAGGGCGGCGGACAGAAGTTCAGCGGACTGTACGGCAAGCAGGCGACTCCGACGGAGTTGAGAGAAAAGGCTGACTTTGAACTGCCCGTCGTCATCGACCCGGTCAAAGCGCGAGCCGGTCAAAAATCGGTCACGCAGGGGACGGTCGAGGGCCAGAATGCCGAAAAGGCTCAGTCCGAGGGCGTGAAAGGCGTATTTGAAGACACGCTGTCTCAGGACGCCTGGGCCACGATGTGGTACTATGACGACGGCGTGAAATTTACCAGCGGTCAGTTCGGCTTCATGGGCGGCGTCGTGACCAAAAGCTGGCAAACCGGCGCGTTTGGCGGCGCGATAGGCGCGGCAAACAATACCACCAGTTCCGTCGAATGCAGCGTGTACCGCACCCGCGCGGCTGGCAATGCCTGGTCCAATACCGAGGTCGCCCGGACCAAAGGTTGGCATAAATTCCAGTGGAAGATCGGCGCGGAGAATACCGAGATGTACATCGACGGCACGAAATTGGGCGTCGTGTCCAATGTGAAGCAGTCCGATTTCGGCGGTTTCAACATCGTGTTCAACTGGAACAATCAAGGTACCCCCGTGAACAACAAGCACTTCATCGACAGCTTCTATGTGGTGAACGCCGGCGCGGACGGCAATCCGAAAGCAGCCGGTAAGACCTTCCAAGCGGAGAAGACCGTCTACGTCATCAGCGACGAGGACGTGCTGAACGTGAGCTACACGCAGGAAGCCGATTCCTCCAAGGGTACCATCGCCCTGGGGAACGTGGCGGGCATCGGAGCTACCATCGACGCCTGCACCTTCACCCCTGACGTGGACCTGACCAACATCGCCACCATCGAAGCAGGGACCGGCGACAAGTTGGGCGCCGCTACGGTGACGCCGAAAACCGGCTACGTCCTGTCCGACGCGAACAACCAGCTGGCCAAAAAGGTCACGGTCGCGGTAAAGGCTGACTATCACTTCGGCGACAACACCGCCGACGCCGATACCTTCACCGGCGAGGTCGCGTTCTACTACGACGTGGACGAGACCAATACCCCGGTCGATGACCTCACCGGCACCGGTCCCCGTGAAACGGTCGACCTGAGCGGCGAATGGCAGTTCGGCGGCAAGAACGCCAAGAGCGTGGACGCTGTCACCGATTGGCAGACCGTCACCGTCCCCCACGACTGGAACGCCAAGACCGGCGACGGCGTCAAATCCCGTGAGAACGGCACCTTCTGGTATCGGAAGACCCTGGAACTCACCGCGGAGAAAGCGGCGGAGTACAACCAGCGCAGCGCGTACCTGGAATTTGACTCCGTGGGCATGGAAGCTCACGTGTTCCTCAACGGGACCGAGGTCGGTTCCCATAAGGGCGGCTGGAGCGCGTTCAAGATCGACGTCACCGGCAAGCTGAAAGAGGGCGCGAACGTCATCGAAGTCTCCGCCAACAACGAACGTACCCTCAACGGCGACATCGCGCCCCTCCACGGCGACTTCGACAACGCCAGCGGCATCAACCGCGACGTGCGCCTGGTGATGACCAGTCAGGTCCACCTGGATCAGCTGGACCACGGTTCCCACGGCGTGTACATCATCCCGGAGAAGACCGGCGATACCGATTGGACCGTCAAAGTCACCGCTCGCGTGGCGAACGATACCGTCTCCGGCCGGGACGTCACCGTGAAGGCGACCGTCAGCCACCCCACGTCCTTCGACGACGTGCTGAAGCTCGGCGAAAAGGGCCTGCTGCAATTCGACCCCGCGGAACTGTACGAGGCCAACGGGACCCAAGTGGGAACCGGAACCGTGACCATCAAGGCCAACCGCCAGTCGGCCACGGACGCGAAGCTGAACCTCTCCGTCTCCAACCCCAAGCTGTGGAAGATCTGAAGAGCACACGTCTGAACTCCAGTCACAACAGGTTATCTCGTAT
>CANDKT010000150.1 GCA_947385365.1 uncultured Bacillota bacterium | reverse complement strand
GCTGATGCTCCAGCTCCACGCCGCTTCCTTGGGCCTGCCCTTCCTGCCCGTCCGGCTGATGCAGGGCTCCGGCTTGATGAAGTTCTGGGGAATCAGCGAAGAACAGCGCCGCACTTTGGAAAAAGTGGACGATCTGAAATGTGTGGAGATGGAAAACCCCTTCGTTCCCGGTCAGAAAGTCGTCGCCGTCCCCGTCCCCCGGCTCGATACCGCCATCATCCATGTGCAGAAGGCCAGCCCCGACGGCACCTGCATCATCGAAGGCGACGAGTTCCACGATGTCGATATCGCCGTCGCCGCCCGTAAGGTCATCGTGACCTGCGAGGAATTGGTCAGCGATGAATACATACGCCGCGACCCCACTTTGACCCGTATCTTCGGCGAGTGCGTCAGCGCAGTCGTCCACTGTCCCTACGGCGCGTGGCCCTCCCAGTGCTACGGCTACTACGACAACGACTCCGACGCGTTGAAGGAGTACGACAAGGCTTCCAAGTATCAGGACGCCGCCGACGCCTGCGCGCAGCTGGCTAAGGCCGCCGCGAAAGCCGCCAAAGCTGCCGAAAAAGCTCCCGAAGACGAAAAGGCCAAGCTCGCCGCGGAACGCGCCAAAAAAGCCGCCGAGGATGCCGCCGCCGGGACCGCTGTACCTGAGACCTTCAAGGACTACGTGGAAAAGTGGGTCTACAGCGTCGCCGACCACGACGCACTGCTGGATAAAGTGGGCGGCTCCCGCCTGCTGCGGCTGAAGAATGAACCCCACTTGGGCTACTCCACCAGACACTGAGAACAGGGAGGAATATTGAAATGTCTGACTACACAAAGTATACCAAACAGGAAATGCAGGCATACGCCATCGCAAAAAATATCAAAGAAGAGCAGATCGTCATCGTCGGCACCGGTTTGCCCCTCATCGGCGCTTCCCTGGCCAAACGCGTGGTCTGCCCCTCCTGCCACCCCATCGTGGAGAGCGGCTTGATGGACTGCTCCCCCGTGGAAGTCCCCCGCTCCGTGGGCGACAACCGCTTCATGGCGCACTGCGCCGTCCAGTGGCCCAACGTGCGCTTCATCGGCTTCGAGGCCAATGAGTGGATTCACGACGAGGACCGCCTCATCGCCTTCATCGGCGGCGCGCAGATCGACCCCTACGGCAATGTCAACTCCACCTGTATCGGCGATTACCACAACCCCGTCACCCGCTTCACCGGTTCCGGCGGCGCAAACGGAATCGCTACTTACTGCAACACCATCATCATGATGCAGCACCAGAAACGCCGCTTCATGGATAAGATCGACTACATCACCTCCTGCGGCTGGATGGACGGCCCCGGCGGTCGGGAACGCGCCGGTCTGCCCGGCAACCGCGGCCCTCAGATGGTCGTCACCGACTTGGGCATCATGAAGTTCGACGACGAAACCAAACGGATGTACTTGGCCTACTACTACCCGTTCTCCAGCCCCGAGATGGTCCAGGAAAACACCGGTTTCGAGGTGGACGTGTCCCGCGCCCAGCTGTTCGAGGGCCCCTCCCCCGAGATCATCCGCATCATCCGCGAGGAGATCGACCCCGGTCAGGCCTTCATCAAGGTCCCTAAGGAGTAAGAACCTTGGAGCGCGGCGTCCCGGACACACCGTCCCGGACGCCGGCTCCGGCGGAGGCCCGAACCCATCAAAATTTAGGAGGAATTTACATTGGGTAACTATTCCATGCCCCGGTATTTCCAGAATATGCCCGTCGTAGGCAAACCCGTCCGCCCCAATCCCGACAACGTGTCCGAGCTGCGGATCATCGAAGACGAGATCCATGCCAAAATCGTCGCCGCCCTGTCCGCCGGTAAAAAGGACGAGGACATGAACGCAAAAGGTCAGCTCACCGCTATGCAGCGGGTGGCTATGCTGGTCGATCAGGGAACCTGGTGCCCGCTGAACAGCCTCTACAACCCGCAGGACAATAAAAACGGCTCCACCTCCATCATCAAGGGCCTGGGCCGCGTCAACGGCAAGTGGTGCTGCATCATCGCCTCCGACAATAAAAAACACGCCGGTACTTGGGTCCCCGGTCAGGCCGATAACCTCCTCCGGGGCAGCGATACCGCAAAACGGCTCCGTATCCCCCTCATCTATCTGCTGGAATGCGCCGGTGTGGAACTGGACCAGCAGGAACTGGTCTACCCCAACCGCCGGGGCGGCGGCACACCCTTCTACCGCAACTCCGAGCTGAACCAGATGGGTATCCCCGTCATCGTCGGCATCCACGGTACCAACCCTGCGGGCGGCGGCTACCACTCCATCTCCCCCACCATCCTGATCGCGCACGAGAAAGCCAATATGGCCGTCGGCGGCGCGGGCATCGTGGGCGGCATGAACCCCAAGCCTCACGTGGATATGGAAGCTGCCTTGGCTCAGATCGAGGCCACGAAAGGCTTGCGCGCCGACCCGCCGGGCAGCGTCGCCATCCACTACGGCCAGACCGGCTTCTTCCGCGAGGTCTGCACCGGTCAGGACGGCGTCATCGCCACCATCAAGAAATATGTGGATATGCTCCCCTCCTACGATCTGGAGTTCTTCCGTGTGGATGTCCCCCAGTCCCCCGCTATGTCCGACGTCGAACTGTACGACCTGGTCCTCAACAACAAAAACCGCCCCTACGACATGTACTCCGTCCTGGGCCGCCTGTTCGACGGCAGCCAGTTCCTGGAGTATAAGAAAGGCTACGGCCCCGAAATGATTACCGGTCTGGCAAAACTGGACGGTCTCCTGGTGGGCGTGGTCGCGAACCAGCAGGGCGTGTTCCCCAACTACCCCGAGTATAAAATGGCAAAGTATGGTCAGGCTATGGGCGCGGGCGGTAAACTGTACCGTCAGGGACTCATCAAAATGAACGAGTTCGTCACCCTCTGCGCCCGGGACCGTATCCCTATGGTCTGGATTCAGGACACCACCGGTATCGACGTGGGCGACGACGCCGAAGTCGCGGAACTGCTCGGCTTGGGCCAGTCCCTGATCTACTCCATTCAGTCCTCCAACCTGCCCATGATGGAAATTACCCTGCGCCGCGGCACCGCCGCCGCTCACTACGTCCTGGGCGGCCCGCAGGGCAACGATAACAACGCTTTCTCTCTGGGCACCGCCGCTACCGAAATCAACGTCATGAACGGCAAGACCGCCGCCAACGCAATGTACACCGGCCGTCTGGCAAAAGATCAGAAAGCCGGACGCGACCTCCAGCCCACCATCGACAAGATGAACGCCCTCATCGACGACTACGACATGAAATCCAAGCCCTTCTTCTGCGCCAAAGCCGGTCTCGTGGACGAGGTCGTCGACCTGCCCATGATGCGCAACTACCTGGTGGCCTTCGCCGACGCCTGCTACCAGAACCCCGCCTCCATCTGCCCCTTCCATCAGATGCTCCTGCCCCGCACCATCAAGGACTACGACGACGCGCATAAATAAACTTTCCATCAAACCTCAAGAAGGGATCTGGTTTTTTGAGTATCTACACCCTAGGCATCGACATCGGCTCCACCGCCTCCAAATGCGTGATGCTGGCCGATGGACAGGACATCGTGGCCAAATCCCTCATCGCCGTGGGCGCGGGCACCAGCGGTCCGCAACGGGCCATCGCCCAGGTGTTGGAGAACGCCGGGAAAACACGGGAGGATATGGCCTACGTGCTGGCTACCGGTTACGGCCGCAACTCCATGCTGGACGTCGCCGACCACCAGATGAGCGAATTGAGCTGCCACGCCAGAGGCGCTTCCTTCCTCTTCCCCGACGTCCACACCGTCGTCGATATCGGCGGTCAGGACGTGAAGGTCCTCCAGATCGAAAACGGCGTGATGACCAACTTCGTCATGAACGACAAGTGCGCCGCCGGTACAGGCCGGTTCCTGGACGTGATGGCCCGCGTGCTGGAAGTCGACGTGGAAGAATTAGGGACCTTGGGCCAGCAGTCCACCAAGTATGTGGGCATCAGCTCCACCTGCACCGTCTTCGCCGAGAGCGAGGTCATCAGCCAACTGGCTATGGACACCGATAAACGGGACATCATTAACGGAATCCATCACTCCGTCGCTTCCCGCGTGGCCGGTCTGGCCCACCGCGTGGGCGTGAAAGACCTGGTCGTCATGACCGGCGGCGTAGCGCAGAATATCGGCGTGGTCAAGGCTCTGGAATCCGAACTGGGCCACACCATCCACACGTCCCCCCTGACCCAGTACAACGGCGCTCTGGGCGCCGCCCTGTTCGCGTGGCAGCGCTACCAAAAGGAGCATAAATAATGGACCGTTTCAAAAAAATCTACAGTCAAGGCGTTTTTGCTGTATTTGAAATCTGGGTTGACAGCGAGACCGGTGTAAACTACATCTGGCATAGCGACGGAAACGCCGGTGGGTTGACGCCGCTTCTGGACGAGACCGGCAAGCCGGTCATCTCCAGAGACATCCAATTCCAGAAATGAGCGGATATCTACCTTTTCACGTTTCCGCCTCGCCTGAGGCGGGAGCGTGCGGAACAATACCCAAAACGTGAGGAGGAAACTACATTATGGCAAAACAAGTCAGTCCCGGCGTCCTTGCCCTGCGCAAGGTCGTGGACGACGTCCACGCGGACGCCCGGGAAGCCAAAAAAGCAGGCCGCCTGGTAGGTTGGTCCAGCTCCAAGTTCCCCTGCGAACTGGCCGCCGCCTTCGACCTGAACGTCATGTACCCCGAAAATCAGGCCGCCGGGATCGCCGCCAACCGCGACGGTGAGATCATGTGTCAGGCCGCCGAGGACCTGGGCTTCGACAACGATATCTGCGGTTACGCCCGCATCTCCCTGGCCTACGCCGCCGGAAAACGCGCCTCCCGGAAGCTGGACCTGGCTACCGGCGAGTACGTCATCGACCCCCGCAGCGGGAAACCTCTCCGGGACGAGAACGGTCAGGTGGTCATCGACCCCGAGACCGGCAAGCCCAAAAAAGACCCCAAAACCATGCAGCCCTACACCGTCCTGGACGATATCTTCGAAATCGAAGCCCTCCCCGACGGCCGCGAGAAGGACCTGCGCCGCGCCGCAATCAAGCCTTACCGCCAAATGCAGATCCCGCAGCCTGACTTCGTGCTGTGCTGCAACAATATCTGCAACTGTATGACCAAATGGTACGAAAATATTGCCCGTATGTGCAACGTGCCGCTCATCATGATCGACATCCCCTATAACAACACCGTCGAGGTCAACGACAGCTATGTGGCTTACATCCGCGGCCAGTTCGACCAGGCGATTCACGAGTTGGAGAAGCTCACTGGCAAGAAGTTCGACCAGGCTAAGTTTGAACACGCCTGCGCCAACGCCAACCGCACCGCCCGCGCTTGGCTGAAAGTCTGCGACTACCTCCAGTACAAGCCCGCCCCCTACTCCGGCTTCGACCTGTTCAACC
>CANDKT010000149.1 GCA_947385365.1 uncultured Bacillota bacterium | reverse complement strand
CCTTCTGCTCCTTCACCGCCACACCGGCGATCTCCACCGGAGGCTTCTCCCGCAGACCCGCCATCAGACCGGCCATTTTCTTCAGACCGTCCAGACCCGGCATGACCAGGTTCATCGTCCGCTCACTGTAGAAGCCGTACTTCTGGTACAGCGCGAGCAGCGCGTCGTACAGCGTCATACCTTGCCCGGCGTACCAGGCCGCCATCTCCGTCATGGCTACGGCGGCGGTCACGGCATCCTTGTCCCGCACGAAGCTGCCCAGCATATAGCCGTAGGACTCCTCGTAGGACATGATGACGTTCCCTTCCCCGCTGCCCTCCAGCTGATCCTTCTTCTGGGCCAGGAACTTGAACCCCGTGAACGTGTCGAAGCACTGCAGCCCGTTGACTTCCGCGACTTTACGGGCCATCTCGGTGGTGACGATGGTCTTCAGCGCGACCGGCTTGGCGGGCATTTTTCCGGTGCGCCGCATCGCGCCGATCAGGTAGTCCAGCAGCAGCACGCCGGTCTGGTTGCCGGTCAGCACCTTGAACTCCCCGTTCCCGGTGTTGACCATCAGACCGATCCGGTCCGCGTCGGGGTCGGAGCCGAGAATGAAGTCTGCGCCTTCCTTTTTGGCGATCTCCACGGCCAGGTAAAACCCTTCCGGGTTCTCCGGGTTGGGGGAAGCTACCGTCGGGAAGTTGCCGTCGATGACCATCTGTTCCGGGACACAGATGACGTGCTTCATGCCCAAGCGCTTCAGCGCTTCGGGGATGAGCTTGTAGCCGGTGCCGTGGAAGGGGGTGTAGACCATCTTGAACGTATCCGCGACTTGATCCACCGCGGCCTGGTCGTTGACCTGCGCCAAGGCGTTGGCCAGGAATTTTTCGTCGGTCTCCTCGCCCATCATGGTGATCGGCGCAGGCGCGGCCGATTCCAGCTTGGGACCGGTGAGGACGTCCATGTCCCGCATGATCTTGGCGACTTCGTCCGCGTGCTGCGGCGGCAGCTGCGCGCCGTCCTCCCAGTAGACCTTGTAGCCGTTGTACTCCTTCGGATTGTGGCTGGCGGTGACGTTAATCCCGGCGATACAGCCGTACTCCCGGATGGCGAAGGACAGCTCCGGCGTGGGGCGCAGGGACTCGAACAGCCGGACCGGAATCCCATTGCACGACAGCACTTCCGCGGCGGCCCGGGCGAACTCGTCGGAGTGGTTGCGGCAGTCGTAGCAGACCGCGACGCCTCTGGCGGCGGCCTTGGGGCCTTCCGCCAAGATGACCTGCGCGAACGCTTGGGTCGCGTGGCGGACGGTGTAGACGTTCATACGGTAGGTCCCCATCCCCATCGTACCCCGCAGACCGGCGGTGCCGAAGGACAGCTGTTCAAAGAACCGGGATTCGATCTCCTTCTCGTCGTTCCGAATGGCTTCCAATTCGGCCCGCTCCTCGCCGGTAAGTACCGGGCTGGCCAACCAGGTTTCGTATATCTCTCGATAGGACATCTTGACATACCTCCAGTGGGTAAAAATTTCACGTTCCATTGTACCACAACAGAGGCGGAATTACCAGACTTTTTTGTGAAAACTTACCACCTTCTACTTGTGGTAAGCGGAACCCTCCTGAATCTTGAACGCCCGGTAAATCTGCTCCAGCAGCATGACGCGGGCGAGGTGGTGCGGGAAGGTCATCGGCGACATGGACAGCAGCATTTGCGCGTCCGCCTTGACGGCGGGGTGCAGCCCGTAGGAGCCGCCGATCAGGAACACCAGGTGTTTGTAAGCCAGGCAACCGTCCGTGGGGAACATCCGGACCAGCTCTTCACTGGAACGCATCCGTCCTTCGATACACAGGGCGACGACTCTGGAGTTGGGCGGAATCTTGGCGCGAATGGCCGCGCTCTCCTTCTCCAGAGCGGCGGAGATTTCGCTTTGGGACGGCTTTTGAGGGAGTTTGACCTCCGGGATCTCCGTCAGGGTCAGGCGGCAGTAGGCAGACAGACGTTTGGCGTACTCCGCGCAGGCGTCCTTGTAAAAGGTCTCCTTCAATTTGCCGACGCACACCACGTGGACGCTCAGCATACCGCGTTCCCCTCCAAACGGAACGTGTCGCTCAACCCGCTCGCGGGGGCCACGGATAAGCGGATCTCCCGTTCCAGGTCACAGCCCATAGCCTGCAAACGGCGGCTCACAGTCTGGTAAGCCCGCGCGGGCGTATTGTTCGTCTGGGACAGGTGCCCCAACAGAACCGCTCTCGTCCCATGCTCCACGGCCCACGCGGCCAAGTCCGCGCCTGCTTCATTGGACAGGTGGCCGTTCGGGCCCAGAATGCGCTTTTTCAAGTGATACGGATACGGCCCCATACGGACCCATTCCACATCGTGGTTGGTCTCGCACACCAGAAGATCGCAGCCCTTCACCGCCTGCCGGACCCTTGGCGTGACCTCGCCCAGGTCCGTACACAACACGACGCGGCTCCCCTCCCCGGACACGGAGTAACCTACGCTGCACGCCGCGTCATGCGGCGTCGGGAACGACTCCACCCAGAGCGGACCGATATGTACGCCGCTCCCCGGCTCTTGCGGACACATCAGGTCCCGCACGTCGTCGCAGCGGTTCTTCCGATACCAAGCCTGACAGGTGGGCGCGGTGGCGTAGACCGGCACGCCTGCCTTCTTCCGAACGAACACCGGCAGACCAGAGACGTGATCGCTATGCTCATGGGTGATGAAAATCGCGGACAGCTGCTTCGGCGCGACGCCTAACGCGCGCAGTCCGAGGGAGAGCTGCTTCGCGGAAATGCCCGCGTCCAGCAGGACGTGGGTGTCCCCGCAGGACACCAACGCCGCGTTTCCGGTGGAACTGCTGGCCAGACTGGTAAAAGTCAACAAGGAAATGACTTCCTCTCTTTTGATTGCCCACGGTGAGGTTCGGCGGCCCAGGGGTCCAGGGGACTGGTCCCCTGGCGGGTCCAGGGCAGAGCCCTGGTGGGGTGCGGGGCTAGCCCCGCCATGACATGGGCCGTTCAACCGACCTGTGGTTGGACCTCCTTATCCGGGACGGAAAGGACTCGGATATCCGCGCCGGCTCCGGCGAGTTTCTCGACTAAGGTCTCGTAACCGCGTTCGATGTGTTCGATGGAGCTGATCTCTGTGACGCCCTGTGCGGACAGCCCCGCGATCACCATCGCCGCGCCTGCCCGAAGATCACAGGCTTGGACCGGCGCGCCGGTCAAGCGGTCCACTCCTTCAATCACCGCGACTTTGCCGTCCACTTGAATCCGCGCCCCCATACGCCGGAACTCTTCCACATAGCGGTAACGGTTTTCCCAGACGCTCTCCGTCAGGACGCTGGTCCCCTGCGCGGTACACAGCACCGCGGCGATTTGCGGTTGCATATCGGTAGGGAAGCCGGGGTAAGGCATCGTTTTGACGTTGACCCGGTGGAGCGGACCGCTCCGGCGCACGAACACCGCGTCATCCAGTTCTTCCACGTCCACGCCCATTTCCACCAGCTTGGCGGTGATGCAGTCCAAGTGCTTCGGAATGACGTTTTTAATCAGAACCTCGCCTCCGGCGGCGGCCACGGCGGCCATGTAAGTGCCCGCCTCGATCTGGTCCGGGATGACGGAGTAGCTCCCGCCCCGCAGGCGGCTGACGCCGCGGATCTTAATCACATCCGTGCCCGCGCCCATGATATCCGCGCCCATTGAGTTGAGGAAGTTCGCTAAATCGACAATGTGAGGTTCTTTCGCCGCGTTTTCGATGACCGTCATGCCGTTCGCCAACGCCGCGCACAGCATGATATTGATGGTGGCTCCGACAGAGACCATATCCAAGTAGACTTGCCCGCCCGCGGGACGTCCGCCCCCGGGGACTTGCGCGTAGATCAAACCGTTGCGCACATCGACTTCCGCGCCCATCGCTACGAAGCCTTTAATGTGCTGGTCAATGGGCCGTCCGCCCAGGTAACAGCCTCCGGGCAGCGGCACTTCCGCCCAGCCGAACCGCCCCAGCAGCGCGCCGACCAGGTAGTAACTGGCGCGGATCTTCCGGGCCAACTCGTAGGGAACCTGACGGTTCCGGATATGAGAACAATCAATATCAATCGTCGTGCGATTGACGGTCTGGACGTTCGCGCCCAGCTCCCGAAGGATTTTCAAAATCAAGGTCACGTCGCTGATTTGCGGGACGTTTTCAATGCGGCAGACACCGTCCACCATCAGCGCGGCGGGGATGATCGCGACGGCGGCATTTTTCGCGCCGCTGATCTCAATCGTGCCGTGGAGCTGATTGCCTCCACGGATCTGATACTTGGTCAAAAACACGCACCTTCTTCGTGGAATCTATAGAAATACAGCGCAAAGCGCCATATGTAAATCATATCCAAGGCCCAGCTGGTAAAAAACGGTACGGGCCTATTCAAGTCATTATAGCACTATTATGCCCATGTGGCAATCAATTTTGCACCGCGGCTTTCAAATTGTTCAATTTTGTAGAAGAATCGTGAGAACCTTTTCCTTATCCTGTCCAAAAGCGCAGGAATTTAACCCTTCCCAGGCTCCGAATCCGGGCGGCGGATCTGATGTTCCCGCGCCAGACTCAACACGTCCGGTAATTCCGCCCGTTCCTGACGCTCCAGCAAATCGCCGATGAGCTGGTTCGACACCAGAAATCCGGACGGCGTCAGCCGCCAGCGGCCTCCCGCGGTACGTTCCGCCCAACCTTGCGCTTGAAACTCCTCTAACCGCGCCTCCAAAGGCGCGAAATCCATCAGAAACGTCCGCCGGTACTCCCACTCTTCCACCCCCTGCGCAGTGCGCAGGCGGAGCATCAGATATTCACTGCTCCGCTCCCGCTGCGGGATGAGGTCGTCTTCCTCCAACAACGCCCCTCCGTTCCGCACGCCTTTGATGTAGCCGTCCAGGTCCCGAATGTAGGAGTACCGCCGCCCCCCGAAGTCCGAGTGCGCGCCAGGCCCGAACCCAATATAAGGCCGGTTCAGCCAGTAACGCAGATTGTGCCGGGACTCGTAGCCAGGCAGCGCGAAATTGGAGATCTCGTACTGCACGTACCCCGCCTCTTGCAGCCGCTCCACCATCCACAGGTAGCTGTCCGCCTGCATCTCGTCGTCCGGCAGCGCCTCGCCTCGCCGGACCCGCTCCGCCAACGGGGTCCCGTCCTCCACCTTCAGCCCGTAGCACGACAGATGCTGCGGCGACAGCTCCAGCGCACATTCCACGCTCGCCTTCCAGCTGTCCAACGTCTGCCCCGGCAGTCCGTAAATCAGGTCCAGCGACAGGTTCTGAAACCCCGCCGCTCGCGCCGCCATGACCGCTTCCGCCGTCTGCTCCGGCGTGTGGGGACGGTGAATACAGACTAGTTCCCCCGCGTCAGCGGACTGCATCCCTAACGACACCCGGTTGAACCCCGCCCGGCGCAGCTTCTTCAACCCTTTTTTCGTCACACTGTCCGGATTGGCTTCCAAGGTGATTTCCGCCCCGCGCTCCACCGAAAACAGCTTCCGCAAAAGATGCAGCACTTCCATCAACCGCTTCTCTCCGTAAAAAC
>CANDKT010000148.1 GCA_947385365.1 uncultured Bacillota bacterium | reverse complement strand
CCGGTACCTGCGCAATGCACCAGCGCCAGCTGACCGAGGCCATCAAGCGCGCCCGCCAGATCGCGCTGCTGCCCTACGTGACCGACTGATCCCTTCCCTGCATACAAAAACGGTCCCGGCATGGTTTCCATGCCAGGACCGTTTCTTGTTCCCTCACACCGCCCCGTGACTCAGCCCTAACCGCTTCCTCCGCTCCGCCGGGATCTGCGCCCGGAAAAAGGGGATCTTCGGCAGCGCCACTAACAGCACGGAACCGAGTACGTAACAGGCCAGCAGTTCGCCGAACCCGACCGTCAACGCGTTCCCCGCAAAGGCGGGCCAGAACGCCGCCGTGAAACCGCCCTCAAACCAGGCGATCTCCGCGCCTACGATCAGCGCGTTGCACACCACCGGCGGCAGAGGCGCCAGCCACGGCTGTGAGACCCGCTGGGTCATCCAGCACGCCAGCAGCGTAGCGGCAGTCCCGCAAAGTATGTCCAGCGGGTAGGGCGAGAACAAATTGGCAATGAAGCACCCTATCACTAACCCCGGCGTAGCCGCCGGGAAGAAATAGGGCAGGACCGTGAGCGCCTCCGCCAGCCGGACCTGTACGCCGGTGAACTGGGGAATGGGGAGCGTACACGTCAGCGCCGCGTACACGGCGGCCAGAACTGCCGCAAAAGTCAACTCCCGTGTGTTGAATCCGCGCATAAAAAAACCTCCATTTTCTTATTTAGAGAACGGCGGGCAGAACGCCCCCGAACGAACGTGGAAAAACAGTACGTTCCCCCACGCTTGGACGAGGTTTGGAAACTCGTCGCTGGGTATTGTAGCACAGTCCGGACCCTTTGTCCAGAAAAATTCCAATCCGCACGCAAAAAACGTCCCAGCTTTGCAGCACGGGACGTCCTTGCAGATCCAGCTATTGGGGGTCCTCCGGAACGAACAGGAAACCGCGCACTGTGGTTATCAGGAACAACACCCCACCGCCCGCAATCAAAAGCGCGCCGCAGAGGTTCCAGTGCCGGAACACGCACGCTACCCCCGCGAGCATCACCACGATGCCCATATAATTCCACACCATCGTCAAGTTCAGTTCCCCGTTTTTTACCCGCGTCTTCGTAATATCGAAGTACCAATGGTGCAGCGCACCGCCGAAGATCATAACCAGCAGACCTCCGGCTTTCCCGTTCTCGCTCCCCGCGGCCAGAACCCCTACGGCTCCCGCCACCATGACGAGCCCTCCGGCTAAGAGAAACAGCCCCGCCCAATTCAACTTTCGTTTTCCCATATTGCATCCGCCTTTCCGTTCCCACCCCGTCCCGCCCGCCTGTTTTGGCAACTCGAAACAATCGGTCGCGACACGCAAAAAAAGTCTTTTCTTTTTTGAGAAGCTGTGCTATAATGATCCTGTCATCGGGGTGTTGCGCAGTTGGTAGCGCGCCTGCTTTGGGAGCAGGAGGCCCGGGGTTCGAGTCCCCGCACTCCGACCAATGGAGGACTAGGCGAACCTGCCACCATTTATTTTGCTGGTTCTGCGTTCGTTTTGTCCCTGCCGCTCGAAGAAAAGCGGTAAGATAGGCATCCGGCCTTTTGGCCGGGTGTCTTTTCTTATGCCCGGAGGGTTTATCCCTCCGGGCTTTCCTTTTGCGCCTCTTGGTCCGACACTTTTTCCGCCAACTCCGGTTCAATAAGGTCTTCAATGTGGCACCCAAGGACCTGAGCCACCTTATAGAGTTGGTAAACGTTCGGGTTCCTGCGAATTCTACGGGTCCATTGGTCTATGGTTGGAAGCGGAACCCCGCTCTTTTGCGCCAGTTCTTTCTTTGTCATGCCTCTGTCTACCAGCATTCTGGCTATCGGAGTCATATCCTCTGTCACCGTGATTCTGCGCATTGTCTTGTCCTCCCTCCGTGCTTTTCTCTATATTATAAGTCAGTCGAATGTCTTTGTCAATTCGCCAAAATAAACATTCAAACGATTGATTATTTGTCTACTTTAGCCACTTGAAAAACACTCAATCGAATGTTAATATATAACCAAGCTAAAGGCTTGGAACAAACCCAAAAACAAAAACGGAGGTAGCAACTATGAAATACGAAATCAGAAAAATTGCCGAGGGCTATATCCTTATTATCAGCCGGGAAGACGGCACCCACAACGACTACCGCTTCGAAAGCAAGGCCGAGCTGAACCGCTGGATGAAGCAGGCCGGGATGATTGAGTAAGAGGGTCTTGGAAATGAAAAGGTACATCAAAGACAATCCAAAAATGAAAATCGCTCTTGATTGTAAATTCGCCGTAACAGTTCATTGGTGTAGCAAAAGCCATACCGTTAAAGTCTACACCAACGAAAGCGGCGAACGGTATATCAATCTGCAAGGCCGTCGCTGGTATCTCTAACCAAAAACGCCGGGGGCGGAGGCCCCGCTCCCGGCTCCTAGATAAGGAGGCATCTGGAAATGAAGATGATTAACAAGGCCAGCGGAGAAGCTGTGTACTTCAATCCGATCCGGAAGAACGGAAAGGATGCATGGATTATCCAGGGCATCGGCTCCACAGTGGTGATCGGCAGAGACCGCCAGAAGCGCAAGTCTCGCACCTTTGCCCAATATGCCCAGGCGGAGGCTTACCTGTCCCGGCACGGCTTCGAGGCAGAAAAATACCGCTAATCAGCAAAAAAAACAAAAGCGGCTGAAAGCCCAACAGGGGGCCGACAGTCGCTTTTGTTTTTTGCCTATCTCTTTATGCCACCTTCCGGGATTGCTGCCATGTTTTTTCCATTGGAAAAAACAGGCCCTTGTAGCGTCGAGAATGTAAATCTATACCCCCAAACTGGAAAGCCACACACGGGCCGTTTCTGGGCCAAACAGGGGGGTATTTGAAAAAGCTACATTTTGATAAATGCCTCCAGCACCCACAGGCCGTTTTTGAGTTGGGCATAGGCTCCGGATCTGGCGGTGATGGTGACCTCCGTCCCTTGATGCAGGGTGCCGACTGCCTTGAGCATATCGGCGGTGCCAACGCCGACAGCCTTGTGGAGGACGGCAAGAGCAACGGCAACGGTCCCCTTGTAGGGGAGGGGCCTCTCTCCGGTAGGTACCGGCTCCGGGTCTGGCGGAGGAGAGGCGGCCTCCGGCGCAGACCCCAAGGGCAGGTCCTGCTTTTCCTTTGGTTCCGAAGCCGTGGTGGTCAGGACGGCATCCTTCTTCTTTTCTTTGGCCATTTGTATTTATCATCCTTTCAAAAAATTTTAAAAGTTGTATTTTTTCTCCATGCCTGTCTTCTCCTCTTAGATAACGCCCTTCGGACCCTCCGAGAACTTGCCTGATTTGCGCCAGTCGTCGGCGATCTGTTCCACCAGCGGTTCCCCGGCGAGTAGCTTTTCATACCGCCGCAGTACTTCATAGGCTTGTTCCAGTACGCCATGAGGTACCAGTTGGCAATAGAATCCCTCCGAATTTCTTATCTCCTCCCCCTTCATTCCATACGAAATGGCTTGAAGGGTGCAACGAACACCGTCAATTTCCTTCACGCACTTTTCATCTTCCGCCGCCGCTGAACTTTCTTTCTTACTCAGCTTCGCGGCCGCGTTGACCATGATGGCGGTTTCTAGCCGCGTAGCGGCGGCCATTGGACGGGAACCGTCTGTGATCCCGCGGGCCACGGCATCAGCATAGAGTTCTTTGGCCCAATCGGGGACGGGCCGGGCAGCGGATTCGGCTTCGATGCGGGCCAGCTCGTCCCGGACTAATTTCCGGACTTGATCTTCTGTCATGTCGTCTTCTCCTTTCAAAATTTGGGCGACATCGCGGCGGAAGTCGTCCATAGACTTTCTAAATTTTGGGAACCAGTGCAATACATCGCCGTGGTTAGAGGCGATCCCGCGCCGGTATCCCTCCTGGTGGCAGATGACCACGCCGTCCGCCAGCGGGTCAAGCCCGTATTCCCGGCATAAGTACGCGGTCAGCTCCACGGCCTCCTGATACGCTGCTTGGAAGTACACCGGGTCAGTTAAGGAATCCTCGCAGATTTCAAAGGAAATGTGGGTATTGTTGGCGGAGCATTTCTTGCCCTTTCCTGCGTGCCAGCCTCGCGCGTTCCAAGGCAGCGTTTGGACTGTGCCGATCCCGCCGTCCGCGAAGACTCCGATGAAGGCATGGACGCACTTATCCAAACCGGGGCGGTCCCAGTGGTTCCCGTTGGCGTTGAATCCGAGGATCTCGTCTCCGGGAACGTAGCGGGAGACTTTGGGGTTATTCGCGCCGGTGGAGTGGACCATGACGCCTTTCGGCTGAATCGTGCGACGGACGCGGTAGCAGTCGTTCTGGGTCAGTAGCTGCTGTTTAAGTCTCATTTTCAATCCCTCTTACTTTACGACCACACTGATAACGTGGTTCATATTGTAAATTCCAACCCAAGATCCATTTTTCTTGATGATAAACACTTTACCATCATAGGCGTAGTCGTCCCACTCGCCTTTGTCGGCTTCCCAAATTGCAGAGTGTCCATTACTGAAAGTTACCTCAATTATGTTATAACTTTTCACGTTTATACCTCCTGCGCGGCGTCCTCCGCCTCGCACTCAGCTACAGCCGCGGCAAAGGCATCCCGGTCGTGCGTCTGGTAGGCGGCAGTGAGCTTGTCGTAGTGCCGCCCCAGAAATTCCCGGATTTCTTTGAGCTTGTCCGGGTCGCGGACGGGATTCGTCCGCTGGAGCATGGCCATGCCAATGTTCAGATCGGGAGCGTGTTCCTTTTCGGTCGTTTCAAAGATTCCGTAGATGTAGTTAGCATTCATCTTCATTCTCCTCTTCTTCATTTTCTCCGATCAACTTATCCCCAGCTTTATCTACTGCGTCCCGGCTGATCTCCAGCAATTTTTTGAGCCAATTCGGAACGATTGCGCCCATACGCACCGCGTTTTCCACAATAGATCCCAACTCGGTTATGATGTACCAAACCAGCACCATTGGGCAGATCAGTCCTGGATATTGTACCGGGAGCTGCACGATGGTGAGGTTAGACAGCACGATATCAATGAGCAGGTCTGCACCACTTGCAACGAGTACGACGACAATCATGCCGGCCTTATGCCAGATGCCCTCGCGGGCGTGGGCGGAGGACCAGTTGCCGGTCTTGCAGGCGGCGGCGGAGCCGGAGATATAGTCCAACGCCATAGCGGCGATCCAGCCCAGCACGAGCCAGCCCATCCAGCCCCAGAGTCCGGTCAGCAGACCGCCAACGGCGGCGACAGCGGCTTTCCATTGAGTGATTTTCTCATCCATATTGGTCACTCCTCTCAGGAATAATTATCTGAAGCACAGCCGAAGCGGATACGTTGAAGCCAAGAACTGAGGGTTTCGGTTTCAACAAACGGCGGCATTTTGGCGCGTTCGGCGTTGTAGCTGGCGGCGACGACGGCAGGGTCCGCGTCGTAGTAGAAGTGTGCGAAGGGCCGGATATATTCCGCGAAAGCCTGTTCAGCGTTTTCCAGAAGCGTTTTCCGTTCAGGGGCAAACCAATCCGCCCGGTGGAGTAAAAAGAAATTGTAGTGGACAAACTGGACGATTCTGTCCGGAATAAGCTCAGGTCTCACACGGAAAA
>CANDKT010000147.1 GCA_947385365.1 uncultured Bacillota bacterium | reverse complement strand
GAGTTCCGGCATATGGTCGATCAAAAACTCCACCACGTCCTTCACATCCTGGCAGCTCTCCAGCCCCGCACGCAACAGCCGCACGTATTCCGCCGCATTGCCCCCGTCCAACGCCTCAAACGCCTGCGCGCAGTACCAACCAAAACGGTGCAGCGCAGGCAGTACACACAGATTCTCTTCGGCCAACATCCCGGGCGCATAATACATAGACAGGAATTTCCTCTCCACCAAGACAAACGCATGAGCGATTTCCAGCCCTTCTTCCCGGTCCACGTCCTTTGCGTTCCACTCGAAACTCCGCAGCGCCGCAAGCGCCAGTCCCCTTGTCCACAGCAAACTTTGAACGCTTCCCGCAAAATCTCCCCGGACCGCACGGCTGACCAATGCAAAAAAAGACCCCTTTTCCTGCGCCAGCCGCCGGACCAGATCGTCCATTTCCTCGATTTTCAGCGCATTCCCAGGAAGAGGATAGCGTATCCCACACTCCAACGCGTGGAACAGCGCGGACACAGGCAGTTCACTCATTTTGTCAATTCCTGCAATCCGTTCTTCCAGACGCTTCAGGTCCTGCTCCACCAAAATCGCGGCGGCATCGCCTAATACACACTTTCCCTCCAGCGCGGTATAGATGCTGTAGCTGTGACGGCGGAAACCTTCCTCCTGCGCCTCTTCTTCCATGTACTTCAAAGTAAAAGCCCGCGCGGAGTCCTTCATCACTGCGGTACGCCGGTCCTGCGCCTCTTTGGATTCCGGGTCCGGCTGCGCGATCTGCTCCCAGAGACCCGCCAGCAACGAGGGCGTGTCCAACTCAGTCACCCGGTGCATCCAAAGCAGCGTCTGTACGCATAGCCCGATCTGTGAATTGTTCCCGATGTCCTCCGCCTTCAACGTTTGGAACATCGCAAAGGCTTTCTCCGGCTCCCCGCACTCCATATAGGCGAAGGGCAGCATGGAAATCACCTTCCCACGCCAATAGGGCGACACATTGTCCACAATACCGCGCATATTCTCGCTCGTGTCGAACCGCTCGGCCAGGTAGTCATCTACACCTTGCAAATACGCCAGACCGTAACGAATGGATGCCGCATAATCCTTTTTGGTCCAATAATAGGCGAACGCGTAGTAGTTCACGTCAACGCGGGTGAAAATAGAGTCCGGAAAACGTTCCAGAGACTCGTCTATCCACTGCTCTATCTCCGGCAGATTCTGCAAAGTCGCAACGCACACGGCATTGCGGAACACAATAGGCCCAAACCGTTCCCACGCGAACCGCTTCTGATTCACGCCCTCGATAGAACGCTTGACGTACTCCACGCTCGCCTCGCCATCGTAGGTCTTGCTGCTGTCGATGCACTCCAAAAGCGTCTGCAGATCATCCGGATCTTCCGCCAGCTTCTTCCGCAAAAGCGCAATGTTCCGGTCGTACTTCGCCCGTTCGTCCGCCTTCGTCGCGTAGAGGTAACCGTCGTGGTGAAGCAAAGTCCTGCCGAACGTCATCGCGCTCAAAGAACGGCTGCCATCCTCGTTCAGCCAGTGTTCGTGAATACAGCCTACATAGCGAATACCTGTACTCAAACGCATCATGCGTATCCCAAAAAAATCCGCATAACGTTCCGCACTCTCCCCGTTCTGGGACATGTAGTTGCGAATCTGTACCCCGCCGAAGTTGTACTTGAAGTTCGTTTTCCGCGCCCGGTAGAAGTCCACAAGCTCCTGGACATTTTCGTCCATCCACTCATCCGCGTCGATGGAGAAGTACCACACACCGGAACAGCGGTCCATCACCGCGTTGCGGGCGGCGGCAAAATCGTCGATCCACGGGAAATCGAAGAGGATATCCGCGTACTTCTCCGCGACCTCCCGGCTGCCGTCCGTGGAACCTGTGTCGGCCATCACTACCTCGCAGGGAACGCTCTTCCGCAGGGTTTGGAGGGATTTCAGGCACCGTTCCAAGCAGCGGATTTCATTTTTGAAGATGATTCCAATGGAATAGAAGGGGGTTTGCATCATAAAAAACTCCTTTGGGCTGTGTGGATGAGTCAAAGAGAAACTTCCGGGATGTTCTCCGAATCAGAGTCCTGTTCCGGAGTGGAGGGATTCTCTGGGCCTTCTTCCATAGCAGAGTGGTCTTCCTGGTCCGGGTCCTGCTCCGAAGCGGAAGGATTTTCGGGGTCTTCTTCCACGGCGGAAGGATCTTCCAGCTCCGGGTCCTGCTCCGAAGCGGAAGGATTTTCGGGGCCTTCTTCCACGGCGGAAGGATCTTCCAGCTCCGGGTCCTGCTCCGAAGCGGAAGGATTTTCGGGGCCTTCTTCCACGGCGGAAGGGTCTTCCAGGTCAGGGTTCTGTTCCGAAATAGATGGATTCTCCGGGGCAGCGGCCTGATCTGGAACTGTGGAATCCCCTGATTCCGAACCCTGTTCTGTATCCAAGGCGGCCACGGGCGCGAAGGTGAAGGTCAAGGTGACGCTGATCTGATCTTCTCCGCACCAATCCTCTTCTGGCATCGTGGAGGCCGCGCCGAATAGGCGGAACACGCCTTCGGAAGCCTCGTCCAGAGTCAGTACGGGTTTGGGTTCGGAAACTTCATCAGAGATCAGGAGCTGATTGGCCTCATTGCTGTAACATCCGCTCCAGCGGTCCGCTTCGTTCTGAAATTCCGCGTAGAGGAAGATCTCTTTCTGCGTGGAATCCGGCTGGGGCGGGTTGGCAGCGTAGACTAAGCCGCTCTCCCCGGAGACGTGCCCAATCGCGCTGACGCTGACGGTCACGGAAGTATTGCTTTCGTTCGAGATGGTCAGCGTCTGGCTGACGATCTGCTCTGAGGAGGTCTCGCCGTCCAGGTCGGTGGGCAGACCGTAGGGATTGATAATGATCTGCCCCATCTGAGGCACCGTCACCTGAATCACGGGCGTGTTGTCCTCCATCGGAGCGGCCTCTTCCGGGACGGAGGCGGAATCCTCCGAAGTAGAAGAGAGGTCCTCCAGAACAGAGGAAGTGTCCTCCAGCACGGCGGAGGTATCCTCTGAGGAGACAGGCTCTGTCTGAGGTTCTTCCAGAAGCGGAGGGTCCGCCGCAAAGGTAGGCACGGCAAGGCTCAACGCCAGGAAGAGCGCCAGGGCCAGACAAACTTTTCTCATAACGTATCCCTCCGACAAAAGAAAGCGCCGTGTGGCCGTTGTTGGGACGACCGCACGGCGCAAAGTTAATTGGTCACGTAGGATTGCGGCGTGAACGTGAATGCCACGGTCACGCGGATACCGTCCTTATTGTTCCACTCGCTTGTAGGGTCTCTCGCCGCGTCACCCGCCAGACGGAACCAGGCATACGCGTTTTTCGGAGGCAAGCCGTACTCGCCTTCCGTGATCGGGCGCAGTGTCAAGATATTCTGCTTGGTTTTGGTCACTCCGTCCGCCACCGCGATATGCTTTGCCGAATTGTAGGCCGGGTCCCACTGGACAAGCTCCGGGTACTCCCAGTCAGACGTCTGCATTTCAAAGTAAACAAAGGCTCGCTTACTGGTACCGGAGCCGTATGTGGGCGCGGTGGCCAGGGTCATATCGCTGTCCGGGTAGACGGAAGCGGTAATGGACACGTCTACTTTCAGCGGTATGTCGCTCCGGCTGAAGATATAGGCGGGAGAGCAGATGATCTGGTCCGTGTACACCCCGTCGCCGATGGATACCGGCATTTCAAACGGGTTAATCAGGATATTCACGCTGGCGGGGACGACCACATCAATGACGGGCAGTCTGGAAGTCCCCTCGATCACGATACCTCGCTCATTGCTGAGGAGCGCTGCGGCGGGCCGCGTGGAACAGAGCAGAATCAGCGCCAGCAGGACGCATAGCAGCGCTTTTCGCTTCATGGACTCTTCCTCTTACAAATGGGCCGCGCGACCGGTTGCGCCGCGCGGCCCAAGGGATGGTTTGGTTGTGCTGTAATTAGTTGTGAGCGGCATTAACCTCAACAGGGCAAGTCAATGTCTGAGTGCTATCATCACTCAGTGTGACAACACAAGTGAGGGTAGCAGTACCGACACCAGCAGTGCCTACCGTCACCGTATCGCTGGTTGGATTGGTGAGATTGACAACATTAGTGGCGGGATCAACAGTCCACGCATAAGTTTTGACAGTCAGCTCAGTGTCGCCAGCGTCGAATACAACGGAAACCGTTTTAGAATTGTTAGCAGTGGTTCCCAACTCAAGTGTAGCTTTATCCAGCGACACAGAAGCGGCCTTCGCGGGCTTGAACTTGAACACGACGGTGGCGGCGAATTTATCGTTAGTGGTCCAGGGATCATCAACATCGTCACCACTCACAGACTTCGTGGGGGACTCGTTCAGCTTGCCGCTCAAACGGAAGACGGCGATGCTGTCCTTGCCATAGGTAATCAGACCGCCAGCGGCCTCAGTCGATGCGCCCAGAACGGCCAAGGCAGAGGCAGACTTAGCAACAGTAGCATCAGCAAGAGCGGTGCCTGCGGCAGTATCTTCAGCTGGCAGGCTCTTCGCGCTGGCCCAGGTGGCAGTGTCGGCAAAAGCCTTGATGATGTTGTCTTCCAAAGTGGTATCCAAACTGGAGACAGCGTACTTGTTGTCGTTCAGGCCAGCGACCTGGAGCGCAAGGTTAATCTTTTTGCCCTTCTCGTTGCTCAAAGCAGCCTTCTGAACGCTCACGCCGTTGTCGGCACCACTGGTGTCAACCGCCAGAGTGGCGTTCACAGACAGCTTGGTCGCGCCCTGGTTGCGGATGCTCAGGGGAGCGGAGGTGATCTGTTCGCCGGAGATGGACACCTTGGTGATGGTATCGGACAGGGTGAAGTCGATGGGCAGGCCATAGGGGTTAATCTGGGCGGTGCCGGACTCGGGAACCAAGACAGAGATGGGGATATCCTTGTAGGCGCCGCTGATGGTGACCTGACCGGCAGGAGTGGAGGTGGCTGCAAATGCGGGAGCCGCCAAGGACAGGACCAGCGCACCGGCCATAGCGGCGGAACCGAAGCGCTTCATGTTCATGAACTTCATGAGTTTCTCTCCTTACATATTAATTTATTGCCACGGCCCGTGGGGCCGGAACAACCATCACTTCGTGACATGGAACTCCATTGTGTGCGCGACTTGGTGTTTAATCACCTGTGCGCCTGTTTCATCCGTATCGACTTGTGTCAGCACAACGCCGACGGTGTGGTCCCCCGTTTCCAGGGCACGGTCCAGAGAGATCTGCTCAAACCCGCTGCCAGGCGGGACCAGACCGGATAGAAAAATCTGATCGGTCAGCGCGTCGTCGGCGTAAATGGTCAGGAACATATCGTACTTGTTCGATGCCGAATTGACTATGTAACAGTCAAAATCCACCCCGTTCGTGCTGTACGCGTTGTCCTTGTACAGCAGAGCAATGTTCCCATCCTTGGCGTTCTTCATGGCTTCGTCCATAGCCGCCTGCAAGGAATCCTGGTCCAGCATGACCTTTGCCTCTGTCGCGTAGCCGATGAGCGGCGTGCCGCCGTCGCCAATGTCAGAGGTATCCTTCCGGAACAGAAGGAAGAAGCTCAACGCCATGATGATAAGTACCAGTCCGACAATCACCGCGATCAGCCGCTTGTCAAGCGACTTCTTATTTTCCATTGGAACCGTGCCTCCTTACCGGGGTACCGCCCCCAGGGGGGAAATCCCCCCGGGAAACGGTAAGGGAATTACTGGAGCAGCTGGAGAACGCCCTGGGGAACCTGGTTCGCCTGGGCCAGCATGGCCTGGGCGCTCTGAATCAGGATGTTGTTCTTGGTGTAGG
>CANDKT010000146.1 GCA_947385365.1 uncultured Bacillota bacterium | reverse complement strand
TCCTCCTCCCGCTCCTTCCGCAGACGGTCCTGCTGCCGCCAGTTCAGGTAGTACAGAGCGATACATAACAGGAACGCCGCCAGCAGCGAGAACACCACGATCAAAATATTCTGATTGACGGTCCGACCCTCCTGCTGGATGGCCTCCACTGGCACATAACCCACCAGGAAAATGGTCCCGCCGTTCACCGACCACATATAGTTGAGGGCGTTTACTTGGCGGATATCGTGGTAAAACAGGGCGTTGCGCCCAGTCTTCAGACAGTCTTCCACTTCCGCCCGGATCTCTGGGTCCTGGATGTCGTTGGCCCGGTAGAAATCCGTCAGGTTCAGATGACCGGCGCTGCGCTGGCCCATTCCTTTGGGCTTTAAGACGAACCGTTGGCTCTCTGAGTCCATGATATACAGCGACGCCTGCTTATTGTAAAATCCGTCGGGGAGGGAATGGTCAATGGCGTCGTATATATATTCGGCATAGAGCGTCCCAATGACTTCCCCGTCCCGTTCCACAGGACACTTTATGGTGTAGGACCACGTCCCCATATAGTTCACATAGGACTGGGAGACCGGCATTCCCATGACCTTTCCGCCTGCGGAGAAGTCCAGGCCCTCCTCGCTGAATTGCCCGCCGAGATTGGAAACGCCCTCCGTCTCTCCTGTGAGGATCAGGGATAATTTGGCCATAGTCTGATTTTTCTCGTAGGTGTGGATATATTCTTTCGGGTTCTCTGCCCGGGCGATCTCCTGCGCGATCAACGCCTGAAATTCGGCCTGACTGCGCAAAATCGCCTCTATGGTACTCTGAATCAAGTCCAGGCTCTCGCTCAGGTTCTGGATGGCGGAGGCGGACATCTCCCTCGATATTTTCTGCGACACGGAGAATACAATCGTTCCAAACACGCTGAAAATAAAGATGATGGAGAGTAGCAGAGAAATCCGTTTCTGTTGTTCCTGTTTGCTGGATGCTCCTTTCATGGCTTTCCCCCATTTCCACCGTCAAGGAAAAATCAAAATGCGAACGCCTCTGTCCGCTATTATATTATACTTTTTTTCGCATTTCGTGTCAATAGAATACCGAAGTTGTCCGTATCAGCGAAAAACAAGGAAAACCGGAATCTCTTGGGAAGAGATTCCGGTTTTTGCTATAACTGGATGGTGGAATTTGGAACAGGTTTCAACTCATCGTATGCGAAGTAGCTTGTCAATCTTTCAGGGCGGTGATTTCTTGCATTTCAATGGTCTCAGCCAGTTGCGGCCCGCATCTTTTTATGTTACAATAGAGCAAAGCGAGGGGAACGCCAAAATGATTCAAACGCGCAAGGTGATGCTCTGCCCAAACAACAAGCAGCAAACGAAATTGTTCGCGTGCGCTGGGGCTGCAAGGTTTGTCTACAACTGGACGCTTTGGTATCAGCAAACCAACTACGCATTTGGGTATTCCTTCGCAGGAGACGCGGAAATCCGGCGGGTTTTGACTGCTTTGAAGAAGGAAAATCCAAGATTCCAATGGCTGAACGATTACAGCAACAACATCGCAAAGCAAGCGGTCAAGGACGCCTGCAACGCCTATCTCAAATTCTTCAAGGGGCTTGCGAAGTATCCGAAATTCAAGAAAAAGCGGAAATCGAAGCCCAGTTTTTACGCCGACCCTATCAAAATCAAGTTCACAGAAACCCATGTGAAGCTGGAAAAGCTGACGTCCAGCAAAAAATCAAACCGCCAAAGGCTGAATTGGGTAAAGCTGGCGGAACCGAACCGAATCCCGCCCGATGTAAAATACGTCAATCCAAGAATCACGTTCGATGGGCTGAACTGGTGGATTTCAGTCGGCATCGAATGCGAGGAATCCACTGAACAGCCAACAAATCCGGGGATTGGGATTGATGTGGGAATCAAAAGCCTTGCGGTCTGTTCCGATGGAGCAGTTTACAAAAACATCAACAAGACCGCAAAAGTGCGGAAACTCAAGAAAAGAAAGCGCAGATTGCAGCGCAGGGTATCGAAAAAGTACCTAAAAAACAAGAAAGGAGTATGTTACTGCAAAACACGCAATCTTATAAAAAGCGAACGGAAACTCTTGAAAGTAAATCGAAGGCTGACAAATATTCGTCACAGCTATCTGCATTCTGTCACTTCCGAGATCGTGAGCCGAAAACCAAGGTTCGTCGTTCTGGAAGATTTGAATGTAGCTGGTATGATGAAGAATAAACACTTAGCCAAGGCGGTTCAGGAGCAGTGCTTCCATGAATTTTACCGGCAAATGCAGTATAAATGCCGTTGGAACAACGTCAGGTTCATAACGGCAGACCGGTACTATCCATCCAGCAAACTGTGTTCCTGCTGTGGCGCGGTCAAGAAAGACCTGAAGTTGTCGGAGCGTGTGTATCACTGCCTCATATGCGGTAACACAATAGACCGAGATTTCCAGGCGAGTGTGAATTTAGTGCGGTATCCATCCATAGCGTAGCGAAAACAAGCGCTATGGATCTGTACCGGTACGTTAGCCGGGAATTTACGCCTTCGGAGTATCACACCAAACGCGAGTAGGCTTTCGCCAAAAGCGGACACAATGAAAAAGGAATGAAACAGAAGAGCTTAATAGCTTTTTATAAGTTTTCAGTAACGGTGTTTCGATTGGAGCAGAGCGAAAAGTGGCTGGAATGGGCGGTGGAGCTGCAAAGTCTGGCGCAGGCGGGGTTGTTTTACGGCGCGGACCGGTTCGACCTGGAACGTTACGCCCGCATTCGGGAGATTGCGGCGGAGATCGTTGCCCATCAAGCGGAGATTCCCCTGCCGCGGGTACAGGAGCTGTTCTGTTGTGAGACGGGCTACCAGACGCCGAAGCTGGACACGCGGGCGGCGATTTTTCAGGGGGAGAAGATCCTTCTGGTGCAGGAGCGGGACGGTTTATGGTCCTTGCCTGGGGGCTGGGTGGACGTGAACGTTTCGGTGTTGGAGAACACGCTCAAGGAGGTCCGGGAAGAGGCCGGGTTGGAGGCAAAAGCCGAACGGGTCATTGCGGTGCAGGACCGGGAGAAGCACAACCAGCCGGTTTACGCCTACAAGGTCTGCAAGATCTTCGTCCTGTGTACCGCGCTGGGCGGAGCCTTCCAGCCCAATTCGGAGACGCTCCAGAGCGGGTACTTCGCGCTGGACGAGCTGCCGCCGTTGGCGGAGAACAAGAACACCGCGGAGCAGATCCGGATGTGTTTCGACGCGTACCACAGTGAGGATTGGAAGACGCAGATGGATTGAGCGGTCCGTCCGGACATGGAAAAGCGGTCCGATAGGAACCCATCGGACCGCTTGTTCGCTTGCGCGGTCAGCCGTATTTGTATTGCAGCTCCATTTGTTCCAGCATGCTGCCGTCGGGGAACGTGCGGTTCATGTGGGAGAGGAGCGCCGCGTCCGGGTCGCAGTACAGACGCCCGCCGAAGCCGTCCAGGAGCGCCAGATGCCCGTCCCACTGATCGTCCACGTGAATCTCGGCGATGGCTGGAATGCTGTAGGCACGCAGGAGCATCGCCGCGTGACTGGTCACGCTGCCGCGCTGGGAGATCAGCCCCAACAGGCGGCAATGGTCCATTTCCATCACTTCGCTGGGCAGAAATTCGTTGCACACCAAAATCGCCGGTCCCGATTCCAAGGGGTTCTGCGGTTTGCAGTCCATCAAACTGCGCATCATGCGCAGGGAGATGTCCCAGATGTCCACCGCCCGCGCCCGCATATAGGGGTCGGACATGGCGGAAAAGGACCCGGCGAAGTTCTGGCAGGCGCACTGTACCGCGTATTCTGCGGTGGAGCCGGTCTTCTGGAGGCAGACCACGACGGCGTTGACGAAGTCCTCATCTTCCAGGAGCATGGCGTGGATGGCGAAGATGGACGCGGTACTGACGCCCACTTGATCGAAGGCGCGGTCGTAGAGTGCGGCGAGTTCCAGCACAGCCTGCCGCTGTGCCGTGTGGAAGCGTTGGAGTTCCTCTTTCCAGGTAAGCAGAGAATGGGCGCTGGGCTGTAAGGTGAGGCGGTGGTAGAAATACAGCCGGCCTGTGACCAGCTGATTCGAGATGGATTTCCCAACAGCGGCTTGCACGGTATCATCCCCCCCATTCCGATTGGTTGCTATTGTTTCTGTCTTCATTATATCTGAATTTTGCTCCGTTGTAAATTGGGCATTTGCACAATCCGGAAAAATTTTTTTCAAATATTTTCCAATTTTCCTTCCGCTCTTCCGGTGGTTTTTCCTGTTTTGACGCGTTGGATTTCCGCTTTACTTCCAAAAAAGTGTATGCTATAATATTTTTCGGAGATCCTTTCCGTTCGGAAGGACCGCGCCAAGCTTTTTTGCTGAAACGTTCGCAGGAAAGAAACGGTAAGATTTCCACGCGGTTTTCTCGCTTTTGGAAGAAATGCCGCCTGTTTTCCGCCCGTTTCCCCAAAAACGCCTTTGTGCTTTTTGCTCGGAGTCCTGGACCGCTCCGTTAGGATACCCGGAACACGCGACCCATAGCCGGTATCCGGCCTGTTTTTGGGGCGGAACGGTCTGGAAGTATTGCCAAATCAAAAATTCGCAGGAGGAATTTCGATATGGTCTCTAAACGTATGTTGGAGCTGGGTACGGCTCGCTCCGTGATCCGGGAGCTGTTCGAGTACGGCAACCAACGCGCCGCAGTCGTAGGTCGGGAGAACGTCTTCGATTTCTCGCTGGGAAACCCCAGTGTGCCCGCGCCCGCGCCGGTAAACGAAACGGCTGTCCGCATTTTGCGGGAACAGCCGGAGCAGATACACGGCTACACCAGCGCGCCGGGCGACGCCGCTGCGCGTCAGCGGTTTGCCGATTCCCTGAACCGCCGCTTCGGCGCGGACTACAAAGCCAGCCAGTTCTACCTCACGGCAGGCGCGGCGGCGGCGCTGTGCTGCGTGTTCCACGGGCTGACCTGTCCGGGGGACGAGTTCATCGTTTTTGCGCCCTACTTCCCGGAGTACAAAGTATTTATCCAAGGCGCAGGCGCGAAAATGGTGCTGATCCCGCCGGAGACGGAGAATTTTCAGATTGATTTTGACGCGTTCCAAGCCGCGCTCACGCCCCAGACCAAAGGCGTCGTCATCAACACCCCGAACAATCCGTCCGGCGCGGTGTACACGCGCCCGACTCTGGAACGTCTGGCCGCTATCCTAACCCAAAAGTCCAGCGAATACGGCCACCCAATCTACCTGATCTCCGATGAACCGTACCGTGAGATCGTCTTCCAAGGTTTTGAAGTGTCCTGGGTCCCGCATCTCTACCGCGACACCATCGTTTGCTACTCCTTCTCCAAATCCCTCTCTCTGCCCGGCGAACGTTTAGGTTACGTTCTGGTGCCTGGGGACGTGACCGATTCCGAGCAGGTTTACGCCGCTGTCGCGGGCGCGGGACGCTCGTTAGGCTACGTCAACGCCCCCAGTCTGTTCCAGCAGGTCACGTCCCTCTGCTGCGACATGACCTCGGATCTGGCCGTCTACGAAAGCAACTGCAAACTGTTTGTTTCCGCGCTGCGGGAGATGGGTTACCGCGTGCCCCAACCCGGCGGAGCGTTCTACCTCTTCCCGCAGAGCCTCGAACCCGATGACGTGGCGTTCAGCGAGCGGGCGAAGACGCGGTTTGATTTGCTTTTGGTTCCCGGTTCGGGGTTTGGCGCGCCGGGGTATGTGCGGATTGCTTACTGCGTCCAGCCTGAGGTCATCCAGCGTGCTTTGCCGAAGTTCAAGGCGTTGGCGGAATCTTACCAGTGATTGACCACGCCTCGCAGTCTCGGGGTCCAGGGGGCTGGCCCCCTGGCGCGGGTCCAGGGGCGCGGAGCCCCTGG
>CANDKT010000145.1 GCA_947385365.1 uncultured Bacillota bacterium | reverse complement strand
AACACAAACCAAGACACTCTTTCCCTACACGACGCTCTTCCGATCTTGAAAAAGGACGGCCACGACTTCACCGTAGGCATCCCCATCGACACGCCCATCACACAGGCGGAGCGGGTCGTTTCCGCCGGTCAGGGCATCGGGGCGAAGGAGAATATGGCTCTGATTGAGGCTCTGGCCCGGGCCGCCGGCGCGGCGGTCGGCTCCAGCCGTCCCGTGGCGGAGACTTTGAAGTACGTGCCGCTGAACCGCTACGTGGGAATGTCGGGGCAAAAATTCAAGGGCAACCTGTACATTGCCTGCGGCATTTCCGGTGCGATCCAGCACTTGAAGGGCATCAAGGACGCGTCCTGCATCGTGGCGATCAACAACAATCCCAACGCCAAGATTTTCAAAAACTGCGACTACGGCATCGTGGGTGATGTGATGGAGATCCTGCCTCTGCTGACCGCGGCCCTGGACACCGGCGAGAAGCTGCCCGCGCCGCCGATGACCAAAATGAAGCGCATGGCTCCCAAGAAGGTCACACAACCCCGGAAGCTCTACATCTGCAACGGCTGCGGCCACGAGTACGACGTTCTGGTTGGCGACCCCGAGAACGATGTCAAGCCGGGTACTGCGTTCAAAGACTTGCCGGAAGGCTGGACCTGCCCGCACTGCGGCGAGGGTGTGGACAGCTTCATCGAGATTGAGGTATAGGCCCGTGAAGCTGAAAAGGGAAGACATCACAGCCGCTTGTCAGTCCTCTCTTCTGCCCTGCGTGCGTATTACGCCGGAGCCGGGGAAGATTGTCAGTCCGGCGGACAGCAAATTCGGCGGGACGTTTTACCTTCCCGTGGGGTCCGACGCGCCGGGGATGGAATTTCTGGCTCAGGTCAATTTCGCCCAGCTCCCCCCGCTGGAAGGCTTTCCGGACAGGGGCCTGCTGCAATTCTTCCTCTGCACGGAGGCGGAGAAGTTCGAGTCCTTCTATGAGGATGGTTTCGTGTGGAAACAGGACGCCGGGTTCTTTCAGGTACGCTATTACCCGGAAGTTTCTGAAGACGTTCCCGCCTGCGAAAACGCCGTGCCGGAGGAACGTTGGCATATGGATTCCCTGAAGGGCGGTATGAGCTTTGAACCGGCGGAGGAGATCGCCACGCTTTCGATTGGGGAGGAGGGCGGTTTTGCCATCGACCTTGGTTTCGAGTACCTGGAGGACGAGCTAATGCCTCTTTTCCAGGCCGCGTGGGAGGAAGACGACGGCGAAGAGGAAGACGAGGACTGCGAGGACGACGAGGACGTCGAAGAGGAAGAGGGCGTCTATGATTTGGAGAACAGCTGCGAGGATACGGACCGGTTTGCCCTTGATTTTGGCAACTGGGGGTTCAAGCTGGGGGGACACCCGGCCCTGCGGCAGGGGGAGTTCCGGCTGGACGGCGACGAGCTGGGCGATTATACCACGCTGCTGTTCCAGTACGACCTGACGCCGCCGAATGACGCGTCCGATCTGGAACAGGACACGTTCTGCTTCTTCATCCGACCGGAGGACTTGAAAGCCCGCCGTTTTGACGATATTTTGATGATTCATCACAACTGCTTCTAAAGGATTCCTAATTCAATTAAGGAGGTTTTTCCTGTATGTATAACTACCGCATGGTGACGGACGATTTGTACTGGGTAGGCGCGGACGAACACCGGCTGGCCCTGTTTGAGAATATTCATCCTCTGTACCACGGCGTCAGCTATAACGCCTACGTGCTGCTGGACGAGAAGACGGTCCTCTTTGACACCGCCGACTGGGCGGTGGGCCGGCAGTTCATCGCCAACGTGAAGGCGGTCCTGGACGGCCGTCCCCTGGACTACCTGGTCATCAACCACGTCGAGCCGGACCACGCCGCGTCCATTGAGGAGATTTTGCTCCGCTGGCCGGAGGTGAAGATCATCACCACGCCCAAGGCGGTCACGCTGCTGAACCAGTTCGGGTTCGGGCTGGACCCCAACGCCATCGAGGAGGTCAAGGAAGGCGACACCAAGTGCTTCGGCAAGCACACCGTAGCCTTTGTTTACGCCCCTATGGTCCACTGGCCGGAGGCGATGGTCACGTTCGACACGACGAACGGGGTTCTCTTCTCCGCGGACGCGTTCGGTTCGTTCCGCTCTTTGGACGGCAAGCTCTTCGCCGACGAGTTCGACTTCGACCGGGAGTGGATCGACGACGCCCGCCGGTACTACACCAATATCGTGGGCAAGTACGGTCCGCAAGTGGTTGCGCTGCTGAACAAGGCGGCTTCCGTCGTGGGCCTGGAGAACATCAAGTACCTCTGTCCGCTCCACGGTCCCGTGTGGCGGAAGGACCTGGGCTACATCATCGACAAGTACACCCACTGGGCCACCTACGAGCCGGAAGAGAAGGGCGTCATGATCGTCTACGCGTCCATGTACGGCAACACGGAAGCTGCCGCGGAAGTTCTGGCGGCCAAGCTCACCGCCCGGGGCGTGACCAATACCCGGCTGTACGATGTGTCGTCCACCCACGTCAGCTACCTGATCTCGGATCTGTTCAAGTACAGCCACTTGGTTTTGGCGTCCGTGACCTACAATTTGGGCATTTTCCCGCCCATGCACAACTTCCTGATGGATATGAGGGCGTTGAATCTCCAGAAGCGCACCGTGGCCATTATGGGGAGCGGTTCCTGGGCGCCGCGCTCCGGCGCGCTCATGCGGGAGGAGTTGGAGAAGCTCAAGAACATGGACATCCTGGACGAGGAGATGACCGTAACGTCCTCGCTCAAGCCCGACAACGAGTCCGAGATCGACGCCTTGGCCGACGCGATCGCGGCTTCGCTCAACAAGTAAACGAAATGGGATGGAAAAGGCGCTGAAAGTTTCGGCTTTCAGCGCCTTCAATCAAGTGCAGTATTATGGCCACTCGTCACCACTGATGATTTCCGCAGGAACATCGACTCTTTCCCACAATGTTTCCCCATTGGGCCAAACGCCATAGCGGCTTCTGCCGGAAGGGGGATGGATGGGCACGCGTTGATCTCCGCCAAAAAGTATTTCATAGCTTTCTTCGTCCCCGTTTTGGTAATGCAGGCAGACGTTCATTGACCACCCGCCTCCTAAATCGTCTGGTGGAAATGTATGATCCAAATATCGAACGCTTAATAATTCATTTACGATTGTTTCGATATTCGTTCGGTCTGTAACCTCCTTTTTTTGGAACTCGCCGTCTGGAAACCAAACATTGAATGCGTATAATGAAATCGCGTCTACATCCTCTACATCCCCAAGCAAGACGGGAGATGTGTTTCCTGCATGAAAGACAGTCTGGGTATAAATGGGGTAAATGATACAAATGGCAAGGAAAACAATGCCTATCCAAATGATTGGATGATTTCGTGTTTTCATGGCTCACCTTTCAGGCACAACTTAATACAAAAAGTTTCCACAAGTAGGGCAATAGTGATAGCGATACCATACCGTAAGATAACAGTTACAATGCGGGCATCTGTAAAATTTGTCATCAAATACAACAGCCCCGACAACTACAGCGATTCCTATCATCATCACAACGATACCTATCCATACACCTATCCCCTCAGGAATACTGGCTACTATGAAACCGCCTATGAGAAAAATGAGAAAACCTAAAATATATAAAGCGAGTGATAATACCACCACTTTTGAAAGCGGTATCTTAGGCTTCATGTGTCACATCACCTTTCCATTGAGACGCTTAAAATCGAGGTATCCTTCCAGGATGAGGGCGGCGACGGCGTCCACATTTTTTTACGTTTTTTGGCGTTCTGGTCCGCCTGGAATTTGTTGGAAGTCAAGGGCTAATACAAAAAGTTGCCACAAGTAGGACAATAACGAGAGCGATACCATACAACACCATCACTTTGATTGAAAGCGGTATTTTAGGTTTCATATGTCACATCACCTTTCCATTAAGACGCTTAAAATCGAGGTATCCTTCCAGGATGAGGGCGGCGGCGACGGCGTCCACATTTTTTTTACGTTTTTTGGCGTTCTGGCCCGCCTGGAAGAGGATGCGGTGTGCGTCTACCGTAGTGCGGCGTTCGTCCCAGAGGACGACGGGTAAGCCGGAGGCTTCTTTCAGCCGGGCGGCGAAGTCCCGGTAGAGTTGGGCGCGGGGGCCTTCGGAGCCGTCCATATTTCGAGGAAATCCCATGACCAGTTCCGACACCTGATTTTCCTGCGCCAGCCGGACTAGTTCGGACAGAACCGTTTCCGCGTCCCGGCTGTGGACGGTGGTGGTCGTACCGGCCAGCAAACCGGTAGGGTCGGACAGTGCCACGCCGGTGTGTGCGTCGCCGTAGTCGATGGCCATAATGCGCACAAGTCTCACTCCTTTGATGTTGGTGTCCCGCCTCTATCATACAGGAAAGCGGGGGAGATTACAAGGGCGGCGGAAACTTCCATTTTCTGGAAAATACACCGTTTTAGACGCCCGGAAGGGCTTTTTTTGATGCAATGAGCAATCAAATGGCGGGAATTTCAGGAATATTGTGCAAATTTTCGAGAGATTTCATTTGACGCTGAAAGCGTATCCTGTTATACTTTGTGCCAGAATTTAGAGTAAGCGATTGGCCTTTTTGAGAAAGGAGTTTTTGTATCATGGAACTGAAAGAGCAGTTTTTCCAGCAGATTCAGCAGCAGTTTGGCTGCACGCCGGACCAGTGCGATGACCGTCAGCTGTACGAAGGGCTGATGCAGCTGACCCAGCGCATGAGCCAGAGCCGTACCGCGCCCGAGGGAGAGCGGAAGCTGTACTACTTCTCCGCGGAATTTTTGATGGGCAAGCTGTTGTCAAACAATCTGCTGGCCCTGGGCATTCACGATAAGGTACGGGATCTGCTGTCCGATATGGGCCGGGACCTGGGGATCATCGAGTCAATGGAACCGGAACCCTCTTTGGGCAACGGCGGTCTGGGCCGTCTGGCGGCCTGTTTTCTGGACTCCATCGCCGCGCTGGGTTTGCCGGGCGACGGCGTGGGGTTGAACTACCACTTCGGTCTGTTCCGTCAGAAGTTTGAAAACCACCGGCAGATCGAGCTGCCCGATCCTTGGTTGGAGCCGGAGAGTTGGCTGATCCCCACCGGGAAGCGGTTTATGGTTCCCTTCGGCGGGATGGAGCTGGCGGCGGTGATGTACGATATCGCCATCCCCGGCGCGAACAGCGGCTGCGTCAACCGTCTGCATTTGTTCGATGTGGAACAACCCGCCAGTCAGCCTTGGGTAGGCATTGGCTTTGACAAGAGCGACATCGCCCACCGTCTGACGTCCTTCCTCTACCCCGATGACAGCGACGACGCCGGTCGTCTGCTGCGGGTGTATCAGCAGTATTTCATGGTCTCCGCCGGTGCGCAGCTGATCCTTCAGGAGCTGGAAGAGCGGGGTTACGCGCCGGAAACGCTGGCCGATCACGTAGTGGTTCAGATCAACGACACCCACCCCTCGATGGTCATACCGGAACTGATCCGTCTGTTGCTCCAGCGCGGCCTGACTATGGACGAGGCGATCCGTCAGGTCAGCCGGACCTGCGCCTACACCAACCACACCATCCTGGCGGAGGCGTTGGAAAAGTGGCCGCTGTCCTTCCTGGAACAGGTGGCCCCGCAGTTGACGCCGATCATTTTGGAGCTGGACCGCCGGGTGAAACAGGCCCATTCCGACCCCCGTGTGGCCATTATCGACGAACAAAACCGGGTCCACATGGCCCATATGGACATCCACTATGGGTTCTCCGTCAACGGCGTGGCCGCGCTGCATACCGAGATCCTGAAAAATTCCGAACTGCGTCCCTTCTACGACCTGTACCCGGAACGGTTCAACAATAAGACCAACGGCGTCACCTTCCGCCGCTGGCTGGAAGCCTGCAACCCCGCGCTGACGGAGCTGATCGACAGCTGTATCG
>CANDKT010000144.1 GCA_947385365.1 uncultured Bacillota bacterium | reverse complement strand
ATAGTACATTTTTGCCATAGTTGTATTCCTCCTTGAGTTTGTTGTCGTCATATATAGTGCTGCGCCCTCTTTCGATGGCGAGAGTACCCGTTTTTGCGATTTCGAGGATGCCGAAGTCTTCCAGCAGGTCAATGAGCGCGCTGGTTTTGTCCCGGTCGCCGAAAATGGCTACGGTCAAGGTGTCCCGGCTGACGTCGATGATGTTCGCCCGGAAGATGTTGGCCATTTGGATGACCTCATCTCTTTCGTTACGGCCTGCGGCCTGCACTTTGATTAAGGCGAACTCCCGTTGGATGGAGGTAGCCTCGTCCAGGATTTTCACGGCCAGGACGGGGATAAGTTTCCGGCACTGGTCGGCGATTTGGTTGACCATCAGCTCGTCGCCCAGGATAACGATGGTGATGCGTGTAACGCCGGGGCGGTCGCTTTCGCCGGTGACGATGGACTCGATGTTGTAGCCCTTGCGGGAGAACAGGCGGGCCACTTGACTCAATACGCCCGGTATATCTTGAACAAGAATTGACAAAGTGTACAGTTTCTTTTGGGTATCAAATACACGTTTCATTCTGTCCGCCCCCTTTACTTCAACAGAAAGTCTGTGATGTGCGCGCCGCCGGCCACCATAGGCCGGACCATTTCGTCGATATCCAGCACGCAGTCGATGACGCAGCCGCAGTCCGCCTTCAAGGCGGCGGAGAATGCGGCTTCCATTTCGGCCATAGTGGTCACGCGGAAGCCTTTCAAGCCGTAGGCTTCGGCCAGTTTGACGAAGTCGGGGCCGCGGTCCAGGGTGGTTTCGGAGAAGCGTTTGTTGTAGATCAAGTTCTGCCACTGCCGGACCATACCCAAGGTGCCGTTGTTGAACACGACGGTGATGATGGGCAGGTGGTAGTGTTCCACCGTGGCCAACTCGTGGCAGTTCATACGGAAGCAGCCGTCGCCGGTGGTGTGGACGACCACCTTATCCGGGTGGCCCACTTTCGCGCCGATGGCCGCGCCCAGGCCGAAGCCCATCGTTCCGAAGCCGCCGGACGTGAGGAGCTGACCGGGGTAGTCGAAGTGGAAATGCTGGATGGACCACATTTGATGTTGGCCCACGTCGGTAGCCACGATGGTGTCCTGAGGGGCCAGACGGCGGATAGTCTCCAGTACTTGCTTGGGGGTGAGCGTCTCGCTCTGTCTAGGGACGGAGGGTTCGCGTAGGGGGAGGATGTGTGCTTTCCACTCTGGGTGGTGGTACTGAGGCAGACGTTCGTTCAGCAGAGCCAGCACGCGTTTGGCGTTGCCTATGATGTGGTGATCGGTGAGGACGTTCTTGTCGATTTCGGAGCGGTCGATGTCGATATGGACGATCTTGGCCTGACTGGCGAAGGTGTCCGGTTGGAGGGCGACGCGGTCGGAGAAGCGGCAGCCGACGGCGATCAGCAAGTCGCACTCATCGCAGGCCACGTTGCTGGCTTGGGAGCCGTGCATTCCGATCATACCGGCGGTAAGGGGGTGTCCGCCGGGGAAGCCGCCGCCGCCCATGACGGTGATGGAGACGGGGGCGTCCAATTTTTCGGCAAACTCCCGAAATTCCTTATCCGCGCGGCCTCGGACCACGCCGCCGCCGCAGATCAGCAGGGGTTTTTCTGATTGGGCGATCATGTCCACTAGGGTGTCGATGTCCTGTAGGTCCGGTTCGGGAGCTTTCAAGTCGTGGCTGTCCGCCAGTGCCTGGAGACTGCCGCACTTCCGATTTTCGGTCCAAGGGACGAACTCGTAATCAATTTCCACGCTGGGCGCGGTGACGTTTTTCAGGAAGTCGATGAGGACCGGACCGGGCCGTCCGGTGGCGGCCACGGCGAAGGCCTGCCGCATGACGTCGGGGATGGTCTGGGGGTCCCGCACCAGGTAGGTAGCCTTGGTGATGGGCATAGCGATGCCGGTGATATCGACTTCTTGGAAGGAGTCCTTACCCAACAGCGGTTCGGTGACGTTGCAGGTGATGAACACCACGGGGGAGGAATCCAGGTAAGCGGTCGCGATACCGGTGGTGAGATTGGTTGCGCCGGGTCCGCTGGTGGCGAAGCACACGCCGACTTTCCCGGTAGCGCGGGCGTAGCCGTCCGCGGCGTGGGAGGCGCCCTGTTCGTGCGCGGTGAGTACATGGTGTATTTTATCGCGGTAGTTATACAGTTCGTCGTAGACATTCAGGATGGAGCCGCCGGGGTATCCGAAAACGGTATCCACTTCCTGTTCCAGCAGACACTCCATGATGGCCGCGGTCGCTCTGATTTTCATAGTACCTCCTCTCCCAAAGGGACCTTGTCCCTCTGGATTTCCTGGGTTTTTCTTGTGCTATCAGGCGCGAATGACTTTCAGATAAGCGGGCCGGCCTTCGGCCTCCTCCCCGTAGACGTATAAGGTGTCGGTTTCCGTATCCAAGCAGGTATGGGCGAAGCGGCCGCCGGGGAAGGGGTAAGGTTCCCGCAGACGCTGGAAATCGACGCCGCCTCTGTCTAGGATGTTCTGGATTTCTGCTGTGTCGGTGATGCTATGCACGCCCCGGCCCTCGGCCAGATTTTCCAGGCCGATGCTCAGCAGAAACGACTGCACGGAATCGGCGAAGGGTGCCCAGCTGTACATATCGTCATCGTCGTTGTAGTACACCACCGGGTTTGGTTGGTCCAAGTCTGCTTTCCGGATACCGGCCAGCCAGCAGCCTTGGTTTTCGGCCCAGAAGATCAAGTAGTTGTCTGTGACCTCGCCCCAGCGTTCCACAGGCAGAGCGCGCAGTTTGGCCAGTTCCTCGTAATCCTCCTCCCCGTGTTCCATAAACCAATCCATATCGCTCTTGATATAGTCGTAGGTAAAGGCCATGTGGCAGTTGAAGGTTTTCGGGTCCTTTTCCGGGGGGTAGAGCGTGTGGAGCGTGTAGTTCAAGCTGGCCTCGCCGCAGGCCAGCAGGTAATCCCGGAGCGCGTCCGGGAGCCGGATGCCCGCGGCGGTTTCGTAGGAAGAGAGCAACGCTTCGGAGAGACCCGCGGCAGGCTTTTTCTCCTTACTGAACCGCGGTTCGGCCCATTGGACCAGCTCGATAGGGGAGATCTGGTATCGTTTTTCGCTCATTATATTTTCCCTCCACCTTTTTGCAGTGCGATCACGCCGGTCCGAACCACCTCCAGGATAGAGAAGGGCCTCAGCATAGCCTCGAAGGTGTCGATGCGGTCGGGGGTATCGGACAGCTCCAAGGTCATAGAGTTGGGGGAGATATCGGACACTTTGGCCCCCATAATGTCGCAGATGGTCATGATATCCTGCCGGGTCTTATTGGTGGCGTTCACCTTCAGAAGGACCAGCTCCCGGCCTATGAGCTTATCTTCCGGGATGGTGCGGACTTTGATGACTTCGATGAGCTTGTTGAGCTGTTTTTCCACCTGTTCCACCACGCTGTTGCCGCTGTCCACGATGATGGTGATGCGGGAAATAGCGGGGTCGTCGGTGACGCCCACGGCTAGGGAATCAATATTGAACGCCCGGCGGGAGAACAGCCCGGTGATGCGGTTGAGTACACCGGCTTGGTTTTCCACCAGGACGGAAATGGTTTGTTTCATGATGTATTCCTCCGGCTCCGTCATTCAGCGGCGTAGAAATTCCACTGGTCGTCCTGCTCGATATACAAGTTGTAAGGTTCCAACAACTGATTGATTTTGGTCCGTATATCCAAAGGACCGCCGAAATTCATCAGATCGAACAGGCGGTTGCCTTCGAAGGTAGCGGCCAACAGTTTTGGTTCGCCGGGCATACGTTCCGGCTCACAGGGAAAGCGGCAGATTTGGTTTCCACGGGCGGTTTGCCGCAGTTCCCCGCTTTCTAAGGGTTCTCCGTAAAAAACCCACCCGTTCGCATAAACCGCGGTGTCCTCCATCAGCCCGTATTCCATCAACAGGTCCACCAGCTCCAACGCCAGTTTCTCCATATTTTCCGGTGTCAAGTTGTAATCAGGCATTGTTTTTTCCTCCGTCAGTCGTTGGTGCCGACGTCGGGATGGACCCGGCAGATCAGCAGGCAGGGACCTTTTTCGTTCAGGAAGCGGTCCAGAGCCGGTTTCATTTGGTTCTCGTCGTCCAGCGTGACGCAGGGGATATTGTAGGCGGCGGCGATGGTCCGGAAATCCGGGGAGCCGTCCAGTGCGACGCCGAACGCGCCATGATAGGGCGCGGCGGTCTGAATCTGGTGGACCAGACCGAGTACGTCGTTCTGGAAGAGGAGGATTTTCAGGTCCATTCCGGCGGCCTGAACCGCGGCCAGTTCGTTCATGGACATCTGGAAGGAGCCGTCGCCGCAGACGACGACGGTCTGACGTTCCGGCTGGGCGACTTTGACGCCCACGCCGGCGGGCAGGGCATAGCCCATCGTACCCAATCCGCCGCTGGTCAAGAGACGGCCGTTTTTTTGCGGCAGGTATTTGCAGGTGAAGATTTGGTTTTGACCCACGTCCACGCACACCACCGCGTCGTCGTTCAGACGTTTTCCCAGTTCCCGCAGCAACGCGCCGGGGAATACGGAACCTTTCCGCTGAGGGAAGATACGGGACAATTCGGCCCGGCGGTAGTCCTGGAGCTGTTCCAACCAGCAGGCGCTGTCAGGGGCGGGGAAGTCTCGTTCCAGCAGCTGGTTCAAAATCACCTTCACGTCGCCTACCAGGGGAATCGCGGCCTGCATATTTTTACCGATTTCAGCGGGGTCCACGTCGATATGGATGGTAGCCATACGGCGTTGGATTTCGTCCGGTTCGATGATAGCCCGGTCAGCGGCGCGGGTACCCACCATAATGAGCAAGTCGGATTTGGCCAAGGCTTTGTTGGCGCAATGGTTGCCGTGCGCGCCGATCATGCCCATATTCAAGGGGTGGTCTGTCGGCATGAGGGAGATTCCCATCATGGTTTTGACGACCGGGATTTGGCACCGCTCCGCCAATTCCAGCAGTTCTGCTTTGGCGTTGGCCAGCCACACGCCGCCGCCCGCGCAGATGATAGGCTGTTTTGCTTTGGAAATTGCCTCTGTCACCCGTTTGATTTGCAGTTCGTTGCCTTTCACGCTGGGCTTGTAGCCGCGTATATTGACCTGTTCGGGGTAATGAAATTCTTCTTTCAGCCTCCGGTTCTGCACGTCGATAGGGATATCAATCAACACGGGACCGGGGCGGCCGGTGGAAGCGATATGGAACGCCTCTTTCACCACGCGAGGGATATCGTCAGGGTTTTTGACGAGGTAGCTGTGTTTGGAGAAGGGCGCGACGGCGCCGGTGATGTCCACTTCCTGAAAAATATCCCGGCCCAACAGGTGACTTGGCACTTGTCCGGTGATGGCCACCATAGGGATGGAGTCCATGTAGGCGGTAGCGATACCGGTGATAAGGTTAGTTGCACCTGGGCCGGACGTGACCATACACACGCCGGTTTTCCCGCTCACGCGGGCGTAGCCGGACGCCATATGTCCGGCGTTCTGTTCGGTCCGGACAAGGGTGTAACCGATTTCGGGGTGTTCTCGCAGGGCGTCGACTGCGGGGCAGATGGTGGCTCCGGCGTAGCCGAAGATATGTTCCACGCCCTGGCAAAGCAGGCTTTCGATCAATGCGTGCGCACCGTTCATTACAATTACCTCCGTTGGAAAAGAAAACAGAACAAAAGGCTCCGTCCCATCCGTTATCCGATAGGACGAAGCCTGAACTCCGTGGTACCACCTAAATTCATGGCGTCTGCCATGCACTCTTACCCCTGTAACGGAGGGCGGACCGTTCCGGCCTAATACGGAACCTTTCCGGTTCAGCCGGACAGCTCGCGGGTGAGCTTCGGGGGAGGTCCTTCACGGGCGCTTACACCAACCGCGTCCTCTCTTTAGATCGGAAGAGCGTCGTGTAGGGAAAGAGTGTCTTGGTATGT
>CANDKT010000143.1 GCA_947385365.1 uncultured Bacillota bacterium | reverse complement strand
CGAGGGTCCACCCGTTCCCATTCCGAACACGGAAGTTAAGCTCGCTTCTGCCGAAGATACTTGTCTGGAGACCGACCGGGAAAATAGGTGACGCCAACATATCAAGTAGGACAATCTAACGATTGTCCTACTTTTCATGTAAAGGAGGCGGCCGGATGTCCCGTCCGGAATTGTTCAAAACCGTGAAAGGCGCGTTCGTCTTCTTGTACCTGTTCCTGTTCCTCTTCTGCCTGACCGCCCTCTTGATGGCAACAGCAGGCCCCAAAGGAAAGGAACTCTCCTTGCTGCTCGCGCTGTTCGGCGTGGAGATCGCTGTGGCTCTCTGGAGCAAACGGGCGCTGCTTCAGGACCTCCTAGAAGGACGGACCGAGTCCGTTCGCGGCCGCATCATCCTTCGGGAGCTGGGCGACAGCCTCCGTTTCATGCGGGTGGAGTACCTTACCTTGGATACAGCCCCTTCCCTAAAGCTGACGCTTTTCCAAAGCACCCCACCCGGCACGCCGATATGGTTGGACAGCACGTTCTCTTTCCGTTACCTGCCCCGCAGTAAGGTGATCGTTCAAATGGAACCGCTGGAAGGAAAGAAAACCGCGCCTCGCCACCGCTCCAAGGCGTGGTATCAGCAGAAGCCCCGGCAAGAACGGGAACAGGCTGCTCTGCTCAAGCCGAAAGCCTGCCGTCTACAGGAAACATACTGGTTTTGGGAAGAACTGCCTCTACTGATCGTATTCTTTGCCGCAATCGTACTCTTCGTATTACAACAGGTCGCCCCCTGAATGGCATAATTTTCCATGACAAAATTCCCGTTTCATCTTGCAAATCACGCTACCGTCCAGTATAATGAACTTATCAGCCCATCTTGCCGTTTTGGATACGTTTGAATGAGGGAATTGCTATGTGCAGTAGATTAAAACGTGCGTTGGCTCTGCTCCTGTCGCTGAGTGTGTGCTGTTCCTTGCTGCTCGCGGACGCCTCCGCAGGAAATGAACCCGTCGTGCCGGACGATTACCACCTGTCCTTCTCCGACGTCGGGGAAAACCTCTGGTTTTACCCCTACGTCGCCGTGCTGAGCAGTATGGGCGTCGTCAACGGATACGACGACGGGCGGTTCGGACCCGACGACACCGCGCGGACCGGCGACGCCATCATCATCACCTTGAAAGCTGCCGCCGGCTGCGGCGACCTGGAACCCCTTCAGGACGCCCATTACGCCGCCAGTTACGCCCAGTTCGCCGTCAAGAAAGGCTGGCTGGATTGGGAAACGCTGCCCGATTTCAACAGCGCCGCTTCCCGCCTCTTCATCGTCCAGCTGGCCGCGAAAGCCTTGAAGTTGTCTCCCGCCCAGTCAGGCGATTCCCCCTTCCTCGATACCGACGACGGGTACGTCGTCGCTATGTACCAAAAAGGTTTGGTCGCGGGCAGCTCCTCCCAAGACGGCCTGCGTTTCTGCCCCGACGACCCCATCACACGGGCACAGCTGAGCGCCATCCTCTGGCAGGTCCTGGATTACCAGAACTACATCCAATTCGCCGGTCAGGCTTTGGAGATCCTGCCCGATATCCCCGTCAACGCTTACGCGGAAGAAGCCTTCTCCCGCCAGAACGACCGTATGTCCTACGTCGCCGAGGGTTGGGACAGCGCATTGGGCGTGGACGTCTCCTACTACCAGAACGAGATCGATTGGGAAAAAGTCGCCGCGGACGGCATCTCCTTCGCCATGATCCGCGCCGGAGGACGTTACTATGGCAGCGGAACGCTCTTTGAGGATACCCAGTTCCGTACCAACGTCCAAAAAGCCCGTCAAGCTGGGCTGGACGTGGGCGTTTACTTCTTTTCCCAGGCGGTCTCCGTCGAGGAGGCCGAGGAAGAGGCGAAATTTTTGCTCGACTTGCTGAAAGACTGCGACATCACCGCGCCCGTGGTCTTCGACTGGGAGAACATCGACAACGACACCGCCCGCACCGACGAGATGGACAGTACCTCCATCACCGCCGCCGCCATCGCTTTCTGCGACACCGTGGAGACGGCGGGCTACCAGCCCATGATCTACTTCAATCGCTACATCGCCTACCTCTGCTACCACCTGGACGAGGTGGATCAGTACCCCTTCTGGCTGGCCGAGTACGGCGGGACCCCCGGTTTTTATTATAACTTTGCCATTTGGCAGTACACGGATTCCGGGAAGGTGGACGGAATCCAAGGCCCGGTGGATATGAACATCGCGCTGTTCCCCAAAACAGCGCCGTGACCCAAAATCAAAACAGAGGCACGTCCCAAAAAGGACGTGCCTCTGCTTTCGTCACGCGTGAGCCAGCTGCTTGGACGTAGCCTGGGGGACCGGTTTGAGAGACACAGGAGTTTGCTCCTGGTGCGTCAGGCCCTTGGCGTTGGCCAACATGAGCTTGATGCGGTTCTCCTGGTTGATCTTCGTCGCACCCGGATCGTAATCAATCGCCACGATATTACTGTAAGGATAATCATCCTTCAAGCGCCGGATCATACCCTTCCCCACAATGTGGTTGGGCAGACAGCCGAACGGCTGCGTACAGACGATGTTGTTGGTGCCGGAGTGGATCAGCTCCAGCATTTCGGCGGTGAGCAGCCAACCTTCGCCCATTTTGTTGCCGTCGCCTAGGTAGCCATGCACCAGCTGGTGCAGCTCCTGGAACGTGCCGGGCGCGCGGAAACGACCGGAACGTTTCAAGGCGTCGATCATGTCCCGCTGGCAGGCTTCGATGTACTTCATGAACACCGTGCAGCCGAATTTCTTAATCCACTTGCCCCCGTACAGCTCCACGTCGGACACCCGGTTGTAGATCTTGAAGATGATGAAATCCGTCAGGCCGGGTACGACCGGCTCCACGCCCTCGGAGAGCAGAAATTTCTCCAAGTTGTTGTTGCCCAGCGGGGCGAACTTCACGTAGATCTCCCCCACCACGCCGACGCGGATCTTCGGGTCCCCCGCCACCGGGATGGCGGCGAAATCCGCGCAGATGGCGTCGAAATTGCCGCGCATTTGGGCGCGGCTCATGCCCTTGCCCGCCTGGAAGCCCTCCACCAAACGGCGGGACCACTGTTCGATCATCGCGTCCGCCGCGCCGGTCTCCACTTCGTAGGGCCGGACCTGATTGGCCACGTTCACGATGATGTCGCCGTACATCATGGCGTAGACCGCCTTGCGGATGAAGGGCAGCGTGAGCGAAAACCCCGGATTTTTTTCCAGCCCTGACAGGTTGACTGACACCACGGGTATGTAAGCCATACCGGCTTTCTCCAACGCCTTGCGCAGGAGGTGGATGTAGTTGCTGGCCCGGCAGCCGCCGCCGGTCTGTGTGATGAGCAGTCCCACCTTATGAGGATCGTAGCCGCCGTGCTTCACGGCGTCGATGAGCTGGCCGATGACCAGCAGGGCGGGGTAGCAGGTGTCGTTGTGGACGTACTTGAGTCCCTCGTCCACAATGCCCCGGTGGTTCGTGGTGAGCATATCCACCTTGTAGCCCTCGCACTCCAGCAGCTGCTTCATCATGCCGAAGTGGACGGGGAGCATCTGCGGCATCAGAAGCGTGTACTCGGCCTTCATCTCCTTGGTGAAGAGCAGACGGCCCGTCTCGTCGTAGACCAATTTTGTCATGGGAGTGACTCCTTTCCGATCATGCCCCGGGCGGGTCATGACTGCGTTTTTCTCGCTTCGATAGCGGCCATCAGGGAGCGGATACGGATACGGACCGCGCCCAAGTTGCTGATGTCGTCGATTTTCAGCTGCGTGTACAGCTTGCCGCCGCTTTCCAGGATAGCGCGCATCTCGTCGCCGGTGATGGCGTCGATCCCGCAGCCGAAGCTGACCAGTTGAATGACTTCCATATCCGGCTGCGTGCAGGCGTAACGGGCGGCGTTGTACATCCGCGCGTGGTAGGTCCACTGGTTCAGGACGTGCCGGGGGGCTTTGTCCTCCAGGTACGCCACGGAATCTTCCGTGACCAACACAAAGCCGTAGGACGTGATAAGGTCATTGATGCCGTGGTTGATTTCAGGGTCCATATGGTAGGGCCGTCCGGCGACCACCAGGATAGGCCGTCCCTCCTGCCGGGCCTGCGCGATATACTGCCGGGCCGTGGCGCGCAGGTCGTCCTTGTAGGCGTCGTAAGCCGCGTAAGCGGCTTTGACCGCGGCGGCGGTCTCCCGTTTCGGCACCTGAAATTCCTCCAAAAACCAGCTCTCCGCCCGGTGGCGGAAGTCCTTGGGTGTGCAGGCCGAAATAAGGGTTCAGGTAGCGGACCTGTTTCAAGTCGGGCAGATTGGCGGCCAGCAATTCGGGGTAGTAGGCCACCACCGGACAGTTGTAGTTGTTGTCGCCCGCGCCCTCGTCGAAGTTGTAGGGCATACACGGGTAGAAAATCGCGTCCACGCCCTGTTCCACCAGAGCTTCCGCGTGACCGTGGAGCAGCTTGGCCGGGTAGCACACGGTATCGGACGGGATCGTGCGCTGGCCCTTGAGGTACAGCTTCCGGGAGGACTCCGGCGACAGGACGATCTCAAAGTTCAGGCTGGTGAACAGCGCGAACCAGAACGGTAAGTTTTCGTACATATTCAGCCCGAACGGAATACCGATCCGACCTCGGGAACCGTCGCCCTGTCCTTTGCCCTGAAGCGCGCGGAGTTTTTGGTACTTGTACCGCATCAGGTCCGGCTGACGGTGAGGCTCCTCGCCCAGAGGCCGGGAACAGCGGTTGCCGGAGACGAAACGCCGCCCGCCGTCAAAGGAGTTCACCGTCAAGGAGCAGTGGTTCGTACAGAGCCCGCAGGTCGCGGGTTTGGCGGTGTGGGAGAAGGTCTCCAACGCCTTGGCGGGGAGCAGAGCGGAGCGTTCCAGTCTCAGGTCCCGGGCGGCCAGCGCGGCTCCGAACGCGCCCATGCTCCCGGCGATCACCGGGCGGGTGACTTCCCGGCCGATCTCCTGCTCGAAGGCGCGGAGGACCGCGTCGTTGTAGAAAGTGCCGCCCTGGACCACGATGTGCTGTCCCAAGCTGTCCGCGGAGGACGCCCGGATGACCTTGTAGATGGCGTTCTTGACGATGGAGATGGACAGACCGGCGGAGATGTCTTCTACGCTGGCCCCGTCCTTTTGGGCCTGCTTGACGGAGGAGTTCATGAAGACGGTACACCGGGAGCCTAAGTTGACCGGCTTTTGGGTGAACAGCCCCAGCTTCGCGAAGTCCTTGATCTCGTACCCTAAAGCCTTCGCGAAGGTCTCGATGAAGGAGCCGCAGCCGGAAGAACAGGCTTCGTTGAGCATGATGGAGTCCACCGCGCCGTTGCGTATTTTGAAGCACTTCATGTCCTGCCCGCCGATGTCCAGAATGAAATCCACGTCGGGTTGGAAATGCGCGGCGGCTTTGTAGTGGGCCATCGTCTCCACCAAGCCCAAGTCGCAGTTGAAGGCGTTTTTGATGAGGTCCTCGCCGTAACCGGTCACAGCCGCGCCTTTGAGGACCACGCGGTCTCCGCACTGCCGGTAGATTTCCCGCAGCTGTTCCAGCACGATAGACACCGGGTTGCCCTGATTGGAGTGGTAGTAGTTGTACAAGAGCCCACCGTCCGGGGAGATCAGCACAAGTTTGGTGGTAGTGGACCCGGCGTCGATGCCGATGTAAGCGTCCCCCGCGTACTGCTCCAGAGGCAGCCAGGGAGGCGCGGAGGCGTTATGCCGCTGGAGGAACGCGTCGTATTCCGCCTCGCTTTGGAAGAGAGGCGGCATGGTGTCGACAATCGTGACCGTGTTTGCGCTGTCCTCCAGTTTTTGCAGCATGGTCTCGAAGGGGACGGCGGCGTAGTCCGTGGCGCACAGAGCCGCGCCCATCGCCGCGAAACAGTCGCCGTCTTTCGGGAAAACCGCGTGGTCGCCGTCCAGCTTCAGGGTCTGGACGAAGCGTTCCCGCAGCCCCATGAGGAAGTGCAGCGGGCCGCCCAGAAAGACGATTTTTCCTTTCAGCTCCCGGCCCTGGGTCAGACCGGCCACGGTCTGGTCCACCACCGCCTGGAAAATGGACGCG
>CANDKT010000142.1 GCA_947385365.1 uncultured Bacillota bacterium | reverse complement strand
CGGGGTTTGGGGCGGAGCCCCAATGGGGTGCGGGGCTAGCCCCGCCATTCGTTCTGAAAGCTCTTTTTGGTTCTTTTTCTCTCGAGAAAAAGAACACCTTCCCAAACCCGAAACGCTCCGAATCGAAGCGTTCCTTGACGTTCCGCGTTCTTTTTGGTTCTTTTTCTTCCGAAGAAAAAGAACGCCCGTCCTTTCATAAAATAAACGCCCCCGATGGAAGCAATTGTTTCCATTGGGGGACCGTTCTTTCTCGCCTTACGGAAGCAGCGGGACGGCTTCATGAGCAGGCTTGTTGCGGTAACGTTCAAAGTTATCGTTGCTTTCCCAAGTTTTCCAGTGTTCCTCCACGGTCTGAAGGTAATACCAGATATCATCGTCGCAATCGGGCAAAAAATGCACGAACGTCGCGTGCGCCTCGAACCACTCGTGGAAGGCGTCGTCGTCAATTAGAAGCACGTCCTCTTTCACGCCGCCGTCCCAGTAAAACTTGGAAACATAGATGTGATTTTCTTCCACCGCGAACCAGGTGACTTCATGGTCCAGCTCCAGTATTCTCAAAATCGCCTGAATCGGGTATTCCCATCTGATGCAGAATTTGATTGCAACCAGGCCATCCGCCACCTCCGCGCAGGAAGTGCCGAATCCATAGTAAATATATTTGCCGATATTTTCCTGATAATCGTTCAGAGAAGGAACTCCAAACATTTTGTTGAATGAGATATACGGTTCAGTCACTGGGTGTTCCGGACCCAAAGGGAACGGATCGAGAAAGTAGGTTTCCAAAGTAGCCAGACTGCAAATCACCTTGTTCCAAACGTAGTTGGCCATTGATACCACGTTCCTTTCAAAAATGCTAGGCGGTTACTGGGAAGTGTTCTCTTTCTTGAAAGAAAGAGAACCAGAAAGAACTTTGGGAACGAATGGCGGGGCTAGCCCCGCACCCCATTGGGGCTCCGCCCCAAACCCCGCCAGGGGGCCAGCCCCCTGGACCCCGATGTGGCGGAAAGTGGTCGATTACCTCAAGACCTGCGCGTGCGCTGCCGGTTCTGCGCGCGCCATTGGCGCGGGGAAACGCCGTAACGTTTCTTGAAGGCGCGGGAGAAGTGGAGCTGATTGGGGTAGCCGCAGAGGGCGGAGATATCCCCGATGGGATTGATGGTCGTTTTCATCAGTTCGGCGGCTTTGGACAGGCGGAGGCGGATGAGGAACTCCTGAGGTGGGCAGCCCATTTCTTCTTTGAAGAGCTTACTGAAGTAGCTCCGGTTGAGCTTGCAGACGGCGGCGAGTTCTTCGACGGTCAGTTCACGGTGGTAGTTATGTTCCATGAAGGTGATGGCTTCTTGGATATAGAAATCCTTCAGCTGACCGCCTCGGAGCTGGCGGCGGGTGGCGGAGGATTGGATGAGGCCGTCCAGGAACAGGCACAGGTGTCCGACCAGGTGCAGGGCGGAGGCTTGGGAGTGATTTGCGATGTAGAGCATGGTATCCCGGACCTGTTCGCCTTGGGCGGGGGTTTGGGGGCGGTAGATGGGCTGGGAGAGGCCCAGACCGGCGCTTTCGATGTACTCGGAGACCCGCAGGCCGTCGAACTCCAACCAGACGTACTTCCAAGGCTTTGTTTTGTGGGCGGAGTAGGTGTTGACCTGACCGGGGCAGATCAGGAAGCCTTCCCCTTCTTCCAGGTCGTAGTTGTGTGTCACGCCGTCCCGGTCGTTGGAGCGCAGCTGGCCTTGCCCGGAAATGACGTAGTGGAACAGGTAGTGGTTGCGCACGAAGGGACCGAATGAGTGCAGCGGCGTACACTGTTCCCAACCGTACTGATACAGCCGCAGGTCAAGGAAATTTTCATTTGGAAAGATCGAGAAGGAAAAATCGTCCATAACAAAATACATCCTCTTTCCGCCGAACGGCAAGTCGTTCCATATGCTGGCTATTATACCATATATTTCCTTCCGTGAAAAGATGGAATTTCCAAATTTTACAAATCCATGAAAATCTTGCCTGCGGGACTTCCACCAAAGTAAAGAGGATTTTTGGGATTCTCCCCCTTCGAGGGGAGAATCCGGCTTTTGTGAGACGGGCGTGGCTTTTCGTCATATCCCTCTTTCTTTTTTCGGAGAGGTATGTTAAAATAGAATCCCAAATCTCTTTTGGCGTTCCCGTCCTGGGACGGGAACGGTAAATTCGGTTGCAGAGGTTGAGACAGCGATGAAGAACATCATTCTGACTGGAATGCCCGGCTCCGGGAAAAGCACCATCGGCGTCCTGTTGGCGAAAGCGTTGGGGTACGGGTTTGTGGACGTGGATCTGCTCATCCAAGAGCGGGAAGGCGCGCTGCTTCAGGAGATTCTGGACAGCCGCGGCGTGGAGGCGTTTCTGGACGCGGAGGAAGAGGCGGTCGGGACTCTGGACTGTTCCGGCTGTGTGATCGCCCCTGGCGGAAGCGCGATGTGCCGGGAAGGCGCGGCGCGGCATCTGTGCAGTTTGGGGAGCGTCGTCTACCTGAACGTCTCGCTGGAGGAGCTGCTGCGGCGCATTCGGAACATGTCCCAGCGCGGCATTGCGATGAAACCAGGGCAGACGTTGGCGGACGTGCTGGCTTACCGCGACCCTATTTACCGCAGATACGCAGATTTGATCGTGGACTGTCCTTCGGGGCAGGATCTGGACCAGACGGCCCAACTGGTGAGGACCGCCTTACAGAAAAGCGGTCTTCTCCGCTGACCCCAGCCCGCAGGGAAACACGCGGGCCGCGTCCCGCAAGCGGCGCGAATGAGAAAAGGAAGTATTTCATGCAGTTCAAAGACCTGGGACTGTGTCCCCCTATTCTGACCGCCCTGAAGGAGCAGGGCTATACCAAACCTTCCCCCATTCAGGAGAAGGCAATCCCCCCCGCCTTAGCTGGGCGGGATATCCTGGGCTGCGCGCAGACGGGTACCGGTAAGACCTGCGCCTTTGCCGCGCCCATACTCCAACGTCTGGCCCGCGCCCCGGCGGGTTCGAGACCGATTCGTGCGTTGATCCTCACCCCGACGCGGGAATTGGCCATCCAGATCGGCGAGAGCTTCGCGGCCTACGGCAAACATATGTCGTTGCGCTGTGCGGTGATCTTCGGCGGCGTGGGGCAGAACCCGCAAGTGGAAGCCTTGCGTGCTGGGACCGATATCCTGGTCGCGACACCGGGACGGCTGATGGACCTCTACGGACAGGGACTTGTCCGACTGGAACAGCTCAGCATTTTCGTTTTGGACGAGGCCGACCGGATGTTAGACATGGGTTTCATCCACGACGTGCGGAAAATTCTGAAGTGGCTCCCCGCCCGGAAGCAGACCATGTTATTTTCGGCTACTATGCCGCCGGAAATCGCCGGGCTGGCCGGTTCGCTGCTGAAAGATCCCGTCCGCGTAGCGGCGGACCCGGTGTCCTCTCCGGTGGAGGCCATCCGGCAGAGCGTCTGTTTCGTGGACCGACCGAACAAAACTCACCTGCTGGCCTACCTGATGGAGACCAAGCACGTCAAAAACGCGCTGGTGTTCACCCGGACCAAGCACGGAGCCAATAAAGTCGCCCGGGACCTGACCCGGAAAGGCGTGTCCGCCGCGGCCATCCACGGCAATAAGAGCCAGACCGCCCGACAGCAGGCGTTGGCGGACTTCAAAGCGGGCCGTGTGCGCTGCTTGGTGGCGACGGATATCGCTGCCCGAGGGCTGGATATCGAAGAGTTGTCTCATGTGTTCAACTACAACCTGCCCGAGACGCCGGAGACCTACATTCACCGCATCGGCCGTACTGGCCGAGCGGGGCGGGAAGGGGAAGCGATTGCGTTCTGTGATTTCTCCGAAAAGCCGCTTTTGAAGGACATTGAGAAGCTCTTAGGCCGGAGTATCCCTGTGGTGGAGGATCATCCTTTTCCGATGGAGGTCTTCGAGGCCCCGAAACGGGACCGGAACGGGAAGATCATCAACGAGGAGGACGCGGAAGCGCGCGCCGCGGCCCGTCAGCTCCGCCAGGCCAGGGAGAAGCCCAAACCGCCGGTTCAGTCGGACGCGCCCGCCGCACCGCAAGACGCGCTTCCGGAACCCACGCCGGTCAACAAGAGCCGCCGCAGAAAAAAACCGCCGGTCCCGACGGGACCAGCGCCTGCACCGGTTCAAACGCCCGCGCCCCATGCGAAAGCAGCACGGCCTGGCGCGTTGATCGATACGGGGGATTCCATGCCCCGCACGGAGTTTCAGCGGCCCAATCCGCTGGACAGCGACGTGATTATGGACGCGACGGCTCGATTGTTGTCTTCGCGCCGTTCCGTACCCGCGCCGCCTCCGCTGGAGCGTCCGAAAACGAATCGTACCCGGAACCATCGGAAAAAGAAGACGCCCCCGCCGGCGTCCAACGCGGTCCAAACGCTCCAGAGCGCTCAGAAAAAACAGCCCCGCCCTGCCCCGCAACGGTATTCCGACAAGCAGCGGCGTTCCGGTCCGAACGCGGGCCGCCGGGGCGTCCCGGAACCGCGCCGTTCCCAGACCAAGGATTCCACCGAGCAGCAGAGCTTGATGAAGCCCTACTACTTGGAGTTGGACCGCTGAGCGTTTCGTCCGCGCCCCGCGCCCCCGTTTCGACGGGGACGCGGACCCTATATAACAGACTACAGATATGGAGGAGTACGAAATGGATTATCAGGCCCTCTACCAGCAGAAGCTGACTACGCCGGAACAGGCGGTGAAAGTCATCCAGTCGGGCGATTGGGTGGACTACGGCTGGTGTACGAACCACCCTGTCGCGTTGGACGCGGCGTTGGCGGCCCGGAAGGACGAGCTGCGGGACGTGAAAGTCCGCGGAGGCGTCACGATGTGGCTGCCCGAGATCGCGAAAGTGGAGGACGCCGCCGCGCATTTCACGTGGAACTCCTGGCATTGCAGCGGCGTGGATCGGAAAATGATCGGGCAAGGTATGGGTTTCTTCGCGCCCATCCGCTACTCGGAACTGCCCCGCTACTACCGCGAGAACGTCTCCGTTGACGTGGCGATGCTCCAAGTGACGCCGATGGACAGCCACGGCAATTTCAGCTACGCGTTGGCTGCGTCTCACTTGGCGGATATGCTGGACAAGGCGAAGATCATCATCGTGGAAGTCAACCAAAATATGCCTTGGGTCTACGGTCTGACCGGAAGCGAGATCAACATCAAGGACGTGGATTACGTCGTGGAGGGGAGCAACCCGGCCATCGCGCAGTTAGGCGGCGGCGGCGCGCCGACGGAGGTCGATAAACGGGTCGCGGAACAGATTGTGGCGCAGATTCCGAACGGAGCCTGTCTCCAGCTGGGCATTGGCGGGATGCCGAACACCGTTGGGTCTATGATCGCGCAGTCCGACTTGAAGGACCTGGGCGTACATACCGAAATGTATGTAGACGGTTTCGTAGATATGGCGTTGGCCGGGAAGATCACCGGACGGAACAAGGCGTTGGACAAGGGCCGTCAGGTCTACGCGTTCGCGGCCGGGACGCAGAAGCTCTACGACTACGTCGACCGCAACCCGGAAGTCATGGCCGCGCCGGTGGACTACACCAACGACGTGCGCATTTTGGCGCAGTTGGATAACTTTATTTCCATCAACAACGCGATTGATATGGATCTGTTCGGTCAGGTCAACGCGGAGTCCGCCGGACTCAAGCACATCTCCGGTACCGGCGGACAGCTGGATTTTGTAATGGGCGCGTACCTGTCCAAAGGCGGGAAGAGCTTCATTTGTATGTCGTCCACGGTCACTGGAAAGGACGGGTCTGTCAAGAGCCGCATTGTCCCCACTTTGACGAACGGGTCCATCGTCACGGACCCCCGTTCCTGCACGCAGTATCTGGTCACGGAGTACGGCATGGTCAACCTGAAAGGTTTGTCCACTTGGGAGCGGGCGGAAGCGATCATTTCCATCGCGCACCCGGACTTCCGTGAGCAGCTCATTCAGGATGCGGAGAAGATGCACATTTGGCGCCGCAGTAACAGATGATTGCCCACGTCTTTTGATGACTGCTCACGCTTCACCGCACGGCTTTCAGTAACTGACCACTTTCCGCCGCATCGGGGTCCAGGGGGTTTTTGCTCCGCCCCCTGGCGGGTCCAGGGCGGACGTCTCTTGGTCATTGACCACT
>CANDKT010000141.1 GCA_947385365.1 uncultured Bacillota bacterium | reverse complement strand
GCCCCGCAGATCAAACCCGCTGCCAATCTGCCTCCGCCCGCAGACAAGCCCTTGCACACCGAGACCGCAAACGCGTCCATCGCTAACCCTACCGCAATCAAAATCAGCTCCCAAAACGTCATGCCGGTCCCTCCCGCAACGTCCCTGAACTAACCGTGCCTCCGCCATTTTATGACTCCGGACCGCACGCTATGACCCGTATTTTTACCGCCAAAATTTTTGAATTTTTTTCGTCAAAAGTGTTGACACTTCCGCCCGATTGTGGTAACATACATCTTGCGCCAAGCAAGGGCGTCAAATTGCAAGATGCGCGAGTGGTGGAATTGGTAGACTCGCTGGCTTCAGGTGCCAGTACTCGCAAGGGTGTGCGGGTTCGACTCCCGCCTCGCGCACCAGACCCAGATCATCCGAACCTGTCTCCAATCGAAGATGGGTTCGGATGATTGTTTTTTTGAACGGTACGAAAGTTCCCACTTCCGGAATAGGCTGAGCGGAAAACGGTCGTTTTCCGCGCTTTTCTTTGCTTTTCAGCGAATCGGAACGGTTCCATACGGGAAGCTGAATCGTCAAACAGCACAAAAAGCCTCCAGAAAAAATGTGTAAAAAGCAGAAAATAATCGGAACGCTCCAGTCACTCTTGAATTGAAATTTGGGATGACCTATAATAGCAACAGGTTTTCGTGTCCAAGTGGTTTTGTACCCCTTCTTGCATACTAGCATGGTAGTGACCCGTTCCCCTAAGAAACCACACGGACACAAACCACTGCCATACACCATAACGGCGTGAAAGGAGAATGTGGAAAAGCAATCGTACCATTGCGATGGGACCCAGGAGCTTACCCATTTTCTGAGAGAAAATGGATGCGCTCGATTGCCCTGTTCCCGGAGACCGGAGGGCAAAAAATCAATAGAAAGGTGTGGAAGCTATGAAGCGGATGAAACGAGTGTTGTCATTGGTCCTGTGCATGACGCTGATCCTCTCTCTGGCCCCTGCGGCCTTGGCGTACAATGCTCCAGCCAGCGATGCCACAGGAGGACGAACCGGTCTTGAATTGGCCCAAAAGGTGGCCGAGGAAGGCATGGTCCTGCTGGAAAACCGAACGGTTCCAGACGAAAGCGGCGGCAGCGAAAAAGCCCTGCCTCTGAAACAAGGCGAGTCGGTCGCCATTTTCGGCATCAACCAGATCGACTTTATCTGGGGAGGCGGCGGTTCCGGAAACTTCTCCTCCGACAATACGGACCACCCGGACGGTCCTATCGGCTACGTCAGCCTCTATGACGGGCTGAAGGAGAAGGAAACGGAAGGTAAAATCCGCATTTACGGAGACCTTTACAACACCTATAAGGCATATTTCGACAACTATTGGAAAAATGACGGCCGTACTTACGGCTATGGCACCACGCAGGGCGCAGTGATTATGTTCGGCGGCGAGATGGCCGTCACCAAGGACCAGGTGGATGCGGCCGCAAAATCGGCGACGACAGCTATCATCACCATTGGCCGTCCCGCCGGCGAGGATAACGACCGGAAAGCAACAAAGGGCGACTTCCTCCTCAGCGACAACGAGATCGCCATGATTAACTATGTCAAACAGGCGGGATTCAAGAAGGTCATCGCCATCCTGAACGTCACCGGCGTGATCGAAAGCGATTGGTTCGCGGCGGAGGACTCCGGCATCGACGCGACCCTGATGGTCTCCCTGCCCGGTATGTGGGGCGGTAAGGCTATGGCGGACGTCCTGGTCGGCGACGCCTACCCCTCCGGCAAGTTGGTCGATACCTGGGCCAACAACCTGAACGACTACCCTTCCACCGCCCAGTTCGGCAGCAACGCGGCAAACCCCGTCTACTCAGAGGATATCTTTGTAGGCTACCGCTACTTTGAGACCATCCCCGGCGCGGCGGCGAAGGCAAACTACGAGTTCGGCTACGGCCAGAGCTACGCGGACTTCGCAATCACCAATCCCACCGTCACAGTCAGCGGTTCCGGTCGGGAGCGCACGGTGAATGTCCGCGCCACAGTCACCAATCATGGGACCATGCCCGGCAAAGAAGTGGTGCAGGTCTACTACAGCGCGCCGGAAAACAAGCTCACCCAGCCGAAACGGGAATTGGCCGCCTTCGTCAAAACGCAGGAGCTGGCCGCAGGCCAGTCCGAAACGGTTACCATGAGCTTCCCGTTCGACGACATGGCCAGTTACGACGACCTGGGCGCCACCGGCCACGAAGCCGCCTACGTGCTGGAAGCAGGCACGTATGACTTCTACGTGGGCAACAGCGTGCGCAATAATGTCAAGGCCGGTTCCGAGACCCTGCCCGCACTGGAAGTCGTGGAGCAGCTGAAACACCATCTGGTCCCGGATCTGAAAAACATCTCTCAGCGCATGAAGTCCGACGGGACGATGGAGCCGTTGAAAAAGACGGGGAACGCGCCGGTCTCCACCGACCCCGCGGAGGATGTGGACGCCGCCTATAAAGCCATCTACACCGACCCCGATGTGGCAAAAAATCCGGACGCGTTCATCACCTTCCAGGACGTGGCCAAGGCGTTCACCGACGGGGACGAGACCGCGGAGGACAGCGCACTGCTCCACGCCTTCATCGCCCGGATGAGCGACGCGGAAATCGCTAAACTGACCGGCTGCGTGGAACCGGACGCCAATAAAGGCCACCGGACCGCCATCGGCGGCATCCCTGTCTACGGCTTGCCCAAAATCGGCACCTCCAACGGTCCTGCCGGTATCCAATACAACGGAACCAAGCATACCTACGAAACGACCACTACCTTCTACCCCTGCGCCACCATGCAGGCTGCCACCTGGAATGTGGAGCTGATCGAACAGCTGGGCGCGGCTATGGGCAATGAGGCCCGGCATTTCGGCATGAGCCTCTGGCAGGCCCCCGGCATGAACATCCACCGCAACCCTATGGGCGGACGGAACTTTGAATACTTCTCCGAGGACCCCTATCTCACCGGACGCATGGGCGTAGCGATCACCAACGGCGTGCAGAGCCAGAAGTTCGCCTCCCAGCTCAAACACTTCGCCTGCAACAGTCAGGAGAACAACCGTTGGGACGGAGACAGCCGCGTGTCCGAACGGGCCCTGCGGGAAATCTACCTCAAGGGCTACGAGATCACCATCCGGGAAGCACAGCCCTGGTCCGTGATGTCCTCCTACAACCACATCAATGGCACCCACTCTACCCACAACTACCAGCTCCTAACCGAGGTGCTGCGTAATGAATGGGGCTTTGAGGGCTTTGTGTTCACCGACTTCTACGACCACACCAGCCACGTCAGCGATATCCCCGCCGGCGGCGACGTGAAGGCCCCCCATTCCAGCGCCAGCGCCAACGCGGTGGTGGACGCGATCCAAAAGGGCGATCTGGAGCGGTGGCAGGTCCAGCGTTCCGCGGAGCGGACGGTGCGTTTCCTGCTGAAGACCCAGCCCGCCTACGACCTGGCCGGAAGCGATACCTTTAACTATATCATTACGATGTCTTTCCACGTGGACGGTATCGAGGTCCGGGACGACAGCATCGTCCTGACCAACGCCATGAACTGGGGCGAATTTAAGGCCGCGATCAACAATATCTATAATCAGACCTATGTCCTGAAGGACTCCTCCGGGAACCCGGTGACGGACGACACGGTACCCATCGAGCGGGGTATGACGCTGCTCGTCACCGCCGAGGACGGCACAACCAGCAAAATCTACACGTTCACCAGCATGAGCGTGGCCCGCAACAAGACGGTAAAGGCGTCCTACACGGAGGGCGACAACACCGCCGCGAAAGCTGTGGACGGCGATATGAATACCCGCTGGTCCGCTTACGGGGATACTTGGAACGATAAAAATACCGGCGTCTACAACTGGATCGAAGTGGACCTGGGGAAGGTCTATCATCTGAGTCAGATCGACGTCAGTTATTTCAAGGGCGACGAACGCAATTTTACTTACGAGGTCTGGGCCCGGGCTGAGGAACGAGACGATTGGAGCGAATCCGCCAGAGGCCGCGATTTTTCCGCCGCCGGTTACGACAAAATCGTTGCGGATAAGAAGTGCGCGAACGTGGTGACAGACAACAACGCTGTGACCAAAGACGCCCGTTATGTGGCAGTCAAAACGACCAGTCCGGAATACGCGGTCTCAATCAGAGAACTGGATATCTACGGCTGGGCCATCTCCTCCGACGAGTTCAAAATCGACGAGGAAAACAAGATCATCTACGTCCCCGCCGGAGGCGTAGGTACCGGCGAGGTGACGCCCCACATCACAGTGGAAGGCAACGCCACCGTGAAATTCAACTTTACAAAGGCGTTCGTGGAGGAAGGCGACAGCGTTACCGTGACGCCTACCGGCGGGACTCCGGTCACCTACTACTTCAAGTACAGCCCCATCATGACCCAGCCTGACCCCGCTCAGGTCATTATGGCAGGCGACTACCACACCCTGTCCATCAACGCGTTCACAGGCTCCACCTTCCAGTGGTACCAGAATACCACCGCCTCCAACGAGGGCGGTACGGCAATCGACGGCGCGACCGATTCCACGCTGAAGGTCGGCGGCAATACCATCGGGACCTTCTACTATTACTGCGTGGTGCGCAACAGCGGAATGGACGACGCAGCCAGCCGCGTCATCACCGTTACCGTTACCGACAACCTGGCAATGGCGAAGAACGTAAAGGCTAACTTCTCCGAGGGCGGCCGTGACGCAAAATATGCCGTAGACGGCCGGAACGACACCTATTGGTCCACCTATCAGTGCCCCGATGGTACGTCCGGAAGCTGGATCGAAGTGGATCTGGGCGAGCCTTACCACCTGTCTCAGGCGGAGATCGCTTATCACTCCGGCACCAGCCGCAGTTTCACCTTCGACATCTGGGGCAGGACCGAAGAACAAACCAACACCCAGTGGGACGAAAATACGGACAAAAACCGTAATTTCAGCGCGGAAGGTTACACGAAACTGACCAGCGGTTCCTCCAACAACCTGGCGTCCAAGACCCAGGACCTTTCCGGCTATGTCCGCTACGTGCTGATTAAAACGGACAGCAGTTCAACAGTAGCCATTGACGAGTTGGCCGTCAGCGGTTGGAACCTGTTCGTTGACGAAGAGGTCTATTCTGTGAACAACGCAGACCTGATTATCCAAAAGAAAACAGACGGCACCGCGGCAGCAGAGGACTTCAAACTGTGGGGCAGCGCTTCCCTCGCCCTGTCGGAGGACGGCTCTGCGCTGACCGTTACCGACAAGACCGGCCGGACCACTACGTTCCAGATTTTGGACAGCGACGGCCAAATTTACAACGTGCGCTATGACCTGACCGGCCTGAACGTCACAGGCGGCGTTTCCCAGATCGCGTCGGGGAGTACGCTGGACGTGTCCCTGACTGCGGAGAACGGCTACCTGATGCCGGAATCCGTTGCCGTAACGATGGACGGCACAGAACTGACCGCCGGAACCGGCTACACTTACGAGAACGGCAGACTGACCGTCCCCAATGTCACCGGCGATATCGTCATTACGGCGGAAGGACAGAAGAATCTGGCCCTGAACAAAAACGCCAAGGCTTCCCACGTGGAGAAAGGCGATCAGGCAAACTACGGCGCGGCCAACGCAGTGGATGGAAATATGTCCACACGCTGGTCCGGCTTCAGCTCGAATTTTGAGTATGGACAGTGGCTTGAGGTAGACCTGGGCGGGCTTTTTGAGATCGACCGCATCGACGTTTCCCACAACAACGGCGCGACCAGAAAGTATACCTACGAAATGTGGATCAAGGACGATGTGGACAACGATTGGTCCAACACAGCCGTCGACCGTAACTTCGCCGCGGAAGGCTACACCCAGCTGATGGACGATACCGAGGGCGCAGCGGACAAGACCGTGACCAAAACCCATGAGGTCACAGCTCAGGCCCGCTACCTGCTGCTCAAGCTCACAAGCGGCTGGGATTACAGCGCGGACCGGGAAGCATACGGCCCCAGCATCTTCGAGCTGGCCGTCTACGGCGATCCAGCCCAGACCGTGGAGAAATACGCCGTGAACATGGCCGACATGACCAACGGTACCGTCTCCGCAAATCCGGAAACCGCCGCTGAAGGCGATACCGTTACCCTCACAATCGAACCCGCGGAAGGTTACGAGCTGGATACCCTGACCGTCAGCGGCGACGTCACCGTCACCGGAACCGGCAACACCAGAACCTTCACCATGCCTGCGGCAGA
>CANDKT010000140.1 GCA_947385365.1 uncultured Bacillota bacterium | reverse complement strand
GCGCATGACCTCCACGTTGACGCCCTCGTAGTTGGAGTTGGGGTAGCCGTAGTAGGTCCACAGGAAGGCGCAGATTTTCATTTCCTGACCCGGCGGGGAGAGCGTCTCGAAGCCGTCGGCGGTGACCCGGACGATTTCCCGAGGTCCAAGTTCGTGGGCATCTTCATAGCCCAGCTTGTGGTAGGCGAAGGACTCGAAAGAGACGCAACATCCCTCCTCATTTTTCCCCACCAGCACCGGCAGGCGGCCCAGACGGTCCCGAGCGGCAATAATGCTGTCAGGCGTGAGGATCAGGATGGTTGCGGAGCCGTTGATTAGCTCCTGAGCGTGCAGGATACCGGAGACCAGGTCGTCTTTCTGATTGATAAGCGCGGCGGTCAGTTCTGTGGCGTTGACCTTGCCGGAACTCATGGCCATGAACTGGTGTCCGTGGTCGGAGAAATAGGTTTCGATCAATTCCTCCGCGTTGTTGATGATGCCCACGGTCGTGATGGCGTACAGGCCCAGGTGGGAGCGCACCAGAAGAGGTTGCGGGTCCGTATCGCTGATACAGCCGATGCCGCTGTTGCCGTGGAAATCGGACAGATCCTTTTCAAATTTGGTACGGAAAGGGGTATTTTCAATGTTGTGGATCTGCCGTTGGAAGCCGTCCGTCTGGTCGTAGACGATCATACCGCCCCGCCGTGTGCCCAGGTGGGAGTGGTAGTCCACACCGAAAAAGAGGTCAAGGGTCACGTCTCTCTTGGAGATCGCGCCGAAAAATCCGCCCATACAGAGTCTCCTTTATTTCCCCATGAGGCGGCGGGCCATTTCCTGATAGGCCCCCTCCACATTGCCCAGGTCCCGGCGGAAGCGGTCCTTGTCCAACTTTTCGCCTGTCTTCGCGTCCCAGAAGCGGCAGGTATCAGGAGAGATTTCATCGGCCAGTACGATAGTCCCATCGGAAGTCTTGCCGAACTCCAGCTTGAAGTCCACCAGCGTCACGCCGCACTCAGCCAGCGTTTTTTTCAAGAACTCGTTGACCTGGAAGGCGTATTTTTTAATCAGCTCGATTTCCTCCCAGGTAGCCAGGTGCAGCGCGACTGCGTGGTGGTCGTTGATGAGGGGGTCGTGAAGGTCGTCGTTTTTGTAAGAGAACTCCACAGTGGGCGCGTCAAAGACGATACCCTCTTCTACGCCGTAGCGTTTGGCGAAGGACCCGGCGGAGACGTTGCGCACGATGACTTCCAGGGGGATAATGGACACCTTCCGAACCACGGTTTCCCGTTCGCTCAACTCCTCCACGAAGTGGGTAGGCACACCGGCCTGTTCCAGCTGCTGCATCAGGAAATTAGTCATCTGATTGTTGATTGCTCCCTTGCCGGTGATAGTACCCTTTTTCGTACCATCGAAAGCGGTGGCGTCGTCCTTGTAGGAGACGATCACTTTTTCAGGGTCGTCTGTAGCGAAGACTTTCTTAGCCTTGCCCTCGTAGAGCTGTTCCAATTTCTGCATGATGTTACATCCTTTCCAAATACAGTTAGATGTTCTTTTTCCAGAGATTGCCCACGGGCCGCAGTCCAGGGAGTCCAGAGGGGCTGGCCCCTCTGGCGGGTCCAGGGCGGAGCCCTGGTGGGGTTTGGGGCAAAGCCCCAACATTCCATCGTTTTTTACGAGGGGATGGCGGGGCTAGCCCCGCACCCCACCGGGGCTTTGCCCCGGACCCCACCGCCCTTTGAAAAGGGCGGCCCGAAACTTTTGTCTGGCGGCCCAGGTGCGTGAACTAGAACTTCTGCGTTCTTACGTCTTACTGCTGGCCGATCATACGGAGTTTTGCGTTAGCGTTGTCGATGTTTTGGGCCATTTCCGCCCGCTGTGCGTTGAGAGCTTTCGCCAAATCCTGGTCCTCCACGGCCAGGATTTGAGCGGCGAGAATGGCGGCGTTTTTCGCGCCGTTGATGGCCACAGTGGCTACGGGTATCCCGCTGGGCATCTGCACGGTAGCCAACAGGGCGTCCATACCGTCCATAACCCCGCCCTTGAGGGGGATTCCGATGACGGGCAGAATCGTGTTTCCGGCAAAGGTTCCGGCCAGGTGAGCGGCCATACCGGCGGCGCAGATAATCACGCCGTAGCCGTTGTCCCGGGCGGTCTGGGCGAAGCGGGCGGCGGCGGCGGGCGTGCGGTGTGCGCTGAGGACGTGGGTTGTGTGAGGGATACCGAACTCCTTCAGCTGGTCGCAGGCGGCCTGGACCACGCTGCTGTCAGAGGTGGAGCCCATGATGACGGCGACTTTCTTCACGAACGGGACACTCCTTTGAAAAAAAGTTTCAGGCTATCTGCGGGTACAGACAGCCTGTTACGGGTCAGGGGGTGATTTTGGACAGAACGGGGCCGTAGCCATACCGGCGTCTGCGTCGGGCTGCGGCGAAACTGTCCATAAAGGTTCCCTCCTTGGGGCCGTATCCGGCCTCTTTAAGGTAATTGTACCGAAACCGGGCTGCATTTGCAAGGGTCGCGGCCAATTTCGTCAGCTTACACAATTTTCGACGTGAAACTCGAACAAAACTTGTCGTTCAGGCGGTCACAGCAGGCCGGCGGTTTCCAGGATACGGGTTACTTGACCGGCCCGGCTGCTCCAGGCGGCGGACCGGGCGTGGTTCTGGCGGCGTTGGGAGACGAAACCCGGCGCTTCCTCCAACGCGTGGCTGCACAGCGTGACAAATTCCTGTGGGTCGTGCGCTCCGTAGACCACATCCGGGAACTGCTCGACCTGATCCGGCCACAGCATGGAGACCACAGGCTTCCCGGTGGCGAGGTATTCGTACATACGGGTGGGGATCACGTCGTCATAGGGGCGGTCCAGGCGGAGGAAATCCGTCAGGATATCGCACCGGTACAGCCAGTCCGGCACCGCGCTCAGGGAGCAGGGCTTTTGGAACAGGACGTTGGGCAGCTGACGCAGCTGGGGAAGGAACTGGTTGTCCTCCTGGCGGCCCAGGAGCAGGAACGTCCACTCCGGACGGGAGCGGGCGGCGTACACCAGAGGGGAGAGGTCCAGATCTTCCCAGAGCGTCCCCACGCGGCCCAGGACCGGCCCGCGCAGGCCGGGGAGAGGATCGGACCGCGCGTCTCCGGAGGAGAACAGCGGGTAGTTGACGCCGTTGGGCAGGAGCGCGATGTTCGCGCTGCACGGCGACAGCCGGTCGCACAGCTGCGGGGAGGCGGCAAAGACCACATCCGCGGCGTTCGCCAAGCTGCCTTCCCAACCGGGGGGCGTCCCGTCCCACTCCCGGTCGCAGTCGTAGACCAACGCGTTGTAATCCAGCCGGTCCAGCAGGTGGATATGTCGCGGATGGGTCGTCCACAGAAGCGGGCGGGAGAAGCGGTTCTGTGCGGTCACGGACTGGATGAACCGGGCGATCTTGTCCCAGCTCCGCCGGAACAGGAACCGGTAGCGTTCCGGGACTGGGAAGGAGATGGGCGGCAGCGTGTAGGCCGTCACGTTGGGACGGACCCGCTGGCCTCTCGTCCGGAAGCCCTGGTCCCGTCGGCTGACGGCGGGGGAGAAGTAGAGGATTCGCACGTCCTTCAGCCGGACGGCCAGCTGCTGGGTCCGCCCTGGAGAGGAACTCCAAGGCTCGTTGGACAGACAGAGTATTTGCTTCAATCGAGACCTCCTGTGGCGGCTTGGCAAGCCGCGGTATCGAAATCTGGAAACAGCTTTGATTTTGGGGATTCTCCCCCTTTGAGGGGAGGAGCCTTTCAAAGGCGGGCGGAAACGGGAAAACTGGCCTTGCAGTTTTCACCCGCACGCATTATAATGGGCTTAGGCGCATAGGGATATCATAAGCGACCGGAAGTATGCGGTCAAGCGGAGGAGGGATAAAAAATGCTGGAGATGTTTCAGAGCCTGGACGGCGGGCTTTTGCTGGCCATCCAAAGTATGCGCTCCGAGCTGCTGGACCCGTTGGTCTCGTTCTACACCTCCCTGGGGAACGCGGGGCTGTTGTGGATCGCGTTGTCCGTGGCCATGCTGTGCTGGAAGCCGACTCGGCGGGCAGGCGTGTGCGCTTTGAGCGCGATGGTATTGGGCTTGCTGTTCACCAACGTGGCCCTGAAACACCTCGTTGGCCGGGACCGGCCGTGGCTCCATGTGGCGGGATTGATCCCGCTGGTCAACGAACCGGACCCTAATTCGTTCCCGTCCGGCCACACCTGCGCCGCCTTTGCCGCCGGGCTCTCCTGGGCTCGAACGCTCCCCTGGCGTTGGAGCCGTCCTGTCGCGGTCACGCTGGCTGTTTGTATGGGGCTGTCCCGCCTGTACGTCGGCGTCCACTACCCCAGCGACGTCCTGGCCGGAGCGTTCATCGGCGCGGCCTGCGCTGCTCTGGTGCGGAAAGCGGAACGTTTGCGTTCCAAGTCCGCGCCCTCGCCGGGCGGGCGTCCTCTTTCTTGAAAGAAAGAGGACCAGAAAGAACTTTCGATTCTTGTGCATAGTCCTGTTCCCCGCGGGGAACGGGAGAGACTCAAACATATAAAACAGAGAGGAAGCGTCAATCATGTGGAAAAATGTCGGATATTACAACGGGGAACTGGGCGCGTTGGAGGAGATGAAGGTCCCGATGGGCGACCGCGCCCTGTACTTCGGCGACGGGATCTATGAGGCCACCTGCGTGGCCAACCGGGTCCCCTTCGCCATCGAGGACCATCTGGACCGTATGTATAACAGCCTGCGGCTGTTGGAGATTCCCTTCCGGATGGAACGCGCCGAGATCCAGGCGGAGCTGCAAAAGGTCATCGACGCGGCGGAGGATTCCCCCATACACTTCCTGTACTGGCAGATCTCCCGGGGCGTCTGCCCCCGGAACCACCCCTTCCCCGGTCAGGAGGTGTCCCCCACGCTGATGGCCTACGTCAAACCCCACGTCATGAAGCCGCTGGATGTGCCTTACAAGCTGATCTCTATGGAGGACATCCGCTTCAAGCTGTGCAACATCAAGACCTTGAACCTCATCCCCAGCGTGCTGGCCAATCAGCGCGCGGTGGAGCGGGGCTGTCAGGAGGCGGTGCTTCACCGGGGCAGCCGGGTAACGGAGTGCGCCCACAGCAACGTCTCTATTCTGAAGGACGGCGTTTTGCGCACCGCCCCCACCGATGAACTGATCCTTCCCGGTATCACCCGCAAGCACCTGCTCGCGTTGGCGCGGGAGCATGGCATCCTCGTGCGGGAGGAACCCTTCTCCATGACGGAGCTGATGAATGCCGACGAGGTCATCGTCACCAGCAGCAGCGCGCTGTGTATCCGGGGCGCGTCCGTGGATGGCATCCCCGTAGGCGGGAAAGATCCGGAACGTTTGAAACTGCTCCAGGACGCCTACTGGGCCAAGTTCCAGCGGGAGACGCAGCCGGGCCAGGCTTAAGACGAACGTGAAGCGGCACGGTCTTTCGACTGTGCCGCTGTTCCGTTTTGGGGGTCAGGGATGTGGGAACGTTCAGGCTTTGGGGCCGGCGTCCACGACGTCCTGAGGCATATGGGTGTACTTCTTGAAGTTCTCCACGAAAGCGTGCGCCAGTTCTTTGGCCTTGGCCTCGTAACCGGCCTGGTCGTCGCCCCACTGCTTGGAGGGGAGCATCTGCTCGTCGGGCACGCCGGGGCAGGAGGTGGGGACCTGAACGCCGAAGTAGGGGTCGACGACGAACTCAGCCTTTTCCAGCTCGCCGTTGAGGGCGGCCGTGACCATAGCGCGGGTGAACTTCAGGTTCATACGCTTGCCGCTGTTGCCGCACCAGCCGGTGTTGACCAGGTACACGTTCGCGCCGGACTTGGACACCTTCTCGGCCAGCATTTTGGCGTAGATGGAGGGGTCCAGGGGCATGAAGGGCGCGCCGAAGCAGGTGGAGAAGGTAGGCACCGGAGAGGTGATGCCGCGTTCCGTACCGGCCAGCTTGGAGGTGAAGCCGGACACGAAGTAGTACTGCGCCTGCTGTTCGTTGAGCTTGGAGATGGGGGGCATGACGCCGTAGGCGTCGGCGGTGAGGAAGATGACGGTCTTGGGGGTGCCGCCGATGCCGGGGATGGCCGCGTTGGGGATATAGTCCACGGGGTAGCCCACGCGGGTGTTCTCGGTCAGGGAGCCGTCGGAGTAATCCGGCACGCGGGTGTCGGGGTCATGGATGACGTTCTCCACCAGGGAGCCGAACTTGATGGCGCGGAAGATCTCCGGCTCACGTTCCTCGGTCAGGTCGATGCACTTGGCGTAGCAGCCGCCCTCGAAGTTGAACACGGAGTCGTCGGCCCAGCCGTG
>CANDKT010000139.1 GCA_947385365.1 uncultured Bacillota bacterium | reverse complement strand
GATAACCTGTTGTGACTGGAGTTCAGACGTGTGCTCTTCCGATCTAGGGCGAGGTCTGGCTCTGGGATTTCAGCTTCTGGGCCAAGCTCCGCCGGTCCGCTAAGGTGATGGCCGTGTCGGCCAGCACGACGGCGGACTCCTTCTCCCCCAAGGGCGTGGTCATGATCTCCTGGAGGTCGGTGTTCATGGTGTTGTCGTTGCGTTTGCCGAACGTCAGGAAGACGTGCAGGCCGTTGCTGTACATCAAAGTCCCGTAGGCCCCGATGGGATGCGGGTAGTTCACATCCCGGCCCGTGCGGGCAAATTCCACCTTGTAGTGGTAGTACTTCTTGACGCTGTACGGCCGGTCCGATTCCACCTTGACCACCTGCTTCACGGGCAGGTTCATGCAGGTGAACAGGATCTTCAAGTTCTCGCTGGTGTTGGACGACTCCGAACGGGGCCAGTTCTTGAGCATGGCTTCGCCGGAACGGGCGATGCTGCGCTCGCGGAGCTTGCGGTTATAGATATCGGTGATGCTGCGCTCCGCGGCCTGCCGGGCGTTGGTGTGGAGCGAAATGTACATATCCAGGTAGCGTTGGAACACGTCGTCCCGGCGCGTCAGGTAAGTGCTTTTCGGAGCCTCCCGGCGGTCGGAGACACGGGCCTGGTCGATGTAGTCCTGTGCCACCGTGTACATCTGTTTGGCGATGAGCCGCTGGATCTCGTCAAAAATGGGCCAGTTCCCCTTCTCGGTGCGCAAGTCGTGCAGCTGCATCAGGTAGCCGTCCCGGCGTTTCTCCGCCTCCCGCTTCAGCACGTCCCAGTAGGACTGCGCCGTGCGGAAATAGAAGCCGAAGTTCTGCGTCTCCTGGTAATGTTCCCGGCGCTCCTCCATATCGGCCAGGATCTGGTCGATCTTCGCGGTGTCGTCGATCCAGCCGTAACTCTCCGCCAGATCCAGCCGGGCTTGGAAGTTTCGGTCCTCGTCCTCCATGCGTTTGCGGGCGACCTCGATGCTCGTCGCGAAGGAGTAGTCCGCCGGCCAGTCGTAATGCGCGCCGGTGGCCAGCAGGTAGTTTTTAATCAGCTCCGCGTGGCCGAAATCACAGCCCTCCTCCGCCTCCTCAAAGATGCGCTTGATGACCTCCGGCCATTCGGGCAGCTGGCCGTCCTGGCTGTGCTTGATGACCCGCTTGCCGATGTTCAGACGCTGGATTGCGGAGAAGCGCTCCTCCAGAAAGGGGATGTAGTTCTCATCCATCTCGATGCGGTTGTCCCGCAGGAACTCCAAATAGAAGTACCGCCGGACGTCCGGGTCGCAGCCGTGCAGCAGCCAGCCGGACAGCTTATTCAACGCCGCCGCCAACACGCTGTTCGCGGCCTTCTCCTCGGCGCTCTTCGCCGGGCAGACGACGCAGCGGGTCGCGGCCTCCTCCATCTCGCTGGCGATTTTCTTGCGGCGGGTGTCCAAGTAGCTCTGCTTGTCCTCGTCCAAACCGTTCTCCTCGCCGCCGCTGCCCAGCGTGGCCCAGGACAAGGCGATCTTCACCAGCTGCTCCACCCGCGTGACCGCGGTGGAGTTGGCCGGGTCCTTGAACTTATCGTTCCGATTCCGGACCGCCCGGTCCTCTACGGCGTTCCAAGCCTCCGTCACATAGCGTTCGATGCTCTCCCGGTCCAGGTGCCGGTCCTCACAGACGCCCGTCAGGACCACGTCTTCCTTGAGGAACCCCTTCAGCGTGGTCACGATCTCCTCCGTCTTGGAATCGTCCCCTTCCTGCGTCCACTCGATGGCGTTGCGCAGCTCGCTCTTCGGCCCGAACAGCCGCTTATACGTCGCGTTGATGCGCTGGTTGCGCTTCTGCGTCTCCTCCGGCCGGCTGGACAGGAACCGCGCCGCTTCCTTCTGGTACTGGTCCCGCAGGGAGTCGTTGCGCCGGTTGTCCAACAGCGCGGACAGCGTCTCCGGGTCGAACACCGCGCGGGTGCGCGTGAAACAGCCGGTCAGGTCGTACAGCACCGTCTTCAGCTCCGGGATGCTCCGGAACATCAGGTTCTGGTCCAGGATGTTCATGCTGTCGTCGATGTAGTAGGACTCCATCAAGGCGTCGCTGCTGAAGAACATATGCAGGTAGGAAGCCAGACCCAACGCGTCGTAGGCCGGGTCCCGGCCGAAGACGTCGGCAAAGACCGCTTGGATGTTGGAGCAGCAGTAGTTCTTCTCGATGGCCGGGTCGTCCATCGCGTAAGCGAAACGCTGGTACTCCGCCCGCAACTCTTTGGACTCCCGCGCCAGGATACGGGACAGGGTCAGCGCGGACGGGAACTGTCCGTTCACGAACATTCCGTACATCTCCTGACGCATATTGGCGGCGGAGCTGCCCGCAGTCAGCTCCTTACTGCTGATGAGCTTGATCGTGCGCCCCATCTGGGCGTGGCACCGGGCACAGAACACGACTTCATCGTAACTGCCCTCTTCGGTCTCCGTCGGCTCGATGACATTTTCCCGCAGGACCTCTCCGGGCAGATGGCCCAGCGGTTCCAGGGTCCGGACCTGACGGCTCAGCTCCGCCTGACACCGGGTGCAGAAGACCGCTTCTTCACAGCTGCCCTCCCGGGTGCAGGTGGGTTCTGTCTCGCTGATCTGCACCGCAGGACCCGCGTCGTGTCCCAATGCCGGGAGCGTCTTGGTCTCGCGGCCCAGTTCCTCACCGCAGACCTTGCAGCGGATCACTTCCTCACAGCTGCCCTCCTCTGTGCAGGTCGGGTCCGTCACGTTCTCCCGCGCCGCCTTGCCGGGGACGTGACCCTTGGCCGGGAGCGTTTTCGTCACGCGGCTCAGCTCCTCGCCGCAGACCTTGCAGCGGACCACCTCGTCATAGCTGCCCTCCTGGGTGCAGGTGGGCGGCGTCTCATTTTCCCGCACCGCTTTCCCTGCGTCGTGCCCCTTGGCGGGAAGGACCCTGGCCTCACGGCTCAGCTCCTCGCCGCATACGGTGCAGCAGATCACCGCTTCACAGCGGCCGTCACAGGCGCAGCTGGCCTGTTCGATGTTCTCCAAAACAGGTTTGCCCGGTCTGTGAACGTGTTCCGGCACAGGCGGGACGTCCGGTTCCTCCTCACGCTCCTCCGGAGCTTTCTCGTCTTGGTCCTGGTCCTGAAGGCAGTCCATCAGCTGCCGGATATAAACATCCAGTACGCAGACGGAACCGTCCGAAGCAATAAAGTCGCTCTCGCCTACGGTGCCTCGCAGGATCTCGGTCCCCTCCGGGAGCTGCGGCCTTATCCACGCCGACCAGCCCTCAAATTCCTCCGGACTGCGGGTTGCCAGAAACACGCGCAATTCGGGACTGGAGTCGGCGACCTCCTTCCGGATGGCCTTTTGCAGTTCCTCCAGGTCCTCCTCCGTGTCGTCCGGCGTGAGTATGACCGTGGGCAGGATCAGACACAGCAGTTCGCTTTCCTCAGTCTCGCGCACCGCCACCATCGAGGAGATCGCTCCCTCAAAGTAGTACGCGAAGATCTGCTTCTCCCGCTCCTCATCCCAGAACATATTACAGAACCAGCGCCGTCCCTCGTAGCGGCGGATGAAGTCTGCTGCACCGTTCATTTTCCGGCTGGGGATCTCCCGCTCCGGCACGTCCGCGATCCGCAGCAGAGGACTTTTCCGGAAGATCTGCTCTCCGAGCGCGGTCGCGCCGTAGATTTTCTTTCCCGGCATGGTGTCCAGCGTGTAGCGGATCAAGTAGCCCTCTTTGAGCATCAGCTCCAGGTGCTTGTCCAACATCTCCGGGTCCAGTTTCTCGCTTTTGAGGTAGTCCATCGAAGTGGGGACAATCAGGTAATGGCCGATGATCTCGCTCATGATAATCACGATGTAGAGCATTCTCTGGGGAGAAGCGGCGCACAGGCTCTTCAAAGCCTTTGTCCCCTTAGGCTTTTTGCTTCCGGTCTGTTGATTCAGGACGCCCAGCGTCTCCATATCGGTCAGCGGAGGGCCGGGAAGTTCAGGCTCCTCCAGCGGGACCGAAGCGGCGGGAACGACAGGCGTCTCCGGCTCAAAAGGGACTTCCACATCCGGCGTCCCGGTGGTCAGGCAGAATTTTTTCCCCAATATGCCGAAGGGCAGGGAATAGCCGAACGTGGCAGTCAGCGGCGCGACGTTGTCATAGGCCGGCTCCTCCATCTGGACGCACGCCACGAAAAGGCGGTACGGTTCCAACGTCCCGGCGCGGTCCATCGCTTCCAGACCGGTGGCTCCCTGCGCGGCCAGTTCTTTCTGAAAACGTTCCAGATCCGCACGGAATCCATCGTCCAGCGTCCGAATGGACGCAAATTCCATAGCCGTCTGCATTCTCCGCGCTTCCCGCTCCCGGCGGCGGCGCAGCAGCCGTTCGACCTGCTCCATACTCCTGGGGCCTTCGTCCTCTGCCTGCTCCTCCGCCAGCAGCCGCTCCATTCGTTCCTGCTCCTGACGCAGGTCCTCCAAAGCGTCCCGCACAGCGGAAAAATCCTGTTCCGTCAGGAAGATCCCCCGCCGAAGTTTTTCCTCAATCGGTTCCAGCTGCTTTTGCAAGGACTCGAACCGGTTTCTTAGTTCCTCCAAACGAATCCACCTCCTCAATCGTGTACGGTCTCTTTTGCGCGAAACCGTCCTTCCCAGTATACCGCACATCCAACCTTTTGTCTATATTCGACAAACTTTTTTCCAGGCCGGTATTTTTCTCTTCGGGAGTCGAATACATCTTTCTTCCGCCCTATCCGTTCGACTGTTTGGAATACAACGCCATAGATTTGAACAGAACGTGTGACGCCTGCCACAAATGGGCAGGCGTCACACTTATATGGAGAGGAAGAAAGGAAGCAAAGGAATTATTTCTCGATGAAATTCTTCAGGATCTGAGCCAGCTGGGCGCGTGTGGCGTTGCCTTGCGGCGCCAAAGTGTTGTTGCCCATACCGGAAACCAGGCCCTGCTGAACAGCCCAAGTCATAGCATTCACAGCGTAACTGCTGACGGAAGTGTTGTCATTGTAGCTACTCAGGTCGCCGGAAGCGTCAGGAGAACCGGCGTAGCGCCAGAGCATCGTGACCAACTGCTCACGGGTGATGTTGCCTTCGGGGTTGCTGCCATCGCTAACGCCCTGAGCAACTGCCCATTCCATCGCTTTTTCGTACCAGGTGTTTCCGCCGCTGGTGTTTACACCGTTGAGGCTGGCCAAAACGGTCATCATCATCGCGCGGGTCATGGGCATATCAGGACTGAAAGTATTCTCACCGGTACCGGAGAACAGTTTGCGGGCGGAGACGAAGTCTACTGCATTCTTGCCCCAGTGCTGGTCAGAAACGTCGATGAAGGTCTTGCTGTTGTCCACGAGCTTGACCGTAGCGCCGTCAGACACTTCGACGGCTACGCCGTTCTCCGTGACGATAGAAGTTTTGACGATTTCTTCGGTTCCGTCAGACTTGACCAGGACAGCAACCGTACCAGGTGTCGCGTTGGCGGGAATCTCCACCTTGACCGGTTCCTTGCTGCTTGTGTTCACTGTGACGGCAGGAGCGGTTTCGGTGTCCTCAGTGACCTTAACCTCGGGGATGGGCAGAGTGATGGTCGTGCCGTCCTTCTGAGCGGAGCTGACTACTGCGGCGGGCAGGTTGACCTTAGCCTCTGTCTTTCCGCTAGCGTCGGTGTTGACGGTGGCGGAAGTACCATTCTTCTGGGTCACAGTGGTGGTAACGGAACCGTCTTTCTTGGTCTCGACCTTGGTCTGGGAACCGTCGGGATACCTTGTGGTCTCGGTGACGGTGCCAGTGGCCTTATTTTCCGTCCTGGTTGTGGTAGACCCATCCGGATTCTTGGTGGTTGTAGTGTTGGAAGAGCTGCCGGAAGAAGAGCCTCCGCCGCTGCTGGGAGTAGAAGCTGTTACTTTGCCGTCGACCAAGTCGTGTTCATAGCGGTACAACGGCAAGGTCTCGCCTTCAGTCGCCTCCATGTAACCCATGCGGATGAAGTCGGACTTGTAGGAGCGGTTATCGAAGACGTCCGGCTCGAACATCAGACCCATCAAAGTGGAAGCGTTCTGGTTCATCGGGAACACATAAGCGCCTCTCGCAAAGGTAACGGACTTCTCGTCTGTCAAAGCGGAGTTAACGCACTCTGTGTACTGATCGGCCGTCAATCTACCGGTCACATCGTGATAGATGTACTGTTTCAAGCTGACCGAAGAACCATTGCTCAGTTTGTAGTAGCTGATATCGTGTCCATCCGCCACTTTCAGGATCTCTTCGATATTGTTCGTATCGGCAGGGATCACGTAGGCGGTCGGACGAGGACGGGAGTTTTGAACACCAGCACGGCGGATCCAAGTGTAGTCTGTTG
>CANDKT010000138.1 GCA_947385365.1 uncultured Bacillota bacterium | reverse complement strand
CCTGCAATCCACCGGGGATACAGAATGATACGGCCTATGGGGAGCGTTATCAAATTGTTATCAAAAGAGAGGGTCAAAACCGTCTATTCCTTGTGCCGCAACGGGTTCAGAGTTTCAAAAACTCACTCCCACTCCACCGTGGCCGGAGGTTTGCTGGTGATGTCGTACAGGACTCGATTGACGCCTTGGACCTCGTTGACGATGCGGACGGAAATTTTATCCAGCACTTCGTAGGGAATACGCGCCCAGTCGGCGGTCATGAAGTCGTCCGTCGTGACGGCGCGCAGGGCTAAGGTGTAATCGTAAGTCCTGCCGTCGCCCATGACGCCTACGGAACGGGTGTTGGTCAGGACGGCGAAATACTGGCTTAAACGCTTGTCCTCACCCGCTTTGGCGATCTCGTCCCGGAAGATGAAATCCGCCCGACGGAGCAAATCCGCTTTCTCCCGCGTGATGCCGCCGATGATACGGATCGCCAGACCAGGGCCGGGGAAGGGTTGACGGGAGACCAGGTACTCCGGCAGACCCAGTTCCCGGCCCAGTTGGCGAACTTCGTCTTTGAAGAGCAGGCGCAGCGGTTCGATAATCTCTTTGAAATCCACGCAGTCGGGCAAGCCGCCTACATTGTGGTGGCTCTTGATGACCGCGGCGTTGCCCGCGCCGGACTCGATGACGTCCGGGTAGATGGTGCCTTGGGCCAGGAAGTCCACCGCGCCGATTTTTTTTGCCTCCTCCTCGAAAACGCGGATGAACTCTTCGCCGATGATCTTACGTTTCCGTTCCGGCTCTTCTACACCGGCCAACTTGTCCAGAAAACGGGCGGAGGCGTCCCGGCGGATGAAGTTGACGTTCCATTGGGAGAAGGCGGCTTCGACCTCGTCGGCCTCGTTGAGGCGCATCAGGCCGTGGTCCACGAACACGCAGGTCAGCTGAGACCCGACGGCTTCCGCCAGCAGTGCGGCGACAACGGAAGAATCTACCCCGCCGGATAGAGCCAGCAGAACACGACCGTTCCCGATCTTCTCCCGCATCGCGGCCAGCGCGGTGTGTTTGTAGTCCTCCATCGTCCAGTCGCCCGCCGCGTGGCAGACGCGGAAGAGAAAATTGCGCAGCATTGCGACGCCGTTTTCGGTATGGTTGACCTCGGGGTGGAACTGCACGCCGTAAAAATTCCGGGTCTCGTCGGCGATGGCGACGTTCGGGCAGTTCGCGCTGCGGGCGGTCAGGCGGAACCCGTCCGGGACTCGGACCATGTAGTCGCCGTGGCTCATCCAGGACACGCCTTGACGGGGCAGGTCCCGGAACAGGACGCAGCTGGTGTCGTAATCGGTGACGGTCTTGCCGTACTCCCGGGCGGAGTCGTTCTGTGCGGGCGTGACCTGTCCGCCTAAGGAGTACGCCAACAGCTGGCAGCCGTAGCAGATGCCTAAAATGGGCACGCCCCAGCTGAAAATATCCAAATCCACATGGGGGGATGTATCCAGATAGACGGAGTTCGGCCCGCCGGTGAAGATAATGCCAATGGGGTCCAAGGCGCGCAGTTCCTCCAGCGGGGTGGAGCAAGGTTTGACCTCGCAGTAGACGCCGCACTCCCGGACGCGGCGGGCGATCAGCTGATTGTACTGACCGCCGAAGTCCAAAATGAGGACGGTTTGGTGCGACATAGACGTTCCTTCTTTCTTCAGCGCGCGGCGCGGTCCTGCGCGATGAGCCGTTTCAGGGCTTCCACGCCCACTTGGATGGCGGCGGAGGTGTCGTGGGACTCCTGCTGATCCAACCCGGCGGCTTCCCGTTCCTGGTTCCAGATGACGTGGAAACAGGAGCCGCACCGCACGCCGCGCGTAGCGGCTACCGCAAAAAGTGCGGCGGATTCCATCTCGGAGGCCAGCACGCCTAACCGTTTCCACGCCTCCCATTTTTGTTCCAGCTCGTAGGACACGGGCATACGGCTGGGGGAGTGCTGGCCGTAGAAGGAGTCCTTACACTGCACGACCCCGGCGTGCCAAGGTTTTTGGAGGTCCTGCGCCGCTTGGACCAGCGCGGACAGCACGTGGTAATCGGGTACGGCGGGCCATTCGATGGGGGCGTATTCCCGGCTGGCGCCTTCCATACGCACCGCGCCGGTCGCGATGACGACGTCGTCGCTGCGCACCGGCAGGGCGATGCCGCCGCAGGTGCCTACCCGCACGAAGGTGTGGACGCCTAAGTTCGCCAACTCTTCCATCGCAATCGCGGCGGACGGTCCGCCGATGCCGGTCGACACCACGCTTACCGGTTCGTCCAGAAGGGAACCGGTCCAAACCGCATATTCCCGGTTCGTCCGCACATGGACTGGATTCTGAAAATACTGGGCAATGGCTTCGCACCGCCCCGGGTCGCCGGGGAGGATGCAGTATTTGCCTACGTCGCCCGCAACGCATTGGATATGGAACTGAGATTCCCGCGCTTGTTCGTCCATAAGTTGACGCTCCTTTCCGATTCAGCTTGACAACAAAAGAAAAAGGTTTTTTGCATTCTCCCCCCTTCGGGGGGAGAATGCAGCGTTCATTTGGGGGTAGAATGCCGCGCTCATTGGGGGGAGAATGCCGCTTTTATAAGACGGGCGTATTTGTTCAGGCGAGACGGACCTGGACACGTTCGATTCCGTCCACGGCGGCGCGGACCAAGGCGTCGATGTCCAAGTTCGCTTCCGCGGCTTCGACCTCGCCGGGCAGCGGGCGCAGACGCGGGTGACGGGGCGTGAAAACGGTACAGCAGTCCTCGTAGGGGAGGATAGAGGTCTCGTAAGTGCCGATCTTCCGCGCCAGCCGCACGATCTCTTCCTTGTCCATCCCGACCACCGGGCGCAGAATCGGCAGGGACGTCACCGCGCCGGTGACGGTCATCGCTTCCATCGTCTGGCTGGCGACCTGACCTAAGCATTCCCCCGTCACCAGAGCCTTCGCGCCGCAGCGTTCCGCGATGGCCTGCGCGATACGCATCATGAAGCGGCGCATGACTAAGGTGAACAGAGATTCCGGACAATTCCGGCGCAGTTCCTCCTGAATGGCGGTGAAGGGGACGACGTGGACGGTGAGGTGGCCGCACCAGGGCGTGAGCAGACGAGCCAGTTCCAGGACCTTGTCTTTGGCCTCGTTGGAGGTGTACGGGTAGGAGAAGAAGTGGACCATTTCCAGCGCGACGCCGCGTTTGGCGATCATGTAGCTGGCCACGGGGGAGTCGATCCCCCCGGACAGCAGCGCGACCGCGCGACCGTTGATGCCAACCGGCAGCCCGCCTGCGCCAGGTTCCGGGTCGGCGTGGACGAAGGCGGCGTAGTCGCGGATCTCCACGTGAACGGTCAGTTCCGGGTGGTGGACGTCGACTTTGAGGTTCGGGTACGACTCGTCCAGCTCGCCGCCGACGTACTGGCTGAGCTGGATGGAGGTCATGGGGAACGTCTTATCCGCCCGTTTGGTCTCCACCTTGAAGGTACGCGCCTCGGCCAGACGTTGGCCCAGGTACTCCCGGCAGGCGGTCAGAATCGCTTCCGGGTCCTTCTCGCAGGCTTTGGCGCGGCTCAGGCCCACCACGCCGAACACTTTCTTCATCGCCTCCCACGCGCCGTCCATATCGCACGCGTCGTCCATCGGCTCCACGTAGGTGGCGGACTGGCGCGTGTACACCCGGAATTGCCCCAGCCCGTTGAGACGGCGGTAGATGTTCGCTTGGAGCTTATCTTCAAAACTGCGGCGGTTCAGCCCCTTGAGGACCATCTCGCCCAGCTTGAGCAGAATCATTTCGTTCATTTGGCAGGTCTCCTTCTGTGCAGGCAGTTGTTTTGAGATCCAAATCGCAGCGGGAACGTCCGGCCGTCACCGCCGCAGGTACTCAGGCGGGCGGTACTGGAGCGCCTCGGCTAAGTGCTGGGACTGGATGGACTCACTGTGGTCCAGGTCGGCAATGGTGCGGGCGACGCGTAAGATCCGGTCGTAGGTGCGGGCGGTCAGCCCCATGCGGTCGAAGGCGCGTTTCATGAGCTGCTGACAGGCATCGTCCAGCGCGCAGAAGCGGTTCAGGGCCTCGCGGGCCAGGTAAGCGTTGCGGTCCGTCCCGGCCTGCGCCTGACGTTTGGACTGGACCGCGCGGGCTTGATCGACCCGCTCCTTGACCCGCGCGGAGGACTCCCCAGGCTCGCGCTGGGACAGCTCGTCGAACTCCAAGGCGGTCACTTCCACGAACAGGTCGATGCGGTCCAGCAGAGGACCGGACAAGCGGGAGAGGTACTTTTTGACTTCCGCCTCGGAGCAGCGGCACCGGCCGGACGGGTGGCCGTACCAGCCGCATTTGCAAGGGTTCATCGCGCAGACCAACATGAAACGGCTCGGGTAAACCACGGTCCCGGCGGCGCGGGTGATCTGGACCTGACCGTCTTCCAAGGGCTGGCGCAGAACTTCCAGGACTTCCCGCGGAAATTCCGGCAGCTCGTCCAGGAAGAGGACGCCGTGATGGGCTAAGGAGATCTCGCCGGGGCGCGGGGTGGACCCGCCGCCCGCCATACCCATCGGGGAGACGGTGTGGTGCGGAGCGCGGAAGGGTCGGGTATCGACCAGGGGGTGTTCCGCGGAGGTCAAACCCATGACGGAATGAATCTCAGTCGCTTCCAGGGCTTCCTGCCGGGTCATGGAGGGCAGGATACCAGGCAGGCGTCGGGCCAGCATGGACTTCCCGGAACCAGGCGGGCCGGTCATCAGAACGTTGTGTCCGCCTGCGGCGGCAATCTCCAGGGCGCGTTTCACCTGATCCTGCCCTTTCACCTCGGCGAAGTCGGCGCCGCGGGCGGTCTGCGCGGAAGGTTTCCAGGGAGGCGCGGGGGAGATTGGTTCCTCTCCGGTGAGGTGGCGGACCAACTGGCCCACGTCCCGGACCGGGTAGACCACGGGACCGTCGGCTAAAGTCGCTTCCGGGGCGTTGTCCTCGGGAACGTAGAGTTCCCGGATTCCTTCCCGCTTGGCGCAGAGCGCCATAGGGAGCATCCCCGCACAGGGCCGCAGGCGTCCGGAGAGGGACAGTTCCCCCAGGAACGCGCAGCGGTCCCGTTTGAGCCGCAGTTGCTGCGCGGCGCACAGAATCCCGATGAGAATGGGCAGATCGTAGAGCGTCCCGGCTTTCTTCAAATGCGCCGGGGCCAGGTTGATCGTGATACGGCTGACGGGGAACGAAAAGCCGCTGTTCTTGATAGCGGAGCGTACCCGCTCCTTCGCTTCGTTGACGGCGGCGTCGGGCAGGCCCACGACCATAAAGTTCGGCAGCCCGCTGGATGTGTCGCACTCGGCGGACACCAGGTAGCCCGTGACGCCGTGCAGCCCTAAGGATTGGACCTGACAGACCACGGAACGGACACCTCCTTCTGATTTCTTCCTGACTTGCCGGAAACGGCGGTTTTATTATAGTCCAAATTTCCCTCAAAGGCAATATCTGGTTTTTACGCGCACACGCCCATTTCTGAAAAGCTCTGCTTCCCCCAGCAAAATCCCTGAAAACAGGCGAACCTCTCCGATTTGCACAAATTCCCCCGCCGCAACTTGTGAGCCCGCAGGCAATTATGGAATGGACAAAATTGGCCGTATCCCTTATAATAACAGAGGCAAAGAGAACCTGAATCAAAAACCTTCCATCCTTTTTCGTGTTCCCGTCTCTGCGGGACGGGAAACTTCCGGGTGTTTTCCCGACCGCGGAACACGAAAACGAATCGGGAGAACCCAGAGAGGGGAAATGATAGGGAAAAGATGCAGCTCACGTGTGCCTGTCATGCAAATCAACTGGAGGTGTTAAAGTGAAACGTAAGATATCCTGTCTCCTGACCGCGCTCCTGCTGGCCGTCTCCATCGTCAGCCTGCCCGCGTATGCCGCGCAGCCTGCCGGTACCTTCGCCGTGCAGGAGGACTTCTACCGCCAGCTCGCCGGGCTGGTGGGCAATCAGGACTACTCCAAGTTCTTCGACGAAATGGAATTGCGGATTGGTTCCGAGATCCTCGCCGTGGACGGCGAGACCCAGATCCTGGACGCCGCGCCCGAAATCCGCAATGACCGGACCATGCTGCCAATCGGCCTGGTGGCCAGAGCCGCAGGCGCCGACGTCGCTTGGGAACCCAGCACCGCTACCGTTCGGATTGAAAGCGCCAGCGGCGATACCGTCAGCTTCTCCATCGGCTCGTCCGCCATGACCATCAACGACCAGTCCGTGCAAATGGACGTCACGCCCTACATCAAACAGGACCGGACCTATATGCCCATCTGGGCCGTGGCCGACGCCCTGGAACTGGACGTGGACTGGATCGGAGAGACCCGGACCGTTCGGCTGACCGCGCCGTACCAGAGCG
>CANDKT010000137.1 GCA_947385365.1 uncultured Bacillota bacterium | reverse complement strand
AAGACCATCAGCACCACGCCGGTGAAGGCCAGCACGGGGGCTAACGCCCCCATATCCAGCGCGACCAGGACGCTGGTTACGGTGGTACCGATGTTCGCGCCCATGATAATCCAGACGGCTTGATTCAGGGACATCATACCGGCGCTGACGAAGCCCACGACCATGACGGTAGTGGCGGAGGAGGACTGGATGACGGCGGTGATGACCGCGCCCACCAGGACGCCCAGGAAACGGTTGGCGGTCAGGCGTTCGAGGATCACTTTCATACGGTTTCCGGCGGCGGCTTCCAGGCCGGAACTCATCATCTGCATTCCGTGCAGGAAGAGGGCCAGTCCGCCTAAGAGCGTCAGAAATTCTGTGAGTTTGATAAAGAACACTCCTTCAATTTGAATACTTTGCGTTTAGCTGGAGGCAAGGTAGAGCAAAAATCTGATAATAAAGTGTTTCCTTGCTCAAGAACCATGATAGTGAATAGTTTCAAGTATGTCAATGCGTGATTACGCCAAAATAATCCGGTTGAACGATGGGGGAAGTCTCGAAAATGCCAGCGAAAAAAAGACGCCCTTGCAGGGCGTCAAGCTGCGTGCGGAGAGACGTTCACACGCAAGAAAGCATATTGGTAAGCTCCACCGTTACCATACCACAGATTCCGCGGACAAGCAATAGGAACCTTTGTCGAAACGCGGCGGCAATCAATTCGTCCATTTATAAATCCGACTTTCCTTGGCATACTGCTCCGCATAACTTCCAGCGGGCGCATGGATGGTCAAGTTTCTGCAATTACAAAAGGCCCGCCAGCCAATTTCCGTTACGCTCGCCGGGATGGTCGCGCTGGTCAGGTTGATACACAGGAAAAAGGCGCCCTCGCCGATTATTTTCACGCCCTCCGAGAGTATCACATTGGTCAGGCCCATGCAGTATGCAAAGGAATGCGCGACAACTTGCGTCACGCTCTTTGGAATGGTTACGCTGGTCAGGCCCGAACAGTTGAGAAAAGCCCCTTCGCCGATCTGTGTTACACCCTCCGGAATGGTCACGCTGGTCAAGCCCGTGCAGTTCTGGAAGGCCCAACTGCCAATTTTTGTGACACTTTCCGGGATGGTCACACTGGTCAAGTTCGTGCAGTAAGAAAATGCGCCCCAGCCAATTTTTGTCATGCTTTTTGGAAGGGTCACGTTGGTCAAGCCTGTGCAGAAATCAAAGGCATTCTCGCCGATTTCTGTCACGCCCTCCGGTATGGTTACAAGACCTGTCAAGATTCCACAGATTCCCATAACCAAGGTCTTGCCGTCCTTAGATAAGATCATGCCGTCCTTTGCTTGGAAACTGGGATTTTTTTCTGCAATCGCTACACGAGTCAGACCTGTGCAGCCCTTCAAGGCATTGATGTGGATGGTCGTCACGCTCTCCGGGATGGTCACGAGACCTGTCAACATTCCGCAAACTCCCGTGACCAAGGTCTTGCCATCCTTGGACAAAATCATGCCGTCCTTCAGCTGAAAGCTGGTATTTTTCTCTGCAATCACTACGCTGGTCAGGCCCGTGCAGTCGGAAAATGCGCCCCAGCCGATTTCTGTCACACTCTCCGGGATGGTTACGCTGGTCAGGCCCGTGCAGCCTGTAAAAGCGCTTCTGCTGATTTCCGTCACACCTTCTGGAATGGTCACAGAACCGGCCAGCATTCCGCAGATTCCCATGACCAAAGTTTTGCCATCTTTGGACAAAATCATGCCGTCCTTGATCTGAAAACTGCCGTTTCCCTCTGCGATCACGACATTGGTCAGGTTCGTACAGTGTACAAAAGCCTCCAGGCCGATTCCCCACACACTCTCCGGAATGGTTATATTGGTCAGACCTGTGCAACCTTCGAAGGCTCTTTCGCCGATTTTCCGCATACTCTTCGGGAGAGTCACGCGAGTCAAGCCTGTGCAGCCGGAAAAGGTCCCGCCTTCAATTTCCCTCACACTTTCTGGGATCGTCACGCTGGTTAAGCTCGTGCAGCCGGAAAAAGCATCCTCACCGATTTCTGTCACACTCTCCGGAATGGTCACGCTGGTCAAGCCGGTGCAGCCGGAAAAGGCATTCATTCCGATTTCCGTCGCGCCCATTTCCGTCACACCCGGCTCGATTGTCACACTGGTCAAGCCGGTACAGTCGGAAAAGGCTCTCTCGCCGATTCCCTCGATCCAGTACGGGATTGTCACATCTCCGCCAGGGCCTTCATATTTGATTAAAGTATCCATGCGATCAAGGATAAATCTGTGTTTTGGATTGTCCATATCCATAAGTAAATCCCTCCTTGAAAATTCTATCGGCAGGCTTGCGGCCCCGCTTAAGGCGTGTTGCCAAAAGATGCGGGACCTTCTTTTCAAACCGGCGGAGCTGTGGTACAATAGGGGGGGAAATGGAGAGATCCGCAATGGCGGAGAGTTCAGGTATAGAGAGGTTGGGATAAATCATGAACGACAAGCTGATCCGGCAGGTCCACGCGGAGATTGTGGAGGCGTTAGCTGCCCGGAAAGCGGCTGGATTTTCTTCCCGGCGTTCCGTCCAGGGGGTGCTGAAACACGCCGGTTGGCCGGGGGCGTTGGGGTTGCTGTTCCCGATCCAGGAGCGGCTGACCTGCCAGAAGGTTTTGGAGGTTTGCACGCCGGTTTTGGAGCAGATCTGTCCGGAGACGCCGGAAAAGGGTTGGTTAGCCTTCTGCTACCAGTACATATGCCGCCTGATGTACCCGGACAACGGGTTCGCCCCGGACGCCGGGGACTACGCGCAGGGTGCGGAGTGCTATCTCACAGTGCTTCAGGTCCTGCTGGACTATGAGCGGGCCGTGCTGCCTTTCGACCCGCTGTTGGACTTCCGCTTCCTGCCGGAGGAGACGTACCAGAAGTTCGAGTACGGCAAGGAGTACCGCCGCTTCCTGACCGCGTGGCGGGAGGAGTACCTCTATGAGCTGATGCGTCTGGGTATGGAGATTACCCCCTTCAAGACGCTCAGTCATATCGCCGGGGTCCACTACATCGCCATGACCGCCGCGGAAGGGTTAGTTCAGGGCGGGACGGAGGTGGACTTAGCGTTGATCTCCGGCGCGGCGGCCGCTCATGATCTGGGCAAATTCGGCTGCCGTCCTGGGGAGCGCGTGCCGTACCTCCACTACTACTACACCGATCAATGGCTGATCGCCCGGAGGATGGAAGGGATCAGCCATATCGCGTCGAACCACTCCACCTGGGATCTGGAGCTGGAATCCCTGTCCGTGGAGTCGCTGCTTCTGATCTACGCGGACTTCCGCTCCAAGCAGACGCGGGACGAACAGGGGAATGAAGTCACCGTCCTGTTCCCGCTGGACGAGTCCTTCCAGGTGATCCTGTCCAAGCTGGACAACGTGGACAGCAAGAAGCGCAGACGTTACGAACTGGTTTACGGCAAGCTCCACGATTTCGAGGACTTCATGCGCCGTCAAGGCGTGGACGTGGACCTCACCGGTCAGCCGCAGGTTCCGGTCCCGGTGAAGGACTCCGCTCTGATGAGCCCGGAAGAGACGCTGAACAGTTTGATCCTCCTGTCCGTGGAACACAACCTGGCTTTGATGAATATGCTGTCCGACGAGCGGAAGTTCGGCAATATCATCGAAGCGGCCCGCTCCGCGAAAAGCTGGCAGCAATTACGCGCCTACCTCAACATCTTCGGCGAGTACTTCACGTACCTGTCCGTCCGGCAGAAGACCCAAGCGTTATCCTTCCTCTACGAGCTGCTGATGCACCGTGAAGGTGACATACGCCGTCAGGCGGGCGCGCTGATCGGTCAGATCATCGCCCGTTTCCACCTGGTCTACCGCAAGGAGATCCCCGCCGACGCCCAGAACGACCCCGCCGAGGAGGTCCCCTTCACACTCTGGGAGCAATATCTGGACCAGATCATTTTCCCCGACCACAAGACTACGCCGCAACAGCGTTCCCACATCAGCTACACCTTGAAACTGGTCATCGCCGCCATGCTCCAGTACGCCCGGCCCGGAGATGTCCCCCGTTTTCTCAGCGCCCTGCTGAAATACTACGACAAACCGGAAGCGCTGTCTCCGGACACAGGATTTACCTTGCTGGACGCGGTGCGTTACCTGCCGCCTCAGTACTACGACGAGGAGACACGGGGACGGCTCATTGAGTTCGCGGCGCATTTCGCCTTGTCCGGAGACCTGCGCTTGGAGACCGCGGCGTTGGAGTTCCTCCGGGAAGCGGAGCGTTCCCTGGCCCGGACCCACCCGCAGATGGCCCGTATCGTGCAGATCGCCCACGGCGTGCAGTCCGAGCAGCTGACGACGGTGTTCCTCAAGTGCAAGATTCTCCACCGCGCCGGAGAGGACATATCCGCGCTGAGTCAGACCTTGTATCAGGCGGACATCACCAGCGAAGTCTTTTTGGACAATCTGAAAAACGCCACGCCGTGGATCGTGAAGGTCGCCGGAGTGGAGTTGCTGCGGGATCAGGTGGAACACGGCCTGACCGGTCAAGTGCTGCATATCTCCACCCACTATTCGAACCTGGTCAAGGTGTCGGAGCGGGTAGTCGTCCGCCAGACCGCCGGGGAAGCGTTGGTACGCACGCTCATGCTCCTGCGCCGGGACCAGCGCAACGAGGTGGTAGTGGAGCTGGCAAAGGGTTTGGAGATGGGGCAGTACGAGATCTCCAAGTACATCCCCCAGTACTTGGGCGAAGCCGCCCTGTACCTCTATCCCAGCGAGCTGGACGAACAAGTCCTGCTGCTCAAGTCCCTTTTGGGGTCTCCCAACGACTCAGTGGTGGCCGGTGCGCTGAACACCGCCGGGGTGCTGCTCCAACACTACCCCGCGTACCGGGACCGCTTCCCGGAGCCGGAACAGGACTATGAACAACGCCGTCAGGCGTTGCTGGGGCTGCTGCTCCAAGGCTTGGCCCACTACCGGGAGGAGGTGCGTCAGGAAGCGTTGCTGGTCATCGGCAAGCTGCTGTTCGAGGCCAACGTCCTGAGCATGGAGGAAAAAGGCCGCCTGTTCGCGCTGTGCTACCGCAAGATCCTCTTCCTTATCCAGGAAGCCCCCCGGAACAGCGGGCTGACGTTCTTCTACCGCGCCGCCGCCTTGGCCCATATCAACCGGTTCATCGCCCTGCGGCGGTTGGACCACGGGCCGTTCACCTTCGAGAAGCCCCGGAAGATCGCCTTCTTCCCCGGCACCTTCGATCCCTTCACGCTTTCGCATAAAGGCATCGTCCACGCCATCCGGGACTTGGGATTCGAGGTCTACCTGGCGATAGACGAGTTCTCCTGGTCCAAGAAGGCGCAGCCGCACCTGATCCGGCGTCAGATTGCCAGCTTGTCCGTGGCGGGGGATTTCCACGTCCACCTGTTCCCGGACGGCATCCCGGTGAACATCGCCAATCCGCAGGACTTGAAACGTCTGACGGAGCTGTTCCCAGGCCAGAAGGTGTACATTGTGGCGGGCAGCGACGTGGTCGTCAACGCGTCTTCCTATCAGGCGCCGCCTCAACCGTGGTCCATCCACCAGATGAATCACGTCATCTTCCGCCGGGCCGGGGAGAGCGCGCTGCCCAAAAACCTGCCCATCACCGGCGACGTCATCCAGCTCCAGCTTCCCCCCCACTTGGAAGACATCAGCTCCACCCGTATCCGGGAGAACGTGGACCTGAACCGGGACATCTCCAACTTCATCGACCCGGTGATTCAGGATTTCATCTACCAGAACGGGCTCTATCTGCGGGACAGTCAGGACAAACCGATGCTGTCGTCGGGGAACCTGGAATTTCAATGGGTGAACGTGCCGAAGATGGAGCAGTTATCGAAGCTGTCCGCCCGCCACGGCGGGGACGACGTCATCCGCGCCGGGATCTTGGGGCAGAAGGACCGTCTGCTTTTCCTGCGCAGCACCGGGGAACAGAAGCATTTGGGCTATATCAGCTACCGCCGTCTGTCCACCGCCCAGCTGTTCCAGGCGTTGGAGGATCAGGAACTGGCCGATCATGTCCGGCTCAGCTCCGGCGGCAACGTGCTGCTGATTACGTCCCTGTGCGCGGAGGACTCCATCCTGCACGGCTATTATCTCCAGCTGCTGCTCAATGAGCTGCTGGCGCAGGCGATGGCGGAGGAGTGCGTCTACGCGGTGTTCCGGCCCTACAGCGGCACGCTGACGCCGGAGTTGGAGGAATTGCTTTCCCGTCAAGGCTTCGTTTCCCGGGAGAAGGACCGGGTGTTCTGGGAAGTGGATATGCACGCCCCCACGGTCCTGATCCAGAACCTGGAGACGGCGATTCAGGAACCGCTGTGCCAGAACCGTAAGGTTCTGGCGGCGATACAGCGGGGACACCAGATCGGAAGAGCACACGTCTGAACTCCAGTCACAACAGGTTATCTCG
>CANDKT010000136.1 GCA_947385365.1 uncultured Bacillota bacterium | reverse complement strand
ACTTCCATCAACCGCTTCTCTCCGTAAAAACTGGGCGTCCCACCTCCAAAGTAGATGGTATCTACCGAAATCCCATGCGCCAACGGCGCGGTCTCCCGGATGTGCGCCAGCAGAGCTTTCAGGTACTCGTCCATTTGAGCTTCCCGCCCGGCCAGCGAATAGAAGTCGCAGTAGTCGCACTTGCTGCGGCAAAAAGGGATATGAATATAAAGCCCCAACTTGTCCGGTGCGGAAGATTGGAGCGTTGGGATCTGCTTTTTGCGTCCAAACATCGTGTTCCCTCCTCGTTTCACGGATATTATAGCCGCATTTGCCGCCGTTTGGCAAGAACTTTCCGCGTCCGCGCGCGGAACGTGCGGAAATCAAAAAAATCGCCCCGCGATGTAAAGCGGGCTTGACATAAAATGTAAAGCGTGCTATACTAGGCACGTAAAGCGAACTTTACACACCCGCATCGGTACGGACGGAAAGGAGGCGGTCAGTTGAAGAATCGGATCGCGGAACTGCGTAAGGCCCGGCGCATCTCTCAAGCCGAACTCGCGGACGCGGTGGACGTCACCCGCCAGACCATCATCTCACTGGAAAACGGTCGCTACAACGCGTCCCTGCTGCTGGCCCACAAGATCGCCAGGTATTTTGAGCGGACCATCGAGGAAGTATTCTTGTTTGAGGAGGAGTCTACATGAAAGATTGGTGGAAAAAACGGTCCCCGTTTTTGCTGTTCCTGAACGCGTTCGTGCTGTTCTTCTGCGCGTTCGTGCTGAGCAAAAACGCTTCGGAAACGCTCGTCCGTACCCTGTGTACGCTGGGCGGCGTCCTGATGGGCTTCGGCGCGGTGGGACTCGTTTTGTCCGGGCGTCACATGACCCCGGAACAGAAAAAAGAGATGGAACGGGGCGAGACCGATGAACGGAACATCGCTATCCGCGAAAAAGCCGCGTTGTCCTCCTGGTACTGGACCCTGTACCTGCTCTGGGCGGCGTTCATGGTCATCCAGATTTTCGTCGGCGGACTGTGGGGCGTAGCGGTCTCCGTGGTCATCGTACTCCACTGCACCTTCTACATGATAAACATCCACCGCTGGAACCGGAAAATATGATACGCAAAACGATGTGTCTTTCCCTGCCCTTCGGGCGGGGAAAGACAGAAAAATTACACCTTTGAGGAGGTCCTGGGATATGTTAATCAAGCAGCTTCTGACAGGCGGCGATTATAATAAGTCTCTGCGCCAACGCCGCTGGGCGTCTATTGGTATGCTGGTCATTGGACTGGTCGGGTTCGCGTGCTACTTCCTGCTCGTGCCGGACAGCGGCCTGTCCGACTACGCCAGAGGCTTCTACCTGGGCGCGGCCAGCGGCATCACCAGCGGCGCGGTGGTACTGCTCGCCCGCACGCACTACCTGCTCACCCACCCCAAAGCGCAGCGGAAAGCCAAAATCAAAGAGACTGATGAACGGGAACGGCACATCGTCCGCACCGCCGGGCTGATGGCTGGAGCCTTCACGCTCTTCGCCGCGGTGTTGTCCCTGTTCGTCGTCCTGCCGCTGAATACAGACGTATTCTATACGCTGCTGGCCGTGGTGTGCTTCTACTCCGCCGCCTTTTTCCTGTCCAGCCTCTGGCTGTCCCGGAAGCTGTGAGCCGCCGCTTGGAGCTGACCGTCACGGCGGAACTGGCGGGTATTCGAGTGGACACGCTCCTGAAAAAACGCCTGGGCCTGTCCGGGAGCGTCGTGCGGCGCGTCAAGTGGCTGGAGGACGGTATCTTAGCCGACGGCGTCCGGGTAAACACCCGCTTCTGTCCTGCGGAAGGTCAAGTGCTTTCCGTCCGGCTGGACGACCCGGAACGGCTCAGCGGCGTCGTACCCGCGCCGGGTCCGTTGGGTCTCGTGTACGAGGACCAGGACGTCGTGGTCCTGAACAAAGCCCCCGGCGTCTCCGTCCACCCCGGACCGGGACACTTCAACGATACCTTGGGGAATTTTCTGCTCTTCCACTACGACCAGGAGGGAGAATCCGCCGATTTCCACCCCATCCACCGCTTGGACCGAGGCACCTCCGGCCTGCTGGTGGTGGCAAAGCACGCCCACGCACAGGAAGTCCTGAAACGTCAGCTCCACACGGAACAGTTCAAGCGCGTGTATCTCGCGGTGTGCGAGGGCGTCCCGGAACCTCCAAACGGTACGGTAGACGCCCCGCTCGGCCCGAAACCCGGTTCCCTGATGGAGCAGATGGTCCGCCCCGACGGTAAGCCTGCCCGGACCCACTACAACGTGCTTCGACGCTGGGGAGCGCGCGCGCTCGTCTGCCTGGAGCTGGAAACAGGCCGGACGCATCAGATCCGGGTCCATATGGCCCACATCGGCCATCCGCTGACAGGGGATTTCCTCTACGGCACGGAAACGCCGGACTTGATCCCCCGTCCAGCTCTGCACTCCGGATACCTCGCCTTCCGGCACCCCATCACAAAGGAAACGTTGCAATTCTCCGCCCCCCTGCCGGACGACATGACCCGTCTGCGCCCTTGACGGACCGTCACCCTTTCGCCGGACCGGGCATAGGATGGGGAAACAAACGGGCGGGAGACTCCGCCCGACAGGAGGCGCAAATATGGCAAACACAGGACGGCTCAGCGTCCGGGTGTACATCACAAAGGCGGAGCTACCTCTTCCGGGGGCCACCGTGGTGGTGACACAGAACGCGGCCAATGGAAAATACAACCTTTTGAGCGTTCAAATGACCGACAGCAGCGGCATGATACGGCCAGTGGAGATCGCCGCGCCGGAGGCCGGGAACAGCACGATGCCCGGCGAACAGCCTGACCCACCGTTCGCGCTGTGCAGCGTGTGGGCGGAACACCCGGATTACGTACTGCTCCAAGCCGACGGAGTGCAGATTTTCCCCGGCGTGGAGACGATGCAGGATATGGAGATGCTCCCCTTGTCGGAGGGACAGAGCAGTCTTCAGCGCCGCTACGTCCAAGGGACTACGCCCCAGAGTCTGTGAGGTGCGGGATGCCAGTTGTCATACCATACGTTCCCCGTACCATCACGGTCCATATGGGACCGCCGGACCAGCCAGCGGAAAACGTTACCGTCACCTTCCCGGATTACGTCAAAAACGTGGCCTCCAGCGAGATCTACCCCACCTGGGAACCGGCGGCTATCCGGGCCAATATCCTGGCTATCATCTCCTTCGCCCTGAACCGGGTGTATACGGAGTTCTACCCCAGCCGGGGCTACGATTTTCAGATCACCGCTACGACCGCTTACGACCAGAAGTTCATCCGCGGCCGCAATATCTTCGAGAACATCAGTCAAGTCGTGGACGAAATCTTCAACAACTACATCCGCCGTCAGGGCTACGTGGAACCGCTGTCGGCTAAGTTCTGCAACGGCACGACTACCACCTGTGACGGACTGTCTCAGTGGGGCAGTCAGAGCTTGGCCCAGCAGGGGCTAAATTCTATGGAAATTTTGCGGCACTACTACGGCAACAACATCGAACTGGTGGTAAACGCCCCCGTTCAGGACATTGTGGAGTCCTACCCCGACCCGCCGCTGCGCCTCGGCTCCGTGGGACAGGAGGTGGTGGTCGTTCAGGTAATGCTCAACCGTATCTCCCAAAACTACCCCGCCATCCCCAAAATCCGCCCCGCTCAGGGCTCCTACGACGAGAATACACAGGCGGCTGTGCGGGAGTTCCAGCGCATTTTCAACCTGACCCCGGACGGGGTCGTCGGAAAAGCCACCTGGTATAAGCTGGTCTACCTCTACGTCGGCGTGGTGCAGCTGTCCGAGCTGCTCAGCCAAGGTCAGACCTTTTACAACGTGCAGTTCGTCTTCCCCGGCGTCCTGCAAGAGGGGGACAGCGGCAACGGAGTCCAAGTGCTGCAATATATGCTGGCAATCCTGGCCCAGTTCGACAACCGGCTGTCTCCCGTGCAGATCGACGGGCAGTTCGGACCGAACACCACCCGCGCCGTGCTGTCCTACCAGCGCGGGTCCAACTTAGCCGCGGACGGCGTGGTAGGCCGGGCCACTTGGGATTCCATCTACCGGGATTTTCTGGCCGCAGACCAGCTGCTCAAACGGGACCTGGAACGTTTCCCGCGCACCGCGGCGCAGGTGGTCCCCGCCTCCACGTTGGAGGTCAGCTCCGGCGGCGAGGACTACAGCGGTACGTCTCGATTCGGGCAGTACCCCGGCCGCCCCCTTCGGTTGGGGCAGGCAGATCAGCGAAAGGCGGTGCAGGTATGACACAAGAACAGCTGGAACGGGAGATGTTGGCTCAGCCTGTGCGCAGTCTGCAATATATGCTGCGCCAGCTGGCCAACGACTACGCCTTCCTGCCAGTATTGGCGGTGGACGGCATTTTCGGGGAGAATACCCTGGAAGCGGTGATGCTCTACCAGCGGGAACTGCACCCGCCGGTCACGGGCGTCGTGGACCGGGCGCTCTGGAACGACATCCGCGACCGCTGGCAGCAACAGGCGAGACGTTCCAATCAACGCGGCCTGCGGGCGTTCCCGCAAGAGGGCGTCGAAGTCTGCCCAGGCATGGAGCGCAACTATATGGCCTTGCCGCAGACCATGTTTCAGGCACTGTCCCGCTGCTTCAACGGTATCGTCCCCGACCAGCCGGACGGTCTGCACGGTCCGGCGTCGGAGGAAAACGTCCGCTGGCTCCAGAAAGCGGGCGGTTTGGAACCCACCGGCGTGTTGGATTGGCAGACCTGGGAGCTTTTGTGCCGGCTTTACGAGGTGTTCGTCGTCACAGAACCGGAACTTGGCCCGGTCCTCCCGGACGGCGGGCGCGGCTGAACGCAAAAAAACGGTCTCCTGTTCAGGGAGACCGTCTCTTTTTCCTCACAGCGGTCCGTGAAAATCAAGACCGTTTCGGTTCGTTCTTTCTCCTTCGTATGTACGCCGCAATGTACGCCGCGATGTACGCCAGGAGCGTCAAAACGACCGCGACCCCAAGTTGTATGAGCAGAACCAACAGGAAAAACGCCCGCCATTCGTGGTCGCGGAGTACCGCTGTCAACGTGACCGGCGCGACAAGTACCACGTCCAGGAAAAAGGAGAATGCGGTCGAAACGACAGGCGCGATCCACAGCAATTTTCTCTTGCCAAGGAAAAGGACCGTCACGGTAAGCGCAGGGACGATCCACAATATCAGATGATCCATAGTATCCCCCCTGTATGTCGTCAGCGGACGCTTCCCGCGCCGCGTGGCTAAAGCTCCTCCAGTTCAAATTCCCGCTCTCAGTCCGCCGGACCCAAGCATTTGTGGCGGTACTCCAACAGGAGCGCCGTCCGTTCCGAGCCGCCCTTTTGGAGCGCGTCCTGAAACAGTTCCTCAAAATCCTCCGGCGGGATGATTTTCTCCGCCGTCATCACCTGCAAAAGAGGCAGATATTCCATCGCGCGGGGGTACAGAGCCTTCCGTTCACTCCGGATATATGCGAGGTAACTCGCCCGGATGTCTTCCGACAGCGGCGCCTGGTCGCAGTACAGCTTCACAAAGCCCATACACGCGCCAAGTCTATCCGCTTCACAAAAGTCGGAAATGGCAAGATGCGGCGCAATCAAAATAGGGCGGGAGATTCTAAAGCCTCCAAATATCGACTCGTTAATTTTAGGCAACCGTCTGTTATGAATGGTTAAACTTTGCAGGCTCACGCGTTTCAGATTTTCACATTCAGAGAAAGCTTTTTTTCCGATTGCAGTGACGCCCTTCGGAATGACCACACTTTCCAGGCTGGTACAGCCCTTAAAGGCAAATTTGCAAATCTTGGTGACGCTCTCCGGAATGGTCACGCTTTGCAGTTGCACACATCGGGAGAAAGCAGATGAGCCAATCTCGGTGACACCCTCCGGGATAGTCACGCTTTCCAGGCTGTAACAGCCATAGAAAGTGTGTGTCCCGATTGCAGTGACGCCCTCCGGAATGGTCACGCTTTGCAGTTTTACGCAACGGTAAAAGGCATACGGCGCAATTTCTTTTATTCCGTCTCTTACAACAATGGAACCACATTTTCTTGCAGAACACCAGCACAGGGATGTTCCACAATAGAGAATGCCATCTACACTATTGAAATGGGGATTTTTCGCGTCCACAATCATTTCTGCTATGTCGCCGCAATCCATAAAAGCACCATTTGCGATTTGTTCCACGCTCTTTGGGATAGTCACACTTTGTAGGTTTATACAGTGAGCAAAGGCTTTTACTCCAATCTTGGTGAGGCCCTCCGGGATGGCTATGCTTTGCAGCCTGTAACAGCCCTCAAAGGAATATTCGCCAATCTCCGTGACGCCCTCTGAAATGGTCACGCTTTGCAGGCTTTTGCAGCCTTGAAAGGCCCATCCTCCAATCCTGGTGACGCTTTTCGGAATGCTCACGCTTTGCAGACTGGTACAGTCTGCAAAGGCACGTTCTCCAATCTCGGTAACGCTTGCCGGAATGGTCAC
>CANDKT010000135.1 GCA_947385365.1 uncultured Bacillota bacterium | reverse complement strand
CCCTCGAAGAGGGGAGAATGCAAAAAACTTCCTCATAAAAAGCGGGATTCTCCCCTCGAAGAGGGGAGAATGCAAAAAACTTCCTCATAAAAAGCGGGATTCTCCCCCCAAAGAGGGGAGAATGCAAAAAAACCTCTTGTGAGGCAGGCGCGGGGGACGGATGAGATGAAGCTGTATTTTGAGGAGTCCAACGTGGACTGGACGCCGGAGCGTTACCGCTACGCGGCGGAGCAGATGATGCTGACGCTGTTCCCGGAGGAGCGGCCGGAGTACCCCGCCGGACCGCTGCCGCGGGACTTACGCGGGGAGAGGAACGCGGTGATTTTCACGGTCCACCGGGGCGAAAAGTGGGCGAACGTCAGCGCGTTGGTGTTCCGCCCGGAGGGGCGTTATAACGGCGTGGTCCGGGTGGCCAGCGGAGAGCTGGACCGGTCTCCGGAGGAAGTGTATCATACGATGCAGCACGCCTTGAAGAGGGCGTTTTATAAGGCGGGGACCGCTCTGCTGGGTGAGGAACCGCCTTGGGGGGCGTTGACGGGGGTCCGGCCCGTGAAGCTGCCTACCCGGAGCCTGTTGGCCGGGGCGACGCCCCGGCAGGCACAGCGGGTCTTGGAGAAGGAATACTCCGTCTCGCCCGCCCGCGCGAAGCTGGCGGTGGACTGCGCCAAGGTGAGCGTGGAGGTCCAGCGCACTCTGGGACCACGGGACGTTTCGCTTTACATTGGGATACCCTTCTGTCCCAGCCGTTGCGCGTACTGTTCGTTCGTGTCGGCGGACGTGAGCCGGACGTTGAAGTTCGTGGAACCCTACCTGGAGGGGCTTCTCCGGGAGGTGGAGGTAACGGGTCAGGTTCTGCGCCGGGCGGGGGTGTCGATTCGTTCCTTTTACATGGGCGGCGGGACCCCGACCACCCTGACGGCGGAGCAGATGGACCGGCTGCTGGCGAAGTGCAGGGAGACGCTCCCGCTGGACCGCTGCGCGGAATACACCGTGGAAGCGGGCCGGCCGGACACGCTCACGCGGGAGAAGTTGGAGGTCCTGGCGCGGCGCGGCGTAGGGCGGATCTCCATCAACCCGCAGACGTTGGAGCCGCACGTGCTGGAGGCCATTGGCCGGAGGCATTCGCCGGAGGAGATCCGGACGGCTTACGAGCTGGCCCGGAGCGTAGGGTTCGGCTGCATCAACATGGACCTGATCGCCGGACTGCCTGGGGACGGGTTCGAAGGGTTCCAACGTTCCCTGGAGGGCGTGCTGGACATGGGACCGGAGAACGTCACGGTCCACACGCTGGCGTTGAAGAAAGGTTCCGCGCTGATGGAGGGCGGCAGAAAACCGCCCGATGGGCGTGAGACGGTCCGGATGCTGGACTGGAGCCGGGCGCGGTTGACGGAGGCGGGGTACGGGCCGTATTACCTGTACCGGCAGAAGTATATGTCCGGTTCTCTGGAGAACGTGGGCTGGGCGGAGCCGGGGACGGAGAGTTTCTATAACGTGGTGATGATGGAGGAACTGCACACGGTCGTCTCGTTAGGGGCCGGCGGCGTGACGAAGCTGGTCCGGGACGGGAAGATCGTCCGCCTGACGAACCCGAAGTACCCGCAGGATTACCTGTCGGCGCAGGAGAAGGTCCTGGCGCAGAAGCGGGACGTCGGAGCCTTCTGCGCGGCGGCGCGGTGAACCCCGGTCATATCATTCAAGGGAGGAACATATCTATGGCGTACCAATTGCAGGAGATCAACCGGCGTATCCAGAGCGATGTGTCGGAATTTTTGGCGGAATGCGACGAGGCGTACACCCAACGGGTGTCGTTGGCGGCGGATAAGATCCTGTCCAACCTGGAGCGGAGTCCGATTGTGTTGTTGTCGGGGCCGTCGGGGTCGGGCAAGACCACCACGGCGTTGAAGATCGCGGAGGAACTGCGCCGTCGGGGCGTGGAGTCCCACGCGGTCGCGATGGACAACTACTTCAAGACGCCGGATCGGAAGACCGCGCCCCGTACCCCGGAGGGAGACTTAGATTTTGAGTCCCCCCTGTGCCTGGATATGGAGCTTCTCAGCAACCACTTCACCGCGCTGGCCAATGGAGAGGAGATCGTCATCCCGAAGTTTGAGTTCGTCCGTCAGATGCGCAACGACTCCTTAGGCCAGCCGCTGCGTCTGGGCAAGAACGAGATCGCGATTTTTGAAGGCATCCACGCCCTGAACGACGAGATCACCGGCTGTCATCCCGCCGCGGCGAAGCTGTACATCTCCGCCCGCTCCAACGTGAACGAGGGCGCGGTGTTGCGGTTCAAGGGGACCTGGATGCGTCTGACCCGCCGGGCGGTGCGGGACTACAACTTCCGCGGCACCGGCGTGGCGGAGACGCTGGAGATGTGGGCCAACGTCCGCCGGGGCGAGAAGCTGTACATATCCCCCTTCAAGGGGAAGGCGGATATCGTCTTCGACTCGTCGCTGCCCTACGAGGTGTCCGTGATGCGCAACTACGCGCTGCCGATTCTGCGTTCCGTCCCGGAGGAGAACGTCCGCCACGACGAGCTGATCGAACTGACGCAGGCGTTTCAGCACTTCCTGCCCATCGACCCGGCGGCGGTGCCGCGGGACTCGCTGCTGCGGGAGTTCATCGGCGGCGGGAGCTACAAGTACCACTGAACCCCCCGGCGGACCAAACGGACCCTTTGATTCTGAAACGCTTGGAGTGACCCCAATGCTGCCATATCAGCCAGCCTACGATTCCCGGGACCCGCGGTACAAGACGCCTTACGGCGCGGTAGCGGCGGGCACTTTGGTGCGCTTCACGCTGCGTCCGGCGCGGGCGGAGGGATTTTCTATAGCCCGGCTCACCGCCCGCTTCGAGAGCCGCGGCGGCGAGGAGATGACTCTGCCTATGCCGTGGGTGGGCCTGGACGGCGCGCGGGACCTGTTCCGGGCCGAGCTGGACACCAAGGATTACGTCGGCCTGGTGTGGTACAGCTTCGAGCTGGAGGGAATCGACGGCCGGAGACGGGAACTGGGCCATTACCAGCTCACGGTGTACGACGGGAGCGAGACGGTCCCGGATTGGTTCGGGCAGGGCGTGACGTACCAGATCTTCCCGGACCGCTTCTGCCGCAGCCGCCTGCCGGACCCCGCCGGGATGGTGGGAGGCCGCCGGGTGCATCAGGACTGGGACGACACCCCCGAGTTCCGCCCCGACCACCGGGGCGAGATCCGCAACCGGGACTTTTTCGGCGGGGACCTGCCGGGCGTCATCGAAAAGTTGGACTACCTCAAGGGCCTGGGCGTGGAGACCCTCTATTTCAACCCCATCTTCGAGGCCGCCGAAAACCACCGCTACGGCACCGCCGATTACGCCCAAGTGGACCCCATGCTGGGCAGCAATCAGGACTTCCGCCGCCTGTGCGACGAGGCCCATAAACGCGGGATGCGGGTCATCCTGGACGGCGTGTTCAACCACACCGGCTACGTCAGCCGCTACTTCAACGGCAACGGCTTCTACCCCGACACCGGCGCGGTGCAGAGCTGGGACTCCCCGTACCGCTCCTGGTTCTGCTTCACCGACTGGCCGCGGGAGTACGAGAGCTGGTGGGGGATCTACTCGCTCCCCGCCGTCAACGAGAACGACCCCAGCTATCGGAACTTCATCTTCGACGGGGAGGACTCCGTCGTGCGCCGCTGGCTCCGGGCGGGCGCGGACGGCTGGCGGCTGGACGTGGCCGACGAACTGCCCGACGACTTCGTCCAAGGCGTCCACGCCGCCGTCCGGGCGGAGAAACCCGACGGGATCGTCATCGGCGAGGTGTGGGAGGACGGCTCCACCAAAATCGCCTACGGCGTGCGCCGGAAACATATCCTGGGCGGACACTGCGACGGGTTGATGAACTACCCCCTGCGCAGCGCGATCCTGGAATTTTTTCAGGGCGGCGGCGGGGAACACTTCGTGGAGGCGATGGAGACGCTCCGGGAGAACTACCCGCCCTTCGCCTTCTACTCCGCGATGAACTCCTTAGGCACCCACGACACCCCCCGCGCGCTCACGCTCCTGGGCGCGGGCGGGGAGTTCCGGGACCAGTCCAAGGAGTGGCGGGCAAATTTCCGGCTCTCCCCGAAACAGCGCCGCCGCGGCAAAGACCTGCTGCGCGCCGCGTCCCTGCTGCTGTTCTGCTTCCCCGGCTCCCCTACCATCTACTACGGCGACGAGGCCGGTATGGAAGGCTTTGAGGACCCCTTCAACCGCCGGACCTACCCCTGGGGACACGAGGACCGGGAACTGTTGGACTGGTTCCGCGCCTTAGGCGCGCTGCGCCGGAAACATCCCGCTCTGCGCCGGGGCGATATCCGCTACCTGGCCGGAGAAGGGCCCCTGCTGGCCTTCACCCGTCAGAGCGTCAACGAACGGCTGCTGTGCGCCTGCAACGCCGGAGACGACCCGGAAGACCTGCTCCTGGAGGAGACCCGCGTACCTGTGACGCTGCTGGGCCGGGCGCATATCGAACCCATCGAGACCGGTTTTCTGCTGCGCGTCCCGCCCCGTTCCGGCGTGCTGTTCCGGCTGCACTGAACCGCGGAACCCCTCCGGAACCGGAACCTCTCCGACCCCGCCTTCGGCGGGGCCACCTCCCCTTTCAGGGGAGGCTTGGAAAGGCCCCCCTGAAAGGGGGGCAGTCACCGCGGAACGCGGTGACTGGGGGTCCCACGTGCAGCGCGCCAAAAGTGAGGCGGGATTTTTGTGGAAAGCGACAAAAATTTTTTTCAAAAACGCTTGACACACACGGGGGTGTTGTTGTATGATAACGGGGCGTCTGAAAGGATGCGTTTGCGATGATACGGGAGATTGCTCAGAATCCCTGAGGTAACTTCCGTGGAGTATGTCCGAAAATCGGGCGGCTGAGCGAGTCCGTGCAGGGTGTGGCAGAACGCCCGGCATGAGAGAACCGGCCTGTCTTTGCGCCGGTTTTTTCGTGGCCGGGAACGATACACACGGAAACGTGTACCGGAATCGTTCCTTGTGCGGAGGCCGAGCGAACCGCGTCCGCCCTGTGCCCCCCATCCAACGCGGAGGGCGGCATCCCCTGAACGCTCCCACTTCGTATTTCAAGGAGGAATCACTCAAATGGCTCAAAAAGAAATGATCCGCATCCGCTTGAAAGCCTATGACCACCAGCTCATCGACCAGAGCGCGGAGAAAATCGTCGAGACCGCCAAGCGGACCGGCTCCAGCGTCTCCGGCCCCATCCCCCTGCCCACCAAAAAGGAAGTCGTCACCATCCTGCGCGCCGTCCATAAGTACAAGGACAGCCGCGAGCAGTTCGAACGCCGGACCCATAAGCGGCTGATCGACGTGGTGAAGCCTTCCCCCAAGACCGTCGAGGCCCTGATGAACCTGGAACTGCCCGCCGGTGTGGAGATTGAAATCAAGCTGTAACCCCGGCAGACCCCCCATTCGTGTACCCGCAGCCCGCCGCGTGATGGAGGCGGGCGGGTCAAGTCGCCGGAGCAATGGGAAGCAATCCTGCCCAACTCCGCCGACCAATAACCTGATTTAGGAGGAAATCCAAGATGGAGAAAGCAATCATCGGCAAAAAGATCGGCATGACCCAGATCTTCGATGAAGCCGGCCATGTGGTGCCCGTCACCCTGATCCAGGCCGGCCCCTGCACCGTCGTGCAGAAGAAGACCGCCGAAAAGGATGGCTACAACGCCATTCAGCTGGGTTTTATCCCCGTCCCCGAGCGTAAGCTGACCAAACCCGAACTGGGTCACCAGAAAAAAGCCGGCCTGACCGAGTTCGTCCGCGTGCTGAAAGAGTTCGCCCTGGACGACTGCTCCAAGTTCGAGGTCGGCGACCAGCTGACCGCCGACGTCTTCGCCGTAGGCGATTACGTGGACGTCACCGGCACCAGCAAAGGTCACGGCTTCCAGGGCGTCGTCAAACGCCACGGCGCGGCCGTCAAACGCAATACCCACGGCGGCGGCCCCGTCCACCGTCACCAGGGTTCCCTGGGCGCGGGCACTACCCCCGGCCATATCTACAAAGGCCGCGACGGCGCCGGTCAGATGGGCAACGAGCAAGTCACCGTCCAGAACCTGGACGTCGTGCAGGTCGACACCGAATTGGGCCTCATCGCGGTGCGCGGCGCAATCCCCGGCCCCAAAGGCGGCGTGGTCTTCCTCAAGAACACCGTCAAGCACAACGCCGAGAAGAAGGGCGCGGCTGGTATCAGCGTCAACCCGCAGAAGGCTTCTGCCCGCGTCAACCCGCAGAAGGCTTCCGCCCGCAGCAAGTAAGGAAAGGAGAGATTGAGTCATGCCTAAAGCGAACCTGTTCAACATGGCCGGTCAGCAAATCGGCGAGATCGAACTCTCCGAGGCTGTCTTCGGCATCGAACCCAACCCGACTGTGGTCCACGAGGTGGTCAAGAACCACCTGGCCAACTGCCGTCAGGGTACCCAGAGCGCGCTGACCCGCGCGGAGGTCTCCGGCGGCGGGAAAAAACCCTGGCGTCAGAAAGGCA
>CANDKT010000134.1 GCA_947385365.1 uncultured Bacillota bacterium | reverse complement strand
GGGACTGCGTAGAGGAGGGGGAAGAAATTCACTTTGAAGATTGGGAGACAGCGGATACCGGCGCTGTTCAACGGGAATCGCTATTCCAGTCCATTTATACTGGGATTTGGAACACATTCAAAACGAGCATTGGCAACGACGCGGAGTAAGCTCCGTTTTCTACCAATTCAATAGAAAGGTGATTAAATTATGTTTGTTGGTCAAATACAGGCAGCTCCCTATATGGGCAAGATGGGCATTTCAGCAGTACGCGCAAATTTGCCCTTTGCTTCAATGCAAACCACTCCAACGCAATATGATCGTGTGGAAATAGGTACTCACGCACAAGCGGATACACGCTCCGGCATCTATAAGCCGAGTTCCGGCCAGATGCAGGCGATGGGAAGTCCCTCCTATACTTGGACCGCTCCTGACAGCCGTTTGCAGGCGGAGCTTCTGCCGCCGTCGGAACAATCCTCTTACACCGAGGAGGACGCGCTCCTCAACCAGTATATGAAGCAATCTCGCATTGACGGATACTTTGACGGTGATGCGTTTGTGCGTACCTCCTCCGAACCCGTAAAGCTGATTTTGAAAGACGACATCTCAAAAGCGGATTTGGAGAAATTCAATGACGAGCTTGCCCAAAAAGGACTTGGAGAAGAAATTGACTGGCGGGGTGTACAGGCAGATTTTGTGCAAATCGGCGTAGGGTTTGATAACATTGAACGGTTTGAGCAAAAGGCCGATTATCTTGCGTCCCGATATGCGGTTTTGAAAGATCGTATCCAAACTCAATTCACAGGGGAGCATCAAGAGGCGGAGCTGCAAAAGCTGGAGCAGATTTATACACAGGCAAAAGAGGAAATGGCAAACTCGTATGCGGACAGCGTCGGCGGCTTTTTCGAGGGCCTGGGACAGTCTGGAACGACTGCGGATATGCGGAACAGTGTTTTGGCCCTGATAGATCAAAAGGCCAATGCTTACACGGATTACATTGAAAAGAATGGGGACTATGTGAGCATTACCGCGCCTGATAAACAGTGGTTGAAACAGGATGACGCATATATGGCGGCCCAGCTTCGGCAAAGCGCCGGTACATCGTCCGCAGAAACGCAAAAGCGATCTGTCAATGAACAGGCCCCCTATGACGGAAACGATTTGTCATTTGCCGGTGTCTATGCAAAGACGCTTTTCCAACAACTGCAACGTCCAACCTGGAATATCAATGAAAGCGATGCGGCCCTGGGGCAGCACCTTGCAACACAATACGGCGCATTGAAAAATAGTGCGGGGAACGCTGGCGTTAGTGAAAAGCTGTCAAATATGCTGATTTCTGCGTTCAATCCGTTTATGGACAGTCTGATGGATTCGCTGGATACTTTGATTGACAGCAACCGGGGATGGGTGGCCGAAAAGCCTTGGATGTCCGGCACAATCAGAACAGACTATATTGATCGGGAAAGCGTTTATCAGTCTTTTCAAAACGTGATTTCCAAAGCGTAATATCCATTTTCAAGTTGGTGTAGGCGCTATTTTCAATCAATCCATTCTTTAATATTGAAAAAACAGCCCGTCTGAATCCCTAACAGGAATCAGACGGGCTTTCGTATGCACCCCGAAACCGTCAGCCAACAGTGGTAAGTGAATTTAGATCCTTATCACTATAAAGGCAAACCGTTGCGCCTTTTTTTATATTGTCTCGTTCCGATTCGTCTACCTGATCCAATGTGTGGATGATGTCAAGCTCCCCAAATTCCGTCTTGACAATGCACGCTAAGAAAGAACAACGCAGTTCCTCTGTCAGCTCCACGTCTCGCACGTAGACTTCCTGGACGGTCGCCCGTACCAAAACGATATCATCCGAATACTCATCCGACTCAAAGTCCGCGCTCTCAGGATTTCGGTTTTGAAACAGGCCGATTGGCATGACAAACCCGTCAGCTAAAGTACATCTCTCCCCGCCAACGGAGATTTTTTCCGCGTCAACGTAAGCCTCTTCATCCTCATAGTAGTGAATGCTCAATGGGAACATCGCCATTTGCAGGTTCAGAATATCTCCTGGCATATAGGATGGGAGAACATCAGCGTTCACGATATTCACCACGGCCATACCGCCGCTGTCATCAGGGCGGCTGACGACGACCCGTTTTTCCAGTTTGTCCGCGTCTTTTCGCTGGATGTTCATCTCCCCCGCTTGTACTGTCCAAACCGCCATTCCGGGCGCGTGCGTATCTATCCCAGCGATTTCTGATGGTCCATCGTTTGGATTTTTCTCAACGCGCAGAATGAGCTGAAGATTTTTAAAATCCGCATTATAATATTTCCCGTCATATCCTTGTACTGGCCTTCCGGTTTTTGCCGCCTGGATTACCAGCCATTGGAACATCGTGTCGTCCTCTTTGAAGGGCTGTAGGTAAAAATTTTCCAGAAACAGCGCCATGAATAAGACCACCTTTCATCCCGATGTCTCGCCGTTTTGTTCTAGTATACCATTTTCTCCCGGCTTTTGCAAGAGCCAACGCGCATAAACGCACGCCTGTCTCACAAATTGCTTTTCCACATGTCAGCCGCTGCTTTTTCTCCATTTGACAACAAAGAAAGTGGATTTTTTTGTATTCTCCCCCCTTCGGGGGGAGAATACAGCTTTTGTGAGAAGGGCGTGCGCATAAACGCCGGTTTTTTTGGCAAGCTAGGAAAAAAGGAGGCGCGGCTATGAGCAAACAGCAACCGGACAGCGGTCCGCATCCCCGACGGGAACCTCGGTTCGACTTGCCGCTCTCGCTGGAAAGCCTGGAGCAGGTTTTTGCAGACTGCGCGGATTTCGGTAAGCGAGAAGTCCTTCTGCACGGAGACGCCTCCCGTTCCGTGACGGTGTGCTACATCGACGGGATGACCCGGACCGAACGGCTCAACGATTACGTCCTCCGCCCTCTGGCGCAGGACGCGATGTTGTCCAGCGTGCCGGAGGGGCGAATCTTTGAGCTGCTGGAACAGGGCGCGCTGTACGCGCAGGACGCCAAACGTGAAACCGAACTGGACTCTGTCGCTTTGGCCCTCGTCAATGGAAGCTGCGCTCTTTTTTTGCCGGGACGAATGGACGCGCTCGTCATCCCGGTCGCGACCGAAGAAAAACGTTCCGTCGGGGAACCGGAGAATGAGCCGTCCCTGAAAGGCGCACGGGACTCGTTCGTGGAGAGCGTGCGGACGAATACGTCCCTTGTTCGCCGCCGTCTCCGCGCTCCGGAACTGCACGTGCGGGAGTTTATCGTGGGACGTCAGTCCCTGACGCCCGTGGACTTGGTTTGGCTGGACGGCATCGCGGACCCGGACGTGGTGGCTCAGCTGGCGGAAGGACTCGACCGGCTCGACATCGACGGCGTGGAGGCCGCAGGCAATCTGGAAGAGTACCTTACCCCCGCCGCGTCCACCCCCTTCCCTCTGCTGGCCAGCACCCAGAGACCTGACCGCTTCTGCCAAGGGCTGCTGGAAGGCCGCGTCGGTCTGCTGGCGGACGGGATTCCTCTGGGCTGGCTGGCTCCCGGCACCATTGACCAGTTCTTCAAAACCGGTCAGGACCGCGCCTACCACTGGATGGCCGCCTCCGCCTTGATGCTGATCCGCTACCTCTGCACCGCGCTGACCCTCCTCCTGCCCGGACTCTATATCGCGCTGGTCACGTACCACCCGGAAGCGATACCCGTCAAGTTAGCCCTCTCCATCGTCTCCGCAAAACAGGAAGTGCCCTTCTCCACCATCTTCGAAGTGCTGATTATGCTCCTGTCCTTCGAAGTCATACAGGAAGCCGGACTCCGCTTACCCGGACCGATTGGGACCACGGTGTCTATCCTCGGCGGACTGGTGGTGGGCAACGCCGCGGTGGAAGCCCGCATCGTATCCCCCGCCGTGCTGATCGCCGTGGCGATTGCTGGCGTCGCCGGGTACACCCAGCCAAGTCAGGACTTCGGCAACGCCTTACGGCTGTGGCGGTTCCTGCTGGCGATTCTGGCCAGTTTCGGGGGACTGTTCGGTTTAGGACTCGGGATCGCTGCGCTGCTCTTCCACCTGGCCCGCCTGGAGACCTTCGGCGTACCCTACCTGGCGCCCTTCACCACCGGCCCTGGGAGTTCTCAAAGCCACCCCAGCCTACTGCGTCTGCCTCTGCCCTGGATCAAAAAACGAGACGGCGCGGCACGCGCTTGGAACAGGAGGAATCAGCGGTGAGACATCGGCTCTTTACTCTTCCGCTGGCCGTGGGCCTGAGCTTGAGTTTGACAGGCTGTAGTCAGCTGCCTCAGCCCCGCGAGATGGGCGATATGGCTTTGCTGCGCACGATGGGCGTGGATCGGACCGGGAACGAGACCGCCGTCACGGTCTCCACCGGCCCCAGAGCCAAGGGCCTGCAAGGAGATCGGGAAGACGCCTTGGTTCTGGCTGCCGGAGGCGCGTCCATCAGCGCGGCGGCGTTGGCGCTCCAGAACCTCAGCGACAGCTATGTGTTTTTCGGCTACGTGGACCAGCTGCTGCTCGGAGAGGAGCTGGCCCGGCAGAACGTGGGCCCCGTTCTGGACCACTTCGCGCAAAGCCGGGAAATGAGTCCGGGCGCGGGCGTCTGGGTCGTTCGGGGAGACAGCGCGGCCCACGCGGTGTCCTCCGGGGACGGACAGGGCGTCGAAAGCCGCCTGGCGACTCTGCGCACCGATGGGGAAATGGGCGTAGCGTCCATTTCCCGGACGGCGGGGGAAGTTTACACGGACCTGTTGGAATGGGGTTGCGCCTACCTTCCCGCGCTGACCGTGGGACAGGATGAGTCCGCCGCGCTGCTGGACGGCGGCTACGCCGTGTTAAAAGACGGCGTTCTGGCGGGTTTCCTGGAAGGAGAAGCCGCGCGGGGTTTGGAGCTGCTGGCCGGCCGGCCGGCGGCGGAGATCCTGGAAGCCCGGCTGTCCGATGAGGACGTGAACGTTCGGGTCACGGGAGCCGAGACGAAATGCACGTTTCAGCAGAACGGCTTGGAAATCGTTTGTCGGGTGACTGTCCGCCTGACGGGACACCGCCAACCCTTGACGCGGGAGGAAATGAGCCGTTTGAAGGAGGACTTGGCGGTCCAGGAGACCGCTCGCCTGGAAGCCGCGTTGGAACGGCTTCGTTTCTGGCAGGCGGATTGCGTTGGGCTTGGGCCGAAAGCCGCGCTCACCGCGCCGGATCAGTGGCAGAGGCTCGCTCCGAATTGGCCCGACCGGTTCCAAACGGACGCGCCGTCGCTGCGATTGGAACTCGCGGTGCAGTGATATGTTGGGCTCCGCCCAAACCCGCCAGGGGCTCCGCGCCCCTGGACCCGCGCCAGGGGGCCAGCCCCCTGGACCCCGATGCGGCGTGACCTGAAGACTGACAAATCACAAGAAAACAGGTGGGAATCTTGAAAAATGAACCCATTTCCCGCACGCAGTTAGCTGCGCTGATTTGGGCGGGAACGCTGGCTCCCGCGGCGGAACTGCTGCCTGCGGTCACGCTGCCCGAGTCAGGGAAAGGCGCATGGCTGGCTCCGGCGGCGGCGATCCCGTTGGTACTGCTGGCGGGGTGGTTACTGGGACGGCTGTCCGATGGCGGGATCCAAGCCGCACTCGGACCGTTCGCGGGCCGGTGCGTGCAGATCGTATATATAGTGTGGGCGGAATTACTGTTCGGTCTGCGCCTGCGTCTGTGCGCCCAGCGTCTGTTCGGAGCGGGCGAACGGGACGGAACGTTGTTCTTTTTCCTCCTGGCGACCGCCGCCATGACTCTGTGGATGGCGTTGGGACGTCTGGAAGCGTTCGCGCGGGTCGGTCAACTGTTCCTGGCCGCGCTGCTGCTGACCGGCGGCGTAGTGTTGCTGCTCTCCCTGTCTCAGGTGCGGCTGGAACGTGTCCTTCCCCTGTGGGGAGACGATCTGTTGCCCGTTTTGCGGGGCGCGCTGCCCGCCGCCGGAGCGTTGAGTTGGGGATTGTTCGGCGGATTCCTCGCGCGGCAGACGCGGGCGGCGGAAAAAGAACGTGTCCGTCACTGGACGGCTTGGGTTGTGGGCGGCTGCTTTCTGCTGACGGTCTCCCAGTTCATCTTGATCGGGAACCTCGGCCCGGTGTTAGCGGGCCGTTTGAACAGCCCGTTTTTTACGCTGGCCAAGAGCGTAGGCGTGGAGGGCGCGTTCCAGCGGATTGAAAGCATCGTGGCGGTGGTGTGGACGTGCGCGGACTTGAGCTTGGCGGTGCTGCTGCTTTTTGCGCTGCGGGCCCTGAGCGAGGAGACCGCAGGCCGGGCGTTCGGGAAACCGGCCCAGATTGCAGGGGGTTTTGTCGGAGTCGTGCTGGCGTTGACGCTGTTTTCCGGCGGCCGGGCGCAGGTGTGGAATGAGCGGATCGTTCCGATGACCGGGCTGGTTTTAGGGCTGGCGGTCCCGGCGGGGATCTGCACGCTGGCCGTTCTGCGGGGGAAATCGCGCGGAAAAGGCATATCTTGCGGCGGAAACGCGCAGGATACCAAAGATATGGTGGAGTAGAGCTGACGCGAAAAAAATCCGAAAAAACTTGAAAAAAGTAGTTGACAAAGGGCGGGTGTTCTGGTAATATAATC
>CANDKT010000133.1 GCA_947385365.1 uncultured Bacillota bacterium | reverse complement strand
CCACGGAGATCTTCGCGCCGACGTCCGCGGCGGTCAGAGTGTAGGTTTTGCTGGTCGCGCCGGTGATGTTCGCACCGCCGCGTTTCCACTGATATTTCAGGGCGGCTTTGCCTGCGTCGGTCATTTTGAGCTGGTTGATATCCGCTTCCAGGGTCTGGCCGAACTTCGGCGTAGCGTTGGGGTCGTTGACGCCCTGAATACTGATGGTCACGTTGTTTTCCAGCAGGCGGACGACCTGAACGTTGATGGTCTGTTTGATATCCGGGTTGCCCTCTGCGATGACGTTCAGCGTGACAAGGCCCACATTGGTCTCAGCTGGGTTATGGATTGCGGTGACGGTGAGCTGATTGCCGTTACGGCTAAGGGCGACTTTACCCTCCACGGTTTCACGGATCCAGTTCACGCCCTTATTGGTTGCGTGGTCGGGGCTCACCTCGGCGGTGAGGGTCAGGCTGTGATTTGCGTGATTATCGTTGGTGTAGACTCGGAGAATTGTCTTCTCATTCACGGGTTTCTCGCCCAGTTTCACGGTGATGTCCGTGACCGGAACGGTGACGTGGACGGTGCAGGAGGTGGTCAATTCTCCGACGGCGGCGGTAATGACCGCGTCGCCTGTGGAGACGCCGGACACGATACCGTTCTCGTCAACGGTTGCCACTTCGGGGTTGCTGGAGGTAAAGGTGATAGCGGTGTCCGCGAGGTTGGTGGGGTAGACGTCGACCAGCAGGGCCTGCGGTTTCCCGTATTCGACTGCGATCTCGCTCTCGCGCATAGAGATGGAGGTGAGGCGCGGGACATTGACGACTCGGATTTCGGCGGCGGAAGCATATTCGCGGCCGTCCTTACCTGCGTCCGTGCTTTGGGAAGTGACCGCATACAAACGGATATTGGAGTAGGTTCCTTCCGTGAAAGCGGCCTCGTCCCAGGTACCCTTTTTACCGGAGAACTCGCCTTCGCCGATGACCTCATATTGGTCACTGCCGACCCGCTTGCCCTCGATTCTGTACTTGTTGATGATGCCATTTGTGTGGTCGTTTCTGGAGAGATAGCGCAAGGCGTTCGCCGTGACGCCGTTCTTGAAGGCGAGGTCGATCCACATATTCGCCCGGGGGCAGCCGTTCCAATTGGTGTGCCAAATCGTGCTTGGATTGTTATCCAGAACCTTGGAGGGAGTCTGGCTGTCGTTGTGCGTATTTCCGGCGGTTGCGGTCACGTCGCTGAGGGGCGGTGCCATGACCTGCACGTTGGTTTTGAGCGTAGCGGGTTCCGTTTTGTTGCCGGAATTGTCACGGGCGATGATTTTGTAGTAGTAGTCGCCTTCTGGGATCTGTTCGGCGGTGAAGCTGGGGTAAGCCGTCAGGAGCTGGAGGGTATCCTCACTGGGGGTGAAGTCGGGGTCCGCGGAGCCGTGGATCTCGTACTCCACGAAGGTACTGTCGTCCTTAGACGGGTTCCATTTCAGCGTAGTCACGCCGTAGATATCCGCGGAAGCGGTCAAGCCGGTGATGGCGGTAGGAGGAGTGGTATCTTTAGGCGGTTCGCCGTCCTTCAGCTTCAGGGTGAAGGGTACTTCTTCGTTCTGGGCGGCGCTCAGGGTCAGCTGTATATAGTGATGTGCAGCATTCTGCGCGTAGCTGGCCGTTACGTTCTGGTTGTCCACGGTGAAGGACTCGACGGCCAGCTGATTGTCGCCCAAGCCGATGATGGCCCGGTAGGTATCGTTTCCGACGATAGCGAAGGTACCGGTGATGGTCTTGGCAGCCGGGTCGTAGGTAAAGTTCTTGACGTCGATTTTCTCGATGCCCTGAAGGACGTGGCGGTTGGTGGAGATGAGGTAGGGATTCTCCCGGACCTCACGGACCGCCATCGTTTTCATTTCCTGATTGCGCACCAGGAGGGAGAGGGTATCGCTGCCGTGGAAGCGGCCGATGTACTTCCAATCCCAGAAGTCCCAAATCTCGTAATCCTTATCGGGGTCCAAGCCGATGCCGCCGAAGGCGGTATCCAAACCCAGTTCGGCGCGGATGGTCTTAGCGCCTTCTCCGTCCTGGTTCCAGAACATCAGGATGTGGTCGTCGTACTGGGAATCGAACTTGTAGTCATAGACGTAGGGATTATTTTTGTACTCGCCTTCCAGCAGACCCACGGGGCGGGCGCTGATGCCGTCGACGGGGAAGGGTACGATCTTGCCCACGTCTTGGATTTTGTCTTGGCTCATACGGTTGACGCTCTCGCCCAGGGTAGTCTTGCCGAAGAAGAAGCCGGTGCCGGTGATCTGAGCCCGGCGCAGGTCCAGGTCGTCGTTTTCGAAGACTTTGGTGTCGGGGTAGAGCAGTTTTGTGGTTCGGTGACGGTACCACTGATTGATTGCGGGTCTGGCGATATCGGGGTTATACTCGTTGGTATCGTGGATATTGCGCTGGATATCGAGCAGACCGAGGGCCAGATCGGAGCCGCTGTACTCCCAGGAGTTCTCGCTGATGCGGACGTCCCGGCCGATGTACTTTTTGGGGAACTCAAAGATTTTCCGGTACGCTTCCACAGCGGTGGCGTGTTCGTCTTCGAAGCCGCCGGTTTTATCCAACAGGTAGCCGCCGGAAACACCGTGATACTGACCGGCGTAGTCGTAGAAGATGGAGCGGATGCCCGCGTCTTTGAGGTTGGTGTAGACCTCTTTCATATGGGCTTCGAACGCAGGGTCTGTGTAGTCCGCGCCGTAGCGGGAGTCGTTGTAGTACATCTGCTCTGGGAACTGTTCGCAGTAGTCGTCGGAGCGGTAGGAAGCCTGCATATAGGTACCGGCCTCGCCGCCGGCCTCGTGCATAGCCTCCACCCATTTTGCCATCGTGGGGTAGTTGTCGGTCAGGTGGCCAAATGCTTTCCAGTGTGCATCGTCCCACCACAGTTGTTCATTGGGGTTCTCGTAGGTATCCGGTTCCACGCGGAGGCAGGGCCGGGCGTAGTTGGCCAGACCTTTTTTGTAGAGGTCCCGGACCTCCTGCACAGCGAAGTTCGCGTTGTTTGCGCCGGACGTGTACCAGTTGACGTACCAGAGGCACTCATAGATATAGGGGTCCATGCCGTCGAACTCGTCGCCGATCAGCGACACGTCCATTGCCTTCGCCTGACGGGCGGCGAAGAGTTCCATTGTGTCGTAGGGGTTCTTCTCGACGAAGTTCAGCAGGGCCAGGTCGCCCACGTACACGCTGTTGTTATCGACCAGTTTGCCGGTACTGTCGTAGATACGGATATCGGCGTTGATGCTCTTGCGTCCGTGGTTTGTGATGGAAGCGTTGGCATTGTAAGAGATCGTGATGGTACTCTGGAAGGAGTAAGTGGTCAGCTGACCCAGCAGGAAGCTCTCCTTGTTGGGGTTGTCGCGGTAGGAGAGGAGCAGGTTGTTCTTAGAGGTTGTGTTGACGGTCTGTTTAACCTCTGGAACGGTCCAGTTGCCCTCGCCGGTCAGGACGGCGTGATGTTCCGCGGGGTCGGGACCCACAAAGATACCGCCTTTCTCCTGACTGCGGGCGATCATCGGGTACATCTGCATGATCTTGATCCCGCTGCCGGTGCGGTTATCGAGACCGGCGCGGAGCAGGATATCGGGGGTATCATCTTCCAGGATCAGGTCCAGGACGAGGCTGGGGGCGTTTTGCTTACTGCCGGTCAAACGGACGGCCTTCCCGGTGCCGTTGGTCAGAGGAATCGTTTTCCCGGTTTCGATTGCGCTCGTCGTGGAGGGGAGGTCAATCTCCTGCATCTGGAAGCGGTAGCCATCCATACTGCGGATATCGTTGACCTGGAAGTAGGCGTTGAGTACGTAGGGGATATCGCTGTCCAGATCATACACGCTGTAGAGGCCGGTTCCCAGGTTAAAGAGGACCCGGACGTAGGGGTTCTGGAGGACGACGAAATCCTCGCCTGCTTTGGAAAGCTCCGCGGCGTCGGGGACGGTCATGCCGTCCACGGAGATCATAGCGATCTCGTCGGAGACGGGGCCGAAGGTCTCGTTGCCGCTGTTGGCGACGGTGCCTTTCACGGTGAACGCGCCTGCTTTGGAGATGGTGAGCAAGCCGTTTTCATCAATGGCGGCCACGTCCGCCCCGGAAGAAATGGACCAAGCGACGTTCTGATCTGCCGCGTTTTCCGGCCAGATGGAGGCGTTCATCTGCACTTTGCCCAGTTCCGTCCGGACGATCTCGCCGTCCGCGGGGGAGACAGACAGGCGGCGCGCAGGGATATCGCCCTCGAAGTGCGTGTCGAAGAAGACGCCGTTGACCACGGTATTGGTTCTGAGGGGGCTGTAGTTGTCATTGATGAGCAGCACGTCCACGGAGCCGGTAAAGGAGATGGTGACGTACTTGCCCTGAGTCATCTGCTTCATGGTCACGGGCGCGCTGATAGGTCTGCCGGTGGCGGGGTTGAAGACCTGCACAGTCTGCTGTCTGCCGAGGTCGCCTTCCGACAGGCAGTAGAGGGTGACTTGATGTTCATCGCTGTCGTTGGCGGTGATCCGAACGGTCTGGGCCTTATCGTCGAAGCGGTAAGCGATCTTCCGGGTTCCGCTGGGGTCTTCCTTGGTGGGCAGGCCGTACTCCCACCAAGTCTCGTTGCCTGCTGTGGCCGCGTTTCTGGCCACGTAGCCGCCGGAGCGGTCTTGGGTCAGGTAGGTGACGGAGGTGATGTAGTAGGGCAGGTCTGAGAGATCTCTGCCGCCGTCCCAGCCGCACAGGACGTAACCGTCCTTGCCGTACTTATCCACCCAACCGCTTTTGGTTTCGGCGTCCATTGTCCAGGCGGGAAGCCCGCTGGTATCCAGGACTTCGATGTTGGCGGAGCCGGTCACGCCGGAGCCGTCTTTTGCGGTCGCGGTGACGGTGTAGGTCCCGGCCGCGGTCGCGGTCACTTGACCGTCGGCGTTGACCGTCGCGGTCTCAGCGGGCGATACGGACCACTCCACCTGCGCGTTGGTCGCGTTGGCGGGCAGCACGGCGGCACTCATCTGAGCCGTGGCTTTGCCGTCGATCAGGTTATAGAACCCGTTGCTGTGATAGGAGGTCACGGTGATCTGTTCCACTTTGACCTCGGGGAGAACGGGGGGTTCGGGGGCCTCGGAGTCGAAGAAGATACCGCTGACGATTGCGTTGGTCTGAAGCTCAACGATATTGTCGTTTGTAATGACAACATCCACCGAACCGGACAGCTGCGCGGTGACATACTTGCCTACCGTCAGCTCGGTCATTTCCACCGTGTCGGTAAGAGCCTCGTTAGTCCCCGCCCGGAACGCCTGCACGATATTCTGGCGGCCTTTCGCGTTTTCCGCCACAGCATACAGGGTGAGCCAGTAGGGGGCGTCGTTTTTGGCGGTGATCTTTACGGTCAGTTTTTCATCGTCAAAGTAATAGCTGACCTTATGAGTTCCATTCGGGTCTGTCTTCAGAGGCAAACCGTCGGTATTCTGGTTGGTAGCTCCTACCCATCTTCCGTGACGGGTAACTGTTGCATAACTGATCTTCTCAATGTAATCCGGCAAGGCAATAACATCTGTACCTCCTACATCTACTGTGGCCTCACCTTTCGTGGCTGCTTCGCTGCCACTCCAGGCGCACAGGACGTAGCCGTCCTTGCCGTACTTATCGGTCCAGTTGCCTCGGGTCTCGGTGTCTACGCTCCACTGAACTACCTCTCCAGCGGCGCGTTCCGTTTCTTCCGCGCCGGAAGTCTCGGTTTCCTCCTGAACGGGAGGTTCTTCGGTATCCTGGTTGACCTCCTCTTGCTCGACGGGAGGTTCCTGGGTATCCTGATTTTCTTCCTGCTGAACCGGAGGCTCTTCAGTATCCTGATCCTCCTGCTCTTCTACAGGAACGCGGTCAGCGGTAATCTCGGTCTGAGCGGCGTCCCCGCTCAAATCGTCCGCTTCCGCAGCAAACGCTCCCGCCGGAAGCATGGACAAAACCATGACGACGGCCAAGAGCCATGACAATAGACGCTGTTCCCTTTTTTTCATACGCTCCAAGTTTCCTTTCCTCCAATTTAAGATCTGACGCTGCGTGCTGGATTTCCTTTCCTCCTGAAGACTGGCCTGCGTACTGGAACTTTGCCTTTTTTTCCTGTCTTGACATCCCATTCCTTTCCTGTTCCTTGCACTTCGCTTTCAAAAGTTGATTGATTTTGTTCTGTGAAAAAGAGCCGCCGGGAGGCGGCTCTTTTCATATTATGGACCGCTTCTGTGGCTTTGTCAATAGGCGACAACTCCAGCGCCTTATTTCCCGCACAAATGAACAGCTTGCACAAATTTGTTTCCATTTTCTTACTTTCACTCTTGTGAAAGGTATTTTTTAGTAAATAAATGGAAATTTTTCTGGGAGGCGCGGAGACGTGGGGGCTCGATTTTTGTGCAGAATTTTATCTCCAAAACGTTCGCGTTCTCCGGCCTGAAATCGCCCGTTAGGACCGGGCTGGAAACCCGGAGGATTTGCTCCCTGCGGGACCTTCAAACGGTCCCTTTCCGCCAATTCTCGGACCGTTTCCCCGCTCCGACAGGACCGGGACCGCTTCCCCGGACCCGATCCCGGCCCTGTTTTCTGAAAGAAATTTCCTTCGATTTCTTATCTTCCCGCGGGTTCTGCCGATATAAATAGTAGCGTATCCCGAACTTTGGAATGA
>CANDKT010000132.1 GCA_947385365.1 uncultured Bacillota bacterium | reverse complement strand
GGGACTTGTCCACGCCCAAGGCGATGTCGGGGGACTGCTCGTCGATGGAGGTGACGACGGCGCAGGTCCCGCTGTCGAAGCCGAACTTCGCCCGGTCGTAGCCGATTTCACGGACCACTTGGCGGGCGATCTTGGGGATATCCACGTAGCAGGAGGTGGTGATCTCCCCCATGACGTGGATCAAACCGGTCGTTGCGGTGGTCTCGCAGGCGACCCGCGCGTCGGGGTCTTTCTCCAGGATGGCGTCCAGCACCGCGTCGGAGATCTGATCGCAGATCTTGTCGGGATGTCCTTCGGTGACGGACTCGGACGTGAACAGACGTTTTGCCATAAAACATTCTCCTTTCTGATTTCCCCGGCGTACCGGGGTCCGGGAGCCCAAGAAAAAACGCTCCGCCGTCCGGCGGAGCGTTTTGATAGTTGGATGCACCCTCATCTTTCGATACTCTACCGCCGGATTTAGCACCTTGCGTGTACGCGCAGGTTGCCGGGTTTCATCGGGCCGTTCCCTCCACCGCTCTTGATAAGGTGATTCAGTTGTCCTTAGTACAGCTTCATTATAGCAAAGCCTGTCCGTTTGTCAAGAGCTGACGCGTTTTTTTCCACGCCCGTCTCATAAAAGCTGTATTCTTTCCCGAAGGGGGAGAAAAAGAGACAGCCAAAAAATTTCGCGCTCTGCTTCGCTGAATTGTTGAAAATTTTCCTTGACAAACGGCGGACGCTGCCGTATAATCTCCCCATCATAACGCAAACCGCTTTGACGGAGACCGCTCCCCACAGCGTCCAACAGAGAGACCGGACCATCGTGCTGAAAGTCCGGTTGGGAAAGACGGGGCTGCGCAACACTCCTGAGCTGGTGGTTCGATCTCCCGCGGGAGTTGAGGGCCATCCGTCTTCCCCACGTTACAGGGGCTCGAAAGAGGGCCTTTGTTGGAAGGTCAACGCGGGTGGTACCGCGGAGTCATGATTGAGATGATTTCGTCCCGGGTCGTATGTTGGCATACGGCCCGGGATTTTTTGCGCGGGAGCCGCGAAAGAAAGGATGAGGACAATGGAATTGATTGGCGCGTATGAGAAAACAGAAGTGCGCTTGGAGACGGTGTTCTCCGGCGCACTGGACGGGCAGGCGGTGGAATTAAAAGGCGCGGTCCACTCGCTGCGGGAACTGGGCGGGGTCTGTTTTGTGACGCTGCGTCTGCGGGACGGCGTGATCCAGTGCGTCTGCCCGCCGGAGCGTCTGCCGGACGGGTTGACGGAGGAGTGCGCGGCGGTAGTTACGGGAACCGTTCGCGCGGAACCGCGCGCGCCGGGCGGACGGGAGCTGGAAACGGAACGGATTGAGATCCTCTCCCGTCCCGCCGCGCCGTTACCGGTGCCGGTCTCGGCCTGGAAGCTGAAACTGAACCTGGACACGGAATTGTCCTTACGCCCGGTCGTGCTGCGGAGTCTCCGGGAACGGTCCGTGTTCAAGATTCAGGAAGGTTTCTCCAGAGCCTTCCGGGAGTACCTGACCCAGGAAGGTTTTACGGAGATCCACACGCCGAAGATCGTCCACGCCGGAGCGGAGGGCGGAAGCAATATTTTCCGTTTGGAGTACTTCGGACGCAAAGCGTTTCTGGCGCAGTCCCCGCAGTTCTACAAGCAGGCTATGGTCGGGGTGTTTGAGCGGGTGTTTGAAATCGCCCCCGTGTTCCGCGCAGAAAAGCACAACACACCCCGGCACTTGAACGAGTACACGTCTATGGACTTTGAGATGGGGTATTTGGATTCCTTTACCGACTTGATGGCGATGGAGACCGGGTTCCTGCGCTACGCGATGGAGCTGTTACGCACGCAGTACGCCGCGGAGCTGGAACGTTTGGAAGTCGCGCTGCCTGACATGGAACGCATTCCTGCGGTCCGGTTCGACGAGGCGAAGCGTCTCGCAGCGGAGAAGTATGGCCGTCCCATTCGGGACCCCTACGACCTGGAGCCGGAGGAGGAACACAATATCGGCCGCTACTTCAAGGAGGAGTACGGCGCGGATTTCGTCTTTGTCACCCACTACCCCGCCAAAAAAAGACCCTTCTACGCGATGGACGACCCTGCCGATCCGAAGTTCACGCTTTCCTTCGACTTGCTCTTCCGGGGCATGGAAGTCACCACGGGAGGACAGCGTATCCACGATTACCAGACGCAGGTGGACAAAATGTTGGCGAAGGGAATGCACCCGGAAGAGTTTTCCAGTTACCTCATGGCGCATAAGCACGGGCTTCCGCCGCACGGCGGTTTAGGGATTGGGCTGGAGCGGCTGACCGCGCAGTTGTGCGGATTGGATAACGTCCGGCGTGCCAGTCTTTTCCCGAGGGACCAGACGAGATTGGAGCCGTAAGCCCGCAATGTGGGCAGTTTTGGAACAGAGAGGATGCAAACAATGAAAATCACTCCCGAAATGGTAGACTACATTTCCGAACTCTCCCGTCTGCGCTTATCGGACTCGGAGCGGGAGAAGATGACCGGCGAGTTGGAACAGATTTTAGCCTACATGGACGTCCTGAACGGCATCGACACGGACGGCGTGGAACCCGTGAGCCACATTTTTCCCATCAAGAACGTGCTGCGGGACGATGTGGTAGAGGCTTCCTTCGACCGTGCGGAGCTGTTGCGGAACGCTTCCTGGGCGGATACGGAGACGTTTCTGGTACCCAAAGCCGTAGATTAAGGAGGCGTATCATGAAAGAATTGCTGGACTTGACCGCTCTTCAGCTAGGAGCGGCGATCAAAAAGGGCGAGGTGTCGATTGAGGAAGCCACGCGCGCAGCGCTGGAAGCTGTGGAGGCGAACCAGAAGTTGAACAGCTTCATCACCCGGACCGGGGAACAGGCTCTGGAACAGGCGAAAGCCCTGCAAGTCAACGCGAAAACCGCGGCCTCTCCTTTGTACGGCGTCCCAATGGCTATCAAGGACAATATTTGCACAAAAGGCGTCAAAACCACCTGCGCGTCCAAGATTTTAGGCGACTTCGCGCCCCCCTACGACGCCACAGTTACGGAACGTTTAGCCACCGCCGGAGCGGTCTCCCTGGGCAAGCTCAACATGGATGAATTTGCTATGGGTTCGACAACAGAGACTTCCTTCTACGGTCCCACCCGCAACCCTTGGGATACGGAACGCGTCCCTGGCGGCTCCTCCGGCGGCGCGGCGGCGGCTGTCGCTTCCCGCTCCTGCTGGTACGCCATCGGTTCCGATACCGGCGGCTCCATCCGGCAGCCCGCTTCGTACTGCGGCGTCACCGGCGTCAAAGGCACCTACGGCGCCGTGTCCCGCTACGGACTCATCGCCTACGCGTCCTCCCTGGACCAGATCGGTCCCTTAGCGCGGGACGCCGCCGATTGCGCGGCGGTGTTGGATACCATCTGTGGCCAAGATCCCAGAGACGGTACCTCTTTGGCGTTCCAAGGCAGCTTGCTGGACGGCCTGACCGGCGACGTGCGGGGCTTGAAGCTCGGGATCCCAGCGGACTGTTTCGGCGACGGCCTGGACGCTGAGGTGCGCCGTGCCGTTCTCAGCGTCGCCGGCGCGCTGAAAGCCAGAGGCGCGGAGTTGGTGGAATTTTCGTTCCCCGTGATGCGCTACGTCGTCCCGACCTACTACATCCTCGCCGCCGCCGAGGCCAGCTCGAACCTGTCCCGGTTCGACGGGGTCAAGTACGGCTGGCGGGCGGAGGACTTCGAGGACTTAACCGACCTGTATTGCAAGACCCGCACGCAAGGCTTCGGCGCGGAGGTGCGCCGCCGGATCTTACTTGGGACCTTCGTGCTGTCCTCCGGCTACTACGACGCCTACTACAAAAAGGCCCTCCAAGTAAAAGGACTCGTCAAGGAGGCGTTCGACGAGGCGTTCTGTAAGTGCGACCTGATGCTCACGCCGGTCGCGCCGACCACCGCGCCGCGGCTCGGAGAGAGCCTGTCCGACCCGCTCCAGATGTACCTGTCCGATATCTACACCGTCTCGGTGAACTTAGCCGGTCTGCCTGGCTTGTCCATGCCCTGCGGCTTCGACGCCGCCGGGATGCCCGTCGGCGCGCAGCTCATCGGTCCCGCGCTGGCGGAACCCCGCGTCCTCAACGCCGCCTACGCCTTCCAGCTGGACACCAGCTGGCATAAACGCTCCCCCGCCGGAAAGGAGGCCCACGGATGAACTGGGAAGTTGTCATCGGCCTGGAAACCCACGTGGAATTGGCCACCAAAACGAAGATTTTCTGCTCCTGTACCACCGCCTTCGGCGGCGCGCCCAATACGCACTGCTGCCCGATCTGCACCGGTATGCCCGGCACGCTGCCGGTGGTCAACCGCATGGTGGTGGAGTTTGCCGCCCGCGCCGGGCTGGCGCTGAACTGCGAGATCACCCGGAAAAACCGCTTCGACCGGAAGAACTACTTCTACCCGGACCTGCCCAAAGCCTACCAGGTCTCGCAGCTCTACCTGCCCATCGCCCGGAATGGCCGCGTGCCCATCCAGACGGAGCAGGGCGGGGAGAAAGTCATCCGTATCCACGAGCTGCATATGGAGGAGGACGCCGGGAAATTGGTCCACGACCCTTGGGCGGACCAGACCCGCTGCGATTACAACCGCTGCGGCGTGCCGCTGATCGAGATCGTCACGGAACCGGACTTCCGCACCGCCGAAGAGGTGGTTGCTTACCTGGAACAGCTGCGCTCCACGTTGGAATACCTGGGCGTGTCCGACTGCAAGATGCAGGAAGGTTCCCTGCGCTGTGACGTGAACTTATCCGTCCGCCCCGTCGGTTCCGAGACGTTAGGCACCCGTACCGAGATGAAGAACCTGAACTCCTTCAAGGCTATCGCCCGCGCGATTGCCTACGAGTCCCGGCGTCAGATCGAGCTTCTGGAAGAGGGCAAACGCGTGGTGCAGGAGACCCGCCGTTGGGACGAGAACAAGGATGCGACGTTCTCCATGCGCTCCAAAGAGAACGCGCAGGATTACCGTTACTTCCCAGAGCCGGATATCCCGCCGTTGGAATTGTCCGAGGCGTACTTGGAGCAGCTCCGCGCCCGTCAGCCGGAGATGGCACAGGCGCGTAGGGCGCGGTACCAGCGGGACTACGGCCTGCCTGCCAGCGACGCCGGGATCTTGACGGGCCAGAAGGCTCTGGTGGACTTCTTCGAGGCGGTCATCGCCTTGGGCGCGCCGCCCCGCGAGGCCGCGAACTGGATGCTGGGCGAGCTGATGCGCCGCTTGAAGGAGGAGGGCCAGGAACCAAAGTCGATGGCTCTGACCCCCGGAACGTTGGCGAAGCTCATCGGGATGGTGTCCGCGGGGCGGATCAACCGCAACACCGCCGTCAAAGTGTTCCGGGCGATCTTCCCGGACGACGGGGACCCGGAGGAGTACGTGCAGGCCCACGGGCTGGAGCAGGTCCAGGACGCCGGGTTGGTGGAACGGACCGTGGAAGAGGTCTTATCGAACCAGACCGCAGCGGTGGCGGACTTCCGGGCCGGAAACGTGAAGGCGTTGGGTTTTCTGGTGGGACAGGTCATGCGTCAGCTGAAAGGCAAGGCCGACCCGCAGGCCGTCAACCGCGCCGTGTCCGAACGCCTGAAACAGCCGGAAAACTGACCTCCTCCCATAAATTCCAGATACTGGAGTATCCGGCGGTTTTCTGAAACAAAAATTGCAAAATTGAATGGAACAAACGTTTTACGGCCACATTGTCAAGTGAAGTGCAACAGTCTATCCAAAGGGAAGCATTCCGCCGGAGAGCGGAAGCCTAAACATTTTCTGGGGCGAAGATTCAGGGCATCTACCACAGCCTGAAGGTCCTGCGCGGAGATAGCTAAGAAATCACATTTTTTGGGGAAGTACTGTCGGAGCAAGCCATTGGTGTTCTCATTCAAGCCGCGCTGCCAGGGATGATAAGGGTCGGCAAAGAAAACTTTCGTTTTCAGGCGGTCCTCCACATCCCGATAGCCAAAGAACTCGTTGCCGTTGTCTACGGTAAAAGAGCGTTTCAAAGACGGTGGAAAGCGGTCAAAGGCTGTACACATGGCGTCAGTCAAAGACTTAGCCCGTCTGTCCGGCATCAGGCAAGCAACCAGGAATCTGGACCTGCGGTCGACAAAGGTGGCCACCACACCCTTGCCTTGCGCGCCTCGGACGGTGTCGCCCTCCCAATGTCCAAACCAAGCTCGCGTGTCCGCACTCCTGGGACGCTCGTGGATGGTCTTCTGCCCATGCAGACGGCCCCGCGTTTCCTCCTTGTGAGGCGACGGCTTGCGGCCCCCACGACGCAGACACTTTTTGGATACCTCCAGCTGTCCGCTGTGGATGGCGCGATAAATTGTGGCAAAACTGATGCGAACCTTAGCTTTTTCCAGCTTCAAACGACCGTCGATCTGCTCCGGCGACCAGCATTTCAGCAACTTTTCCTTCACATGCTCCTTGAGCGCCGGATCATCCAGTTTCCGCTTGCGCACACATTGTTTCCGCCGTTCTTGGTATGCTTTTTGTGCCTGGCAGGCGCTGTAGCTGCCATCTCTTCGACCGTTACGCCGAAGTTCCCGTGAGATGCTCGACGCCGACCGGTTCAACCGCCGGCCTATTTCCCGAATGCTATAGCCTCGATCTGAAAATAGTAGTAGCATTTCTCGCTCGTTTGTGGTAAAGTGAGTGTATGAGGTGCGCATTTCCTTTCCTCCTGTTGTGGTTTGTTTGCTCTCT